>CAZYSH010000010.1:0-23591 GCA_964650035.1 uncultured Candidatus Saccharibacteria bacterium | reverse complement strand
ATGGTTTTAGCTTTGTCTGGATGGTTAATAATTTGTTCAATCTTTTGTCTGATTAGTTCTGGCTCTTTGGGTTTAATAAGATAGCCATTGATATTATTCTCAATCATTTCTGGGATGCCGCCAATATTAGTGGCAATAATGGGAATTTGCGCGGTCATGGCTTCAATAATCGTATAAGGCAGACCTTCTTTAATAGAAGGCAGGACAAAAATATCAAAGGCCTTGAGATATTTAGCGGCATTGGGAATAAATTCTATTAAATGAATATTATTTGGGAGTGCCACTCCCAATTTGTTGGGAGTGGCACTCCCAACAAGATTATACATTTTTTCTTTATCTGGGTTTTCACCGCTACCAATTAGAACAAGGTCAGGTTTTTTTGAAGACAGAGTTTGGACAGCCTTGATTAGATAAATAAGGCCCTTATTTTTAGTCCATTCAGCAATGGTGCCAATAAGTAAAGGGGATTCTCGGCCAATTAATCTTTTTTGAGCTTGTTTTTTGGATAAAAAAGGAATATTTAAATCAATACCGTTATGGATAGTAACTAATTTTTTAGCTGGCGCAATTTTGTGTTTTAGAGCTATTTTTCGGTCATATTCAGAAACACAAATAATTTTGTCGTAAAACAAGGCAGTCATTTTGCTGAAAAATTTAATTAGCCAAATTTGCCATTGGGGTCGGTCTTCATTAATAGCCCAGCCGTGAGCAGTGAAAATCAGGCGCGGTTTTTTACCTGTAAAAAGTTTGTAGTACCAGACAGCCTTGCCAACAATGCCGCCCGCTTTGGAACTGTTAACATGAATAATATCCGGCTTTAATCGGAAAAGCAGAGATAGTATCTCAAAAAAAGCAAAAACATCTTTAAAAGGATTAACCCGACGCTGGAAATTAATGATTTGGCAATAGGGAATATTGGTTTTTTTTATTTCCCTATAAAATTTATTTTGACCGCCAGCGGCTATAGCCACATCAAATTCGTCTCTCAGATTAATTGAGAGTTGATAAACATATTTAGCAGCGCCGCCCCAAACAGATTTGGTGATGATGTAGAGGATTTGTTTTTTCTGATTATTCATACTTAATTAGGAGTTAGGAGTAGAAAGTCGATTTTTTTTAGGAGTGCAACTCCTAACGAGTTAGGAGTTGCACTCCTAAATCCTACTCTATAGAAAGTTGATTTTTTAGCCATTTTCTAGTATATTAAGCTATATATAATTATTAATCAAGAGTATTATGAAAAAGAAAAAAACCATTTTAGTAACAGGTGGAGCGGGCTTTATTGGCTCGCATTTATCCAAGAAATTAGTTAATCAAGGCCATAAAGTTATTTCTCTTGATAACTATTTTACCGGGTCGAAAGACAATCATATTCCAGGGGCAGAATATATTAAGGGCGAAACCAAAGATATTGAAAGGCATATTAAAGAAAAACCCGACCTTATTTACCACTTGGGCGAATATCCTCGAGTTCTGACTAGCTTTGAAGATGTTGATTTAGTTTGGCGATTGAACGTTTTAGGCACCTTTCGGGTTTTGGAGTTTTGTCGAAAAAACAAGATTCGGCTTATTTACGCTGGTTCGAGTACCAAATTTGGCGATAATATCGGTGGACGAGATGAGTCTCCTTATGCTTGGAGTAAGGCTAATAATACTAATTTAGTTAATAATTACGGTAAATGGTTTAATTTGCCTTTTGTTATTACTTATTTTTACAATGTTTACGGCGATCGAGAAATCTCAGAGGGCAAATACGCTACTTTAATAGGTATTTTTTCCAGGAGATATAGGAATAACGAACCTTTATTAGTAACTTCCCCAGGGACTCAAAGAAGAGCTTTTACTCATATTGATGATACAATTGACGGCCTGCTTTTGGCTGGTCAGAAAGGCAAAGGGGATGGTTATTGTATTGGTTCAGAAAAAACCTATTCTATTCTTGAGGTGGCTAATCTTTTTGGTGGCCATATTAAGATGGTTCCAGAGAAAAAAGGAGATCGAAGATCATCTACGATTGATTTGTCAAAAATGAAAGAGCTGGGCTGGTCAGCTAAAACAAGCCTTAAGGAGTATATCAAATCAATTAAGAAGGAGAATTCTTAATGCCCAAGATTCTAATTTTATCAACTGCCTATTTTCCTTTAGTGGGCGGGGCTGAAGTGGCGGTTAAAGAAATAACTGACCGGGTTGAAGATTTTGAATTTGATATGATTACCGCCCAGATTAAACTGGGCTTAGCTAAATTTGAAAAGATAGGCAATATTAATGTCTATCGGGTTGGTTTTGGTTTTTGGTTTGATAAATATCTTTTGCCTTTTCTTGGTCTTCGAAAGGCAAAACAATTAGAAAGAAAAAACAATTATAATCTAACGTGGTCGATAATGGCTTCTTTTGGGGGTTTTTTAGGGTTACGTTTTAAAAAGAAATATCCCAATAAGCCATGGCTTTTAACCTTACAAGAAGGAGATCCGCCTAGGGAAATTGAGGAAAAAGTTGGTATTTTTAAGTTTTGGTTTTATCAGATTTTTAAAAGAGCGGATTATTTTCAGGCAATCAGCAGTTTTTTGTATAATTGGGCGATAACCAATGGAGCTAAGTCAGGAGAAATAGTGCCTAATGGAGTTGATATTAGAAAATTTAAACAGGCAAGCGGAGAGACAATCAAAGAACTAAAAGAAGAATTGGGAATTAAAAATGAAAAAGTAATTTTGACTGTTTCTCGGTTAGTTAAGAAGAATGGGATAGATGATTTGATTAAGTCGGGCCAATATTTAGGTTTCCCTTTCAAAATTTTAATTGCTGGCAGCGGGGAACAAGAAAAAGAATTAAAGTATTTGGCTAAAAAAATAAATCTTGAAGACAAAGTTATATTTCTTGGTCATATTAACTACAATGATTTGCCTAAATATTATTCAACAGCTGACATTTTTGTAAGGCCTGCTCTATCTGAGGGTTTTGGTAATGTTTTTGTTGAGGCCATGGCCGCTGGGGTGCCTGTGATTGGTACGTCAGTAGGTGGGATTCCCGATTTCTTAAAAGATAGGGAAACTGGTTTGTTCTGTGAAGTTCGGAATCCTAAAAACATTGCCCAGAAGATTAGAGAGATTTTAGAAAATGATAATTTGAGAAATCACTTGATTAATAATGGACTGGAGTTGGTTGAAAAAGAATATAATTGGGGTAACATTGTTTTAAAAATGGAGGAGGTTTTTAAAAACCAAAGTTTTAGGAGTGCGACTCCTAAATTCTTTAGGAGTCGCACTCCTAACAGATTATTAATTTTAACTGGGGTTTTTTTAAAAGATGTGGGTGGACCGCCTACTTTATTAAAGGCGCTTAATTTAGAATTAATTAAGCGTGGTTATAAAATAACGGTTTTGACTTTTGGTAAAAGAGAAGAAGTTAAAAAATATCCTTATCTGGTTAAGGTGGTTTGTGACAAATGGCCTGGTTTTTTGAAATCTTTTTTCTTTTTAATCAAGGGATTAATTTTAGGCCTGAAAGCGGATATTATCTATAATCAAGATTTATACGCACCTGGCTTTGTTGGGTTAATTATTAAAAAAATTTTGGGCAAAAAGCTGGTTACCAGGTTTGTAGGTGATTCTGCCTGGGAAACAGCTTTGAATATTGGCGAAACAACCGATGATATTTTGACTTTTCAAAAAAAGAAATACTCTTCTTTTATTGAAAAAAGAAAAAAAATTAGGAAGAAGATTCTGAATAATTCTGATAAAGTAATAGTTGTTAGTAATTTTCTTAAGGATTTAGCTAAAAAAATAGGGGTTTCTGAAAAGAAAATTAAAGTAATTTACAATTCCATTGATTTTTTAGAAGATGAAAAGGGTTATAGCAGAGAAGAGTTGAGAAAAAGATTTGATTTATCTGGCAAATTTATTTTAACTAATGCTCGGTTAACTGTTTGGAAAGGTATTGATATGTTAATTGAGTTAATGCCTCAATTAATAAAAAAGTACCGACATCTTAAATTAATTATTATCAGCGAAGGCCCAGAGCGGGCTAATTTAGAAAAACTTACTAGAGATTTAGGTATTCAGGAAAATGTAATTTTTACTGGTCAGGTTAGTCGTCAGCAAGTGGTTAATTATTTAAAAATGGCTGATGTTTTTGTCTTAAATACTAATTATGAGGGAATGTCTCATGTGCTTTTGGAAGCAATGAAAATTGGAACGCCGATTATTACTACCAGGGCAGGAGGCAATCCAGAAACAATTGAGTATAAAAAGACCGGTTTGTTGGTTGAATACCGTAATAAAAAACAGTGGTTGGAAGCGATTAACCAAATTTTAGATAATCCGGATTTAGCCAAGAGATTAGTTGACAAAGCCAGGCAAGATTTGAAAAGATTTTCTTGGGATAATTTAGTTGAAGAGACTATGAATATTTTTCGGGGGCTGCCCCCAAAATAGCAGCCCTTATTACTTATTAAGGGCTGCTATTTCGGGGGCAGCCCCCGTGTTTCTGTATGTCCAAGGTTTTATTAATCAATCCAGCGTTTAATATAAATAAAGAGAATTATGATAGCTCTATTTCCGTGGGTCTGTTGAGTATTGCCAGTTATTTAGACAGCCAAGGTATTGAGGTGAATATTATTGATGGGGTCAGGCAGAAAGATTATTTTAATTTAATTAGAGACAGAATTAGTGGTTGTAGTTACGCCGGGATTTCAGTAATGACCACTCAAATTACTCAGGCCTTAGAGGTGAGTCGTCTGGTTAAGGATTTAAATCCAGATTGTAAAATTATTTGGGGCGGTCCTCACCCGAGCCTCTTTGTTAAGCAGACAGCCAATCATCCTTTAATTGATATTGTTGGTTATGGCGAGGGCGAGCTGACTATGTTGGATATTGTTAATGATAAACCTTTGGTTAAAATTAAGGGAGTTGCTTATCAGTCAGGAAACGGAGTAATTGTTAATAAACCGCAGGAATTGCATAATCCCAAACAGATGCCTCTTTTTAATTGGGGATTGGTGCCTGGAGAAATTTTAGAAAATCTTTACTTAGTTCCTTCTTTAACTTCACGGGGCTGTCCTCACCGCTGTTCATTTTGTATTAACGCTATTCTTAAAAATCGTTGGCGGACTAGGACAGCCGAACAGGTTTTAAAAGATTTAGAAATTATTAAATCCAAAGAACATTTTAAAGGCAAGAAATTGCGTTTTTGGGATGAGAATTTTTTTGTTGATATTGAACGAGCTAAAAGAATAATTAAGGGGATGATTGAGAGAAAATTGAATATTCTTTGGGAAACAACAGTTAGGGCAAATTATTTGAGAGAGGGCATGATAGATGAGGAGTTTATTCAGAAATTAAAACAATCTGGTTGTTATCTTTTGTCTTTTGGCGCGGAATCAGGTTGTCCCCGGATTTTAAAAAAGATTAAAAAAGATATTATGCCCGAGGATGTAATTAATTCAGCCAAGCTTTGCTTAAAATATGATATTATTCCTCAATATTCCTTTATGGCCGGTTTGCCGGGTGAAACCAAAAGTGAAGTTATGGAGACATTGAAATTGATTGATAAACTGGTTAAATTAAGCGATAAGGTTCAGATTTTAGGACCGCAGGCCTTTAGGCCTTATCCAGGATCAGAGCTTTACCAAGAATGTTTGGAGGCGGGCTGGCAAGAACCACAGTCATTAGATCAATGGGGTGAAACTGTTAAAGATGAATTGAATTACTTAGATGTTGAAAAGTTTCCTTGGTTGGATAACCCGACTTTTATTGAATCATTGGAGGCCTATGTTAGATTCGGCGCTCACTCAATTAAGAGCGCTATGGGTTCAACTATTAAGGCGGCCAAGCTTTTAAAATTGCCATTTGTCTTGTTGTGTAAATTAAGATGGAAATTAAAGTTTTTTTGGCTGCCTTGGGATTATAAGTTAGCTAAGAAATTTATTAGTCGATGATATTTTTAGTCCAGATAAATTATACTAAAGACCGTTCGGAGGCAATTTTACCTTTGGGGATTTTGTCAGTTGGCAGTGTTTTAAAAAAACATGGATTTGAGGTAGAGTTAGTCAATATCAATGAGAAAGAGATTAATCAGGCAGTAGATTATATCATCAGTAAAAATCCAAGATATGTTGGTTTTTCAGTAATGACTGGCATCCAGACCGAGCATAGCGCTTTAATGTCTAAGAAAATTAAAGAGAAGAGTAATATCCCTGTTTTGTGGGGTGGTATTCATTCTTCTCTTTTGCCCCGTCAGTGCCTTGAATCTGAATATATTGATTACGTTATTTTCGGCGAAGGTGAAGAAACAATTATTGACTTTAACAGAGCTTTAAAAGATAAAAGTTCTTTTGATAATATTTTGGGGTTGGGGTATAAAAAAGGAAGCGAGATTATTGTTAATTCTAAAAGAGGATTAATTGGTGATTTAGACCAATATCGTTTAGATTTTTCTTTGGTTGATTTGGAAAAATCTATTTTTAAACTGGATAAATATCAAAGAGTGATTGCCTATAAGACCAGTCGAGGATGTCCTTTTAACTGCGCTTTTTGCTATAATTATGAATTTAATCAAAATCGCTGGCGGGCTTGGTCTATTGAGACGGTTTTAGAGGATATTAATTTTTTGAAAGAGAAATATCAAATTGATGCTGTTAAATTTTACGATGATAATTTTTTTGTTCAAAAGGATAGAGCTTTAGAAATATTGAGAAAAATAAATTTACCTTCTCATACTGAAATAAGGATAGATGCAATTGATGATAACTTATCCAGGGAATTGAAAAAGATGAACAGTTTTGATCTATTAATAGGTATGGAATCGGGTAGTGACAGAATCTTAAAAATGATTGATAAAAATATTAGTACTGATGATATTGTCAGGGCGGCCAATGTTCTATCGAAAAACGGCCTTCGGGCGTCTTATTCAACTATAGTCGGTTTGCCTACTGAAACTAATCAGGAATTCAATTCAACTATTGATTTAATGTATAAAGTTTATCAAATTCATCCTCAGGCAAGATTTACTTTGGGCGCTTATTTGCCTTATCCTGGCTCCAAACTTTATCAATTTAGTATTAAACATGGATTTAAACCGCCAGAAAAAACAGAGGATTGGGGAAAAATCGACCGTTTCAGAAATAGATTTGATTCACCCTGGGTAGATGCTAATCGTGTCTGGCGGATTAGGGAATATTTTAAATTCTTAAGCATGAATCTGGGAATTATTAATAGGTGGATAGAATGGAGAATAAGGAAAAAATTCTTTTCAATTCCTTTAGATATATATTTATTTGAATATTTATCAGATATAGCTATGAAGGAACGGGGAATTTTAGGGAGATTTCTAAGGAGGATTCATAATTTTGTTAAAAAATGAAAGAAAAAAAAGATTTAAAAATATTAACTATTAATTTGGATTATACTTTAGCCATGGATTTGCCTGATTTTGGTGATGCTCAAGAAAGAAATATAGAATACGGACAATATGTTGATAAAATAGTTTCAATTACCCATTCGCCGAAAAGAATGATGTTGAGAAGAAAAAAGCTTTCAGAAAAAGTTGAAATTTATCCGACTTCTTCAAAAAGTCCTTATTTTTTTATCTTTGACGCCCTAAGAGTATCTCACGAAGTTTTTATTGATCATCAAATTGATTTAGTTTTAAGCCAGGATCCTTTTATAACTGCCTTAGTTGCCTATTTGATAAAAAAAAGGCGCGGTTGTAAGTTTTTAATCCATTTTCATGGTGATTTTTGGGATAATAAATATTGGATGAGGGAACATTGGCTTAATCCATTTTTTCTCTTATTAAGCAAGTTTTTAGTTAAAAAAGCTGATGGTGTCAGAGTGGTTAGTTCGGGCATAAAGGAAAAGTTAATTAAATCCGGCATAAATGGGGAAAAAATTAGAGTTATTCCCACGCCGGTTGATTTGGAAAAATTCGAGAATTTTGACAGGGATAAAGTGAATAATTTTAGAAAAAAAATACATCAGAATTGGAAAACAATTATTAATGTTGGACGTAGAGATCCAGCTAAAGATTATAATACTCTGCTTAAGGTTATTAAGATAGTTCGTCAAAAATATGGCAAATTGGCTTTTTGGCAAATAGGAGCTAATCTTCGTTTGAGTGATAAAATAAAACTTGATGATAATATTATATTAAGTTCAACCGGGAAAATTGACCAAAAAGAATTAGTTGGTTATTATCATGCTTCTGATATTTATGTTTCTTCTTCAAAGCATGAGAGTTTAGGCAAGACATTAATTGAGGCCATGGTTTGTGGTCTACCTGTAGTGGCTACAGCTACAACTGGTTCTAAAGAAATTGTTATTGATGGAGAAACTGGTTTTCTAACGCCTATAGGCGATAGCCAAGCTTTAGCTAAAAAAATTCTTTATTTTTTAAATAATCCGGATAAGGCCCGACAAATGGGCGAAAGAGGCAAAGAAATAATCAAGCAAAAATTCAATCGGCAAAAATTAATTAGAGAAACTGTTAAATTTTGGCAAAATTTAACTAAATAGATATATGAAAAAAATTTCAATCGTTATTCCTGTTTATAATGAAAAAGATACTATTAAAGAGCTATTGAGCTTAGTAGAACAAGTTGAACTAAATGATATTGAAAAAGAAATTATTATTGTTGACGACTGTTCAACTGACGAAACAAGGGATATTTTGGCAGGATTGGGAGATAAATATAAAATTGTCTATCAGTCAAGGAATATGGGCAAGGGAGCGGCATTAAAAGTTGGTTTTTTGGAAGCAACTGGTGATGTGATAATTATCCAAGATGCTGATCTAGAATACGATCCGAATGAATATATCAGATTAATTAGGCCGATTTCAAGTGGTCAGGCAGATGTTGTTTATGGTTCAAGATTTGTCGGTTCAGAGCCGCATCGAGTTTTATATTTTTGGCATTATCAGGGAAATAAATTTTTAACCTGGCTTTCAAATATGCTCACTAATCTTTCTTTGACTGATATGGAAACATGTTACAAGGTCTTTAATCGTAAAGCTATGGATGCGATTAAGAATAAGTTAACGGCTAAAAGATTTGGTATTGAACCGGAAATCACTGCTTTAGTGGCAAAGAGCAAGCTAAGAATTTACGAGGTGGGTATTTCTTACTATGGGAGAACTTATCAACATGGTAAAAAAATCAACTGGAAGGACGGATTAGCTGCGATTTATCATATTATCAGGTTTAATCTTTTTAAGTAGAAAATATATTATGCGTTTATTAGTAATAACTAGAAAAATAGATAGTAATGATGCCCGGGCTGGATTCATTTATAATTGGCTTAAAAAACTTAACCAAAGGTTAGATAAACTTTTAGTTATTTGTCAGGAAAGGGGAGATATTGTCGGATTGGAACAAATTGATATCTATTCTTTAGGTAAGGAGAACTTAAAAAAATATCCAGGATTTATTAAGAAGGTAATTTACGCTTATAGATTTTACAAATTCATTTGGCTTTTAAAACGGAGATATGATAATGTTTTTGTTCATATGCACTGGATATATATTCTTTTAGCAGGATTGTTCTGGAGATTGTCAGGCAAGAAGATCGGCTTTTGGTATGCTCATGTTAAAACCACTTTTTGGGCCAAGTTGGCCAGTTACTTTACTGATTATATCTTTAGTCCTTCAGGGCATAGTTTCAGGTTTGCCCAGCACAAATTAAGGCAGACCGGCCACGGCATTGATACTGATATATTCAGGCCTTTAAGAGAAAAGGAGAAAAACGAAAAGAGGCAGATTGTCAGTGTGGGTAGATTGTCTAAGGTTAAAGAATATGAGATTTTGGTAGAAGCGATTAATATTTTAGTTAACAAGCACGGCTTTGACAACTTTGAGATTAATATGATTGGTCAGTCAGCTAATCAGGAAGATTTTGAATATGTCAAAGGTCTAAAAAATAAAATTAGGGAATGTGGCATAGAAAACTATTTTGATTGGCTGGGCGATGTGGCTAATAAAGATGTTTACAGGTTTTACCAGAAAGGAGACATATTTGTTAATCAGCAGCCGGGTGGCGGATTTGGCAAAGCGGTCCTAGAAGCTATGGCTTGCGGCTTGACCTGTGTTTTGGCTACACCTGTTTTTAACGAAGTTTTAGGAGAGTATCAAAAAGATACTATTTTTGAGCCGCGCAATCCTGAAGATATGGCTGAGAAATTAAAAGGAGTTTTTGACTGGAACGAAGAACAGATTAACGGATATAAAGATTTAATAATAGCTTATGTTAGAAATAATCATAACTTAGATAATTTAATGGATAAGATAATTAAAGCTTATGAATAGAATTATTTACATAGCCAATGTTAGATTGCCTACAGAAAAAGCTCATGGTATCCAGATAATGAAGATGTGCCAGGCCTTTTCAATGGCTGGCTATAATCTAACTTTAGTTGTTCCTAAAAGGAAAAATGAAATCAAGGAGAGTGTTTGGGATTATTATAATCAGGAAAAAACTTTTAAGATTGAGTATCTCAAGATAACTGATTTTATGAAAATAGTTGTTCCCAAAGTGTCTTTTTATCTTCAAACTAAGAGCTTTTTAAAAGCAGTCCAGCATTATTTAAAAGGGGAAAGTCCGGATATTGTTTATTCGCGGGATTTACTCATTGTTAAGAATCTGGATTTTGAGAATTTGTTTTATGAAATGCATGATCTACCTCAGAGTTTTAACAAGAATGATTTGAAAAAAGTTAAAGGAGTTATTGTTATTACCCGAGCATTGAAAAAGGCCTTAATTGAAGAAGGAATGTCAGAGAAAAGAATAATTGTTGCCCCGGACGGAGTTGATTTGGAAGAGTTTAAGGTTGAAGGTAAAAGACAGACGGATAAGAAAGTGGTTTTGTATGTTGGGCATTTATATCCTTGGAAAGGAGTATATGTTTTAGCTGAGGCAGCTAAATTTTTGGATAAGGATATTTTAGTTCGGTTTATTGGCGGAACAGAAAAAGATATTGAAAAGTTCAGAGAGAAGTATGGAAGTTTGGGAAATGTCGATATTAAGGGTCACTTGCCCCATAAATTGATACCGACTCATTTTTCTCAAGCTAGTGTTCTGGTCTTGCCAAATTCGGGCAAAGAAAAATCTTCTCGCTATTGGACCTCGCCCATGAAAATGTTTGAATATATGGCTGCTAAGAGGCCTATTGTGGCTTCGGATTTACCTTCCATTAGAGAAGTTTTAAACGAAGGCAATGCTATATTAGTTGAGCCGGATAATCCTAAGGCCTTAGCTCAATGTATTAAAAAAGCTTTGACTAGTGACGATGTTTCTCAAAAAGCTTTTGAGGATGTCCAGGAATATACCTGGGATAAAAGGGTTAAGAAAATTTTAAAATTTATCAATGGATAAGTATTATCAATTTGACAATTACGAATCTAAGGACCGCTGGGCTAGTTATTGGCATCAGATTGACGAGGTTTTGAAATTGAAGCCAAAGAGTGTTTTAGAAATTGGTGTCGGGACAAGAATGGCTTCGGATTACTTAAAAAACCAGAACTTGAAAGTTAAAACTCTGGATTTAGATCAGGCTCGAAAACCGGATGTGGTCGGCAGTGTTGAAAGGATGCCTTTTGAAGATAATTCTTTTGATTTGGCTTTATGCGCTGAAGTTTTAGAGCATCTTGATTTTAATAAGTTTGAAAAGTGCTTGGAAGAATTAAAAAGAGTCAGTAGAAAAAATGTGGTTTTGAGTTTGCCTCATTTTGGGCCTCCTTTAAAACTTGCTTTTAAGATTCCTTTTTTAAAAGAAGTGAAAATAGCTTGGAAGATACCTTATCATCCTCAGCATCCGACTGATGGAGTCCATTATTGGGAGATTGGAAAAAAGGGATATGCTTTGAGTAAAATAAAGAAGATAATTTCTAAGCACTTCGAGATTGAAAATGATTTTGTCCCTTGGGAAAATCAGTATCATCACTTTTTTATTTTAGAAAAATGAATTTATTAATTAAGCACAAAGTAGCGTTTTTTTCAGCTGTTTTAATTGGGGTAATAATGGCCTTGCCCCATATCTATTTTATCTTTGATAATAAAGATATTTATCAAGGAGTTTTTATGGGCGGTTTAGATGAAGGTCCTTATTTATCCCGAATGCAGGAAGTCAGGGACGGGTATTATTCTATGGCTAATCCTTTTTGGCTAGAAGGAAAAGACAAGCCCTATCTTTGGCCGCCCTTGCCAGAAATTTTTGCCTCTGGTTTAGGCATGATTTTTGGCTTGAATTTAGTTAATACGGTCTTAGTTGAAAATTTTATTTTTCCTTTAACTTTGTTTTTGATAATTTATTCTTTGGTTTATCAATTAGCTAAAAGAAAATCAATTGCCTTGATTTCTTCCTTGGCTATTATGCTTACGCCTAATTTGACCGATCCAGGGGCTCTTTGGGATTTATTAGCTAATCAAAGCGTGACTGATACTTTTTTGGCTTATTCTCGATTGATTAGTCCTCAAGTTCATTCCCTTTTCTTTTTCAGCTTCTTTTTGTTTTTCTGGATGTTTTTAGAAAAGAAAAAATGGATTTATGGTCTTGCCAGCGGCATTATTTTCGGCCTCCTTTTTTACACTTATCCTTTTGCCTGGATGTTTGTTGGTTCTTTTTTTGTTTTTTTGGCTTTGATTTGCGTCTTTAGGAAAAAATGGCTCAGGATCAGGAATCTTGTTTTGATATCCTTGATTGCTTTGTTGGTGGCCAGTCCTTTTATCTTTAATTTAGTTCAAGCTATGAAAGACCCGGTTTATCCGGATGTGTCTTTGCGCTACGGTTGGGTTAAAAGTCATTTGCCCCAGATTGGAATTACATTTTTGGTTCTTTTGATTGTTTTTCTTCTCTTTTTTCCGAGAAAAGGAAAAAAGAGATATGATTTTTCTTTGGCAGTTGTTTTAACTCCTTTGATTTTGCTTAATCAACAGGTAATCACCGGTTATCTTTTGGGTCCGGCCCGCTATCATCATTACTATTACAAGCCCTTTGTCCTGATTTTTCTTTTAATCATTGTTTTTTTCCAAGTGAGAAAGGTTTGGAAGTGGCTGGTTCTGGTAATTTTGCTAATTGGTTTTTACAACGCCTGGCTGATTCAAGCAACTTCTTACGCTCTTTATGAACCATTAGGTATTGAGAATCAAAAATACGGGGCTGTTTTTAGGTGGCTGAATGAGAACGGGAATAAAGATGAGGTTGTTTTGGCTAATTCATATATTTCGGACTTGATTCCAATCTATACTTCTTTAAACACAGCTGCTAATTTGGACGCCCATTATTCGCTTGTTTCTGACAAGCAGTTATTACAAAGAATGTTTTTACTTTATCGTTTGAATGGGGTTGGGGCTGACAACGTTAAGGAAACTTTTTACCGGGACAGAGAAATAATTTCCAAGAATATTTACGCCCAGAAATATCATAAGCAGTTCGGTAGCTATGAAGCTATTCCTGACCAAGAACTTGATTTATTTGTTAAGGATTACTTGGATTCTTTGACTAATCCCATAGAGAATATTTTAAAGAGATATCAGGTGAGATATCTAATTTGGGATACTGGTAATAATTCGGCTTGGAATGTTGATCAATATCAGTTTTTAAGTTTGTCTTATCAGCAAGGAGGCTTTAAGATATATGAACTTAGGGGCAAATAAATTTATCATTTTATTGATTTTGATTGCTGTAATTAGCGGTAGTATTTGGGGTTTTGCCTATGAAAAAGATCCTCGGCCGGAATTTTCAGGCAGCGGCGAAGCATATAGTTATGATCAAAAGGCCTTAGAAATTTTGGAAAAAGGTTTGTTTTCTGATGCTTTACGTCAAGGTACTTCTGAACGTCTTTTTTACCCAATCTTTTTGGCTGGTGTTTATAAGGTTTTTGGACATAATTATCATGCGGTTACTCTTGTCCAGATTTTTCTTTTTGTTCTGATTGTTATTTTAGTTTATCGGACTTGTCAGATGGTTTTTAATGAAAAGATAGCTAGGCTGGCCGGGATATTTACTGCCTTATGCTATACTATTGCTAGTTTTTCCGGCTGGCTTTATCGAGAAATTCTTTTTACTTTTTTAGTCACTTTTTTAATTTATTGCTTGTATAGGGCCCAGATAACTTTTAAAAATATCTGGTTTATTTTAGCAGGTCTAACAATTGGTTTTGCTTTTTTAACTAATACAGTTATCCAACTTTTTATTTTAATAATCATACTCAATTTTTTTATTGTTTTTCGAAGAAAGGAATTCAAGGAAATATTTATCAAAATTATCTTGTTTCTTGCAACATTTGTTTTAGTAGTTGGGCCTTGGATAACTGGTGGTTATATGTCCTTTGGTGGCGGAGGACTGGAAGGATTAATCTTAAGGGAGAGGGTAGAAAAAATGCAGAGCTTAGAAGGAAAATATTTAGAGCATTTTGTAGGCAATGTTTTAGGAGATTTTTTTGCCTATCGGTGGTTTGAGGGATATGATCCTTTAGAGGTGCGTCACGGTATTAAAACATGGGATATTAAGAGCGAGTGGGTTGACCAGGGTAAAGATATGGCTTTGCTTAACAGAATTTTTTTGCAAGAAGCTAAAGAATTTATTCCTAAACACCCCATAATGTATCTAAAGCAGAACTCTATTGATTTTTTGAAATTTAATACTCCTATGATTCCTAATACACGGATGCAACATGTTTTTGTAGGGACTCATCCAGAATTGTCAGATTTTACCAAAGGCGCAATTATTTTATTAATTAGATTAATTTATTTCATATTCTTCGGAATAATTGTTTATGCTATAGTTAAAGGTGTAAGAAGATGGACGAAAACAAGTTGGCTGATTTTAATCGTTTTGTATTTTAATCTGATTTTTAGCGCTATTCATGCAATTGCTAGATATTCCTTGCCTATTTATCCTGGATATATTATTTTAGCAACTATAGGCCTGGTTATAGTTTGGAATAAATTAGGGAATAAAGATGAAAATTTGCTTTCTGACAAATGAATTATCAGCTAAAGATGGCTGGAGTAGATATTCTGTTTCTTTAATAGAACAATTGCAGGGAAAAGGGATTGATTGTCAGGTTTTGGTTTCTGAAAGGGCTGAACAGAGTATTTTACCAGATATAGAAGAGTATAAGATTTTGCCTGCTTTTGGTTCGAGAATAGGTAAAATTTTTTCTTTGATAAGGAATTTTTCAAAGATTAAGAGTTTAATTGAGGATTCAGATTTAATTCACGTTTTGGTCGAGCCCTATGTCTTAATCCCTTTTTTATTAAGAGTTAATAAGCCTCTGTTTGTTACTCTTCATGGCACTTACGCAATAACTCCTTTTAAAAAATGGTATTTAAAGAGTTTATATACTAAGGCCTATCAAAGAACTGATAAAATATTTTGTATCAGTAAATTTACCCAGCAGGCGTTTTTGAAAAATATTCAAGTAGACAATACTGTAGTTATTAATAACGGCATAGATTTCAATAAATTTCAGTTATTAAAGCCGGATGAACAGATTAAGAAGAGAGAAAAAAGAATCATCAGTGTGGGTGCCTTAAAATCCCGCAAGGGCTATCATATTTCCATTCCAGCTATAGCCAAGGTAAAAGAAAAATATCCGGATTTGAAATATTATATTATTGGCAGTCAGGATAATAAAAAATATCTTAATCAGCTGAAAGATTTGGTTGTCAAGCATAATTTACAAGATAATATTGTTTTTTTGGAAAATATTTCTGACCAGAAATTAGCTAATTTGTATTATCGGTCGGATTTATTCCTGCTTACGCCAGTTAATGTGAGGGGAGCAGTTGAAGGTTTTGGCTTGGTTTATTTAGAAGCCAATGCAACTGGTTTGCCGGTTATTGGTACGCGCAATTGCGGAGCAGAAGAAGCAATTAAGCACGAGTTTAGCGGATTATTGGTTTCGCAAAATAATATTAAGGAAACCAGCCAGGCAATCTTAAGAGTTTTAAATAACCCGGATTTGGCCGGGCGATTGAGTGGGAACGGCTATGAATATGCCCAGAAAATGGATTGGTCTAAGGTGGTTAGTAGATATATTAAAGAGTATAATTAAGATATCTGTATGAATTTGCTAAAAATTTTTCAAAGAATTAAATGGCAGATTTTAGCCAAACTTAATCCGAATTACTATGTTTTTTCCGACAAAGATGTTTCCAGCAATGAACAAAAGTATCAGCAGAGTGGTCAAAATGATGTTAGGAGATATATTTTAGAGGATAATAATTTAAAAGATTTTTTAAAAGATAGTAAATCTAAAACATGTTTGGAATTTGGCTGCGGTAATGGCCGGATGACCCAATTTTTAGCTGAAATCTTTAAGCAAGTTTACGCTATAGATATTTCTCAGGAAATGATTAATTCAGCCAAGAAAAGATTAAGCCATCTTAGTAATATCAGTTATTTGATTGAGGACGGTCAAAAGATAGATTTAGATGATAACTCAATGGATTTTATTTTTTCATACATTGTTTTACAACATTTACCTATCAAAAATATGGTTAAGGAGACATTAAAGGAATTTCATCGGATTATAAAAGGCGATGGCTTGGTTAAAATTCAAGTCAGGGGCGTGCCAGCTTATGGAGGGATATTCAGATATTTTAAATGGTACTATGGCGTTTCTTTTTCTGAAGAAGAGATCAATAATATTTTAAAAGAAATTGGTTTTGAAGTAATTAATGCTCAAGGCCAGGGAGGCAAATTATTCTGGTTAACGCTTCGAAAAATATGATTTCAAAATTTAGAGATTTTATTAGAATATCTTTTGTTCGGGATGTTGGTATTTTACAAGTAAGTAAGTTTTTTTCTATTTTTTTGACCATAGTTAGTTCTATTATTTTAGCTCGCCTATTGCATCCTGAGCTATACGGCTTATATGGATTGATTTTTGCTTTTGTTGGATTGGTTGGAATTTTTATTGATTGGGGAGGAAATTATGCTAGTTTAACACTTTTGGCTGAAAATTATGCCAAGAAAAATAAAGAGGAAATTAAGAATATTCTGGTATATTTTGTGAAGATTACTCTTTTGGGTATCGGTATAGTGGGTGTTATAATTTTGGTTTTCAGTCCTTTTCTAACGGAAATTATTTATGGCAATAGCCAGATAGGAGACTGGGCTAGAGTTGTTTTAATGGCTACTTTTTTGGGTATTTTTTATACAGGGGTTGTTATCGTGCTTCAGGTTATTAGAAAGATTAGCCAGTTAGCTTTTTTGGAAGTTTTTAACAAGTTTGTTTATGTTTTATTGCCTATTAGTTTTGTTGTTATTGGCTGGGGGTTGACTGGTTTAGTCTGGGCCCATTTTTTGAGTTCTTTTATCTTTTTAATTTTATCTCTTTTAATTTACCGTTCTTTAACTAGGGAAGATAATCTTTTACCCAATGTCAGGAAAATATTTTCAGATTTTAATAAGGTAAGGATAAAGAGATATTTCAAGTTTGGATTCCTGATTGCCGTGGATAAAAATTTAGGCCGTTTGGCTTCTTTTTTACCAATTATTTTCCTGGGTATTTTTACTATTCCTCAAGATATTGCTTATTTTAAAATTGCTTTTGCTTATGTAACTATACCAGTAATGGCTTTAAATCCTATTTCGCGCCTTTTGGCTGTTCAATTGCCCAAATCTAAAAATTATGGTAAACAAATTTTAAAGGAACATTTTTTTAGAACTACTATTTATTCTGGTATAATTTCTATTTTATTAGCTATTCCTTTTGTTCTTTTGGCTCCCTACTTAATTGAATTTTTTTATGGAGTCGATTATATTCCTAGCATTAAATTAGTTTATTATTTAGCTATTTTGAATGTTCTTTCTGGTTTTGGGGTGGGACTGGGATCTTTTTATAGGACGATAAACAAGATGAAAACTTCTATAATTGTTAATATTGGGCAAGTAATAATGATGATGTTGTTAATATTGGTCCTAGTTGAAATATATTCTCCTTTAATGGCAATAATTTTGGCTTTGGTTATTTCTGCAGCCGTATTTTTGTTTTTGCAGTTTTTTATTGTTAAAAATATTATTAAAGAATATGAGGAAAATTAAAATAGGGGTTATTTTGTCCGGTTTGGGCTATATTGAAAGAGGCAATGAAGTTGCTTTTACTGAATATATTAAAAAATTCGCTGCAAAAAATGATTTGGAAGTTTTTGTTTTTGGAGCTGGTAGGAATTTTAAGATTAAGAATATTACTTATGTCAGGGTTCCTTGTTTGATGCGTCATTGGTTTAAATATCATCCTAAAATTAAACGTTTACACCTTACTCACGACCACGACTATGAGCATATGTTATTTTCTATTCTTTTGATTCCAAAGTTATTAAAATATGATTTAGATGTGATTTTATTCAGTTCTTTTCCATTTCTTTTGTTGCCTTTGAAAGTATATAAGAGGTTTAAGAATAGAAAGGTTAAGATAGTTTTCAATCCAGGCGGAGGAAGTGCTTTTTTGTATTCCAGGTTCTTTTTTGCTGACAGGGTGGCGGCAACTGATCCGGCATCTCAAAAACTTTATTCAAGTCGATTTCGGACAGCTTGTATTCCTGCTGGTGTTGATACTGAGATTTTTAGACCACAAGAGATTTTTCGAAAAAAACTTGGATTACCAGAGAATAAGTTCATTATTTTTTCATCTAGCGCCTTAGATCCAATTAAAAGAATAGATTTTTTAATTAAAGCAGCTAGTCGGATAAATAATGTCTATTTATTATTAACTAGTACTGGTCCAGCCGAAGGATATCTGAAAAAACTAGGTCGGGAATTAATGGGAGATAATATTAAATTTCTAGGTTTTGTTGACCAAACCGCTTTAGTTAAATATTATTGCCAAAGCGATGTTTTTTGTTTACCTTCTAAGGTTGAACCATTTGGTCTTGTTTTAGTTGAGGCTATGTCTTGTCAAATTCCAGTAGTGACTAATAATTCAGAGATACAAAAATGGATAGTTAATGGCGGAGGTGATTGTATTGATGTTGGCAATATGGATTTATTAGTTAAAACCTTAAAGAAATATAAGGATAAAAAATCGGCTAGTAAAGTAGGAAAACAAGGAAGAAAAAATGTCCTAAAAAGATTTACTTGGGATGCGGCCGCAGAAAAATATCATGAGCTTTTTAAGGAATTAACAAGCGAATAGAATATGAAAAATAAAATTTTAATCATTAAACTTGGTGCTTTGGGTGATGTTTTAAGGACTACCTGTATTTTGCCGGCTTTGAAAGAAAAATATAAAAATAGTTATATTGTTTGGTTAACCAAAGAAGAAGCTGCTCCTTTACTCCAAAATAATCCACTAATAGATAGAATTGACGATAGCGTTGAAAAAACATCTAAGGAAAATTTTGATTTGGTTATCAATTTAGACGAAGAGATAGAAGTTTGTCAGTTGGCCAGCTGTGTAGGGAAAAAGATAATCGGTGCCTATGCAGAGAATAATCGGATCAACTATACGGATGATAGTAAGGAATGGTTTGATATGGGATTAAGCTCTAAATTTGGCAAAAAGAAAGCTGATCAACTAAAGAGAAAAAATAAGAAGTCATATCCAGAAATAATAATAAATATGATAGGGATGGAATTTGATAAAAAAAGAGATAAACCTCAGTTAATTTTAACTGAAGAAGAAAAAGATTTTGGCTTTAATTTTTTGAGAAAGAATGATATTATCACGAACAAATTAGTTATTGGCCTTAATACTGATTCTGGAAATAGATGGAGAATAAAAAGAATGGGAGTAAAAAGGACGATTCAATTAGCCGAAAGTTTAGCTAAAGAGTTTGACGTCCAAATAGTATCATTAGGGGAAAGTCGAAAAAAAATAGCCCAAGAAATGGTTAAAAAATCTAAGATTAAAATAATTGATTCAGGTAATAACGATTTAAGAAAATTCGCTTCAATAGTTAATGTTTGTGATTTAGTTATTACGTGTGATTCTTTAGTTTTGCATTTAGCTACTGTCTTAGGTAAAAAATTTATTTGTTTTTTTGGACCGACGCCAGCAGCTGAAATAGAGACATATGATTTAGGTGAAAAAATTATTCCCCAAATAGATTGTCTTTGTTGTCTTAGAAAACAGAAATGTAAATTTAAAGAAAGTTGTTTTGAAAAGCTTGATAATGAATTATTTATCAATGCCGCAAAAAAACTCTTAAATATATGAAATTTTTATTTATTTCCAAACCAATGCAGTACGAATTTTTAGGGCCGATGTATATATCACGAGTATTGAAAGATAATGGAGTAGAAGTAAAATTTCATACAATAGGTCAAGATTTAAAAGAGGTGTTTAACTGGCAACCAGACTTTATTGGTTGCAGTATTATGACTGGTTCTCAAAAAGTTTATCTTGACTATTTAAGAATACTTAAAGAGAAGATAAATTTTGTTTCTGTGCTTGGCGGTCCTCATCCTACCTATTTTCCAGAGATTATAAGCGAGGATTGCGTTGATTATATTTGTCGAGGCGAAGGCGAACATGCCGTTTTGAAGATTTTAGAGAAACCTAAGGAAAAGATAATTTTAGAGCCATTAATTGAAAATCTTGATAAAATTCCATTTCCAGATAGAAGCATTTTATATCAAGATAAAAAACATAGCAACAATCCAATCAAGCATTTTATTGCTAGCAGAGGATGTCCTTATAATTGTCCTTATTGTTACAACAGCGCTAATATTGAATTATATAAAGGGCAAAAATGGGTTCGTTTTAGATCTCCAGAGGATATTGTTAATGAAGTCAAGGAGGTAATTGATAAATATCCTACAAAATTCACATATTTTCAAGACGATACTTTTATTATGAACAGGGAATGGATTCTAAAATTCTGTCGGCTTTATAGAAAAGAAATAGACCTTCCTTTTCATTGTATTGTAAGATTAGATTTATTAGATGAAGAAATCGCTTTTAATCTTAGTCAGGCCGGTTGTGCTTGTGTTCGTTGTGCTGTAGAAAGCGGGAATGACTATATTAGGCAGAAAGTTTTAAAAAGAGGAATGACTCGGGGGCAAATTATAAAAGGAACTAAACTTTTGCATAAGTACAATATTAGTTTTGTTTTGCAAAATATTTTAGGATTGCCACAGGCAGGATTAAAAGAAGATTTAGAGACGCTAGATTTGAACGTTAAATGTAGACCGACCTTGGGTTGGTCGAGTATTTTTCAACCATATCCGGGAACAGAATTAGGCAATATGTTTCCAAAAGTTTCTGTTGATGATATTAATGAGAATTTTTATGATGATTCTATTTTAAATATTTCACAAAAGGAGCAGAGGCTGCGTTTGCAAAAGTTATTTGGCCTAATTTGTCATTTTCCTATTTTGCGGGTATTTTTATCAATATTACTTAATTTGAGATTAGATAATTTTTACAAAAAGCTTTGGCAATGGAATAATAGGAGAGCAGATAAAATATTATATAAAGGAATATTAAAATAGCAAAAAATTATAACTACCAAAAAGATATTAGATAATTACGATTTAATGTTTAAAGGATTTTCATCAATCAATCCAAAAGAATTTTCTGTAAAAGCTGGTAAAATATACATAAACGGGAAAATTGTTAATGAGCAGATTAAATTAGCTAAAAAGCAAAAAAGCTGGGTGGTTTTGATTGTTATTGGAACAAAACCTTGTTTTTATAAGCTTTATGGCACGATTGTGGAAGCCAAAAAACAGAAATTACCCTATCTAATTATTGATTCAAATCAGCATTATGACAGTATACTTACCTTTGGCAAAGAAGAGCTCGGTTATCAAGATGAAGTCGCTGTTAATCTTGCTATCAAAGGAGACTTAGCTCAGAAGTCAGTAGAGCTAATTTTAAAATTTAAATGGCTCTCAGATTATTTCAAGAAAAAATATCATAAGATTGAATTTGTCCCGATTGTTAATGGCGATACTATTATGACCAGTATTGTGCCAATGGCCTGGATGTTTTCCCGAAATCAGAAAGTTATCCAAAATGAAGCAGGTTTGCGGTCAATGTATCCGGTTATTTTAAAAAAATATAATCAGGTTTCAATTCCTAAATTTATTGAAGGTCAATTTAATGGCAAGTGGGAATTGTGTACTAATGAACCATTCCCAGAGCAGTGGGATACCTTTGTTTCAGCTGCTGGTTCGCAATATCTTTTTCCTCCAACAAAACTTAATAGGGACCATTTAATTAGAGAGGGACATAATCCAAAACGGATTTTTGTCACTGGTGGGGCGGTTGTTGAAACTTTAGAAAAGAAACTGAAGGAAAAACCTGTTAAAAGCATTTTTAAAGTTTATCCTCAATTAAAAAATGGCGAGTGGATTCGGGCTGATATTCATCGAAGAGGAAATCTAACCAAAAGACGATTCACTAATATTGTAAATTGCTTAGAGTTTTTAGTTAAAAATGACTACAAAGTTAATTTTATTGAAATGAACGCCACTAAATTTGCTTTGGATAAATACGGATTAAGGAAAAAGATTGAAAAATTGGCCAAGGAAAACAAAGATAATTTCTTGTTTACGCCTATTTGGCCAGAATACGCTCAGGTTATGGGGTTCTATAACTCTCCTAATTGCTTGGCTGCTTTGACTGATAGTGGCGGTGTTCAGGAAGAAATGAATTTATTAAATAAAATTTGTTTTACTTGTCGATTTAACACAGACCGGCCAGAAACAGTTAATGATGCTCATTCTAATTTAATTGTTCCATCAGTTGAAGGCGAATTTATGTTTAAAGTGATAGATTATGTTTTGACTAATAAAAAATTGAGAAAGAAGATGCAAAATAGTAAGAAGCTGTATGGAAAGAATGTGGCTAAAAAATTTGTCAGCATTATTAAAAAACTATCAAAAGAAAATGCCAGTTTGTTTAATTGGGCTCATGAAGAAATAGGATTGTGGAAAGAAAAAAGTCAGGGAGATTTTCTTTAATTTTGGAATAGTTATGTCTCAAAAAGAAAAGCTTTACCAATTCTATAACCAGAGCGAGGAATATTTTGAATTGACTGAACAAGGCCATCGGCGAGAAATTATCTTTCCTATTCACCGGGAAATATTGAATAAGTGTAGAGAAAGAAATGGACTATTGATTGATTTGGGCTGTGGTACTGGCTTGGATACTTTGGCTATGTCGGGTCAGAATAATTTTTGTCTGGGTATAGATATTTCTGGATTAGCCATCAAAAAAGCCCGGATCAGGGCGGAAAACAAGAAGAATGTTAAATTCAGGAGGTCCGATTTAGAAAATTTACCTTTAGAGGACAGATCGGTTAAAACAATAACTTCTTTTTATACTTTTGAGCATTTATTCAATCCGGAAAAGGTTTTATCTGAAGTAGATAGGGTTTTAATAAAGAAAGGGGAGTTATTTCTACTTTGTCCCAGTTTTGCCAGTCCCTTTAGAAACGCGCCTGTTTTTGGTGGGGTTCGTAAGATCAGAATTCTTAAAAAAATGATTCTATCTCTAATTCGGATTTTTTCCGTTCGGATATTAAGAAAAAGAGATTTCAAGGTAAAGATGATTGACGAATCATTGATAGATTTTAATAAGATAGGCAAGGACCTTACATTCCCTTCTGAAATGCAATTTTCTAGGTATAATAAATACCTATGAAAAA
>CAZYSH010000009.1:0-24070 GCA_964650035.1 uncultured Candidatus Saccharibacteria bacterium | reverse complement strand
ACTTTGATAATACACTACTTTATCAAAGTGTTGCACTTACTTATTGAACGTTAGCTACATCCCTATTTATCCTTAAGCCCCTAAATTCAAAAACCGCTTGATGAAGCGGCTTTTGACACAGCAGGCGCGGCAGGACTCGAACCTGCAACAAGTCGCTTTGGAGGCGACTGCTCTACCGATTGGAGCTACGCGCCCATTTAGATATTAGGAGTCGCACTCCTAACTTTGTTGGGAGTTCGACTCCCAATATCAACCCTTACTTACTCATTCCAATCCCTTCTTGTAACCTTTCCGTAATTCTTTATGTGAAAACCTTTAGGATGTCTTTTTTGAAGTTTTCTAACATTCCCCTCCATTACCTCTTCTAAATCCCAGCCATAGGCGTTACAAATCATGGCAATATACCATAGAGTGTCGCCAAGATTTTCTCTGGTACCTTTCTTTTCATCGCTACCTCGACCATGGCCATGAGTCTTTTTAATACATCCAGCAACATCTCCAGCTTCTCCAGCAATACCTAATCCCCAAATCATTACTTCTTTCTCTTTACTATGATACTTTTTAGCAGTTTTTTTACAAAGTTTTTGATATTCTTTTAAGTCCATATTACTTCTTTATTTCTTTATGCTTTGTATGTTTCTTACACCACTTACAAAACTTCTTCAGTTCTAATTTTTTCTGAATCTTTTTTTTGTTTTTGCGAGACCAATAATTAATTCTATCACACTCGCTACATTGAAATTTAATCAAAAAATCCTGTGACATATTTTTCTTTCCCCTCCATGAGCCGATGGTCAGACTCGAACTGACGACCTACTCCTTACCATGGAGGTGCTCTACCAACTGAGCTACATCGGCTTATATATTTTTATGTGGGCAGGGCAGGATTCGAACCTGCGTAGACCGAAGTCGCTTGTTTTACAGACAAGTGCGTTTGACCACTCCGCCACCTACCCCTGGAGCCAGTGAGAGGATTCGAACCCCTGACCGACAGTTTACAAAACTGCTGCTCTACCCCTGAGCTACACTGGCCAGTTATTTAACCTCCATCTTTTTAATTTCCTTAAGAATTTCTTTAACCCTTTTGTCCTTACAACCAAGCTTAATAGCTGTTTCTAAAGAGGCCTTGGCATCAGAATAGTTATGCTGTTTCCAATAAAGCAAACCTAAGAATTTATAGGCGGTAATATTTTTAGGGTCCTCAACAATTAAATCAATCCACTTCTGTTCTTCTTTGATTGGCTTTTTCAGCTCGTTGATTGATAAATCGCCTTCATCTTCCAATTCCTGCTCTTTTATTTCAGAAAATACTTCTTCCTTGTTTATTTTAACAGGAATTGACTCTTCTGTTTTGCCAGAGACATTTTTCCTGCTTTCCCGACGCTCCATCTCTCTCTGCCTAATCCATTCTCTTGATTTTTGAGCTGTTATTTCTGAACGGCGTCTCAAAAAACTAATACACTTGCTTAAAAAATTTTCTATTTTCAAAAAAACAATTTTAACCTTTCGCAAAAACTTTTCCAGGGCAATGGTGAAATTAAACCAATGATGCTTATAATCAATCTCTTGAACTTTCTGAATAACCCCCTTTTTTCTGTCTAAAATAGTCATTTCCTCATCTGATAAACGGGCTAAAGCGGGAATTTTGCGGTAAATAATCACCCCTAAGCCAATAAAGCTAAATATAATCAGAAGATAAAAAATTATATTATAAGTAGACATATTCAATAAAAAACGCCTATATCGCCAGCCGAATAAACTTGCCTATCTTAATATTCTCGCCCAACTTGCCAATTACTTCATTAAGCAAATCCTTAACCTTTTTATTTTCATCTTTAATAAAGGGCTGGGCTAACAATTCTTTATTATCCTTTGGCTCCATAGCAACAATATGCATAGCCAAATCATGGGCCAACGTCTTAAATTCTTGATTGCGGGCCACAAAATCCGTTTCGCAATTCAATTCTAAAAGCGCGCCTACTTTTCCGTCATTGTGGATATAGGCCTCAATCAATCCTTGTTTGGCTTCCCGATCCGCCTTTTTAAGCGCTTTTTCCGCTCCTTTCTTTTCTAAAATTTCTCTGGCCTTGTCCATATCTCCTTCTGCCTCCTCTAAGGCCTTTTTACACTCCATTATTGAGAAGCCAGTTTTTTGGCGAAATTCCTTAATTTGTTCCATTGATATCATAATAATAAACTACTTTAACACTTCAACAATCGTCCCTAAAATCAATTTCAGGGAAGAAATTGCGTCGTCATTAACCGGAATCGGATAATTAATAATTGTTGGGTCAGCATTAGTGTCGCATAAGCCAACTACCGGAATACCCTTCATCCCCGCCTCTTTCACTGCTAACTTTTCCTTATGAGTGTCAATCACCAACAAAGCGTCAGGCAACTTAGTTATTTCCTTAATTCCGCCGAATTGCCGCCCTAATTTCTGTAATTCAATATTAAACTCATGCCTTTCTTTTTTAGTATATTTCTTTTCCATTTCGCCTGATTTCATTTTTGCCTCTAAATCACGAAAATACTCCAACCGTTTGGTAATAACCTTAAAATTAGTTAAAGTGCCCCCAATCCATCTTTCAACAACATAGGGCATCTTTGCTTTTTGAGCCATCTTTTGAGTAATCTCCTTAGCCGCTGTTTTAGTTCCAACAAAAATAATTGTTTTCTTTTCCTCCTTAATTTCTTTAATAAATTCCAAGGCCTCCTTGAATTTTTCTTCAGTTCGTTCCAAATCAATAATATGAACATTATTGCGAGTTGTAAAAATATACGGCTCCATTTTAGCATTCCATTTGGATGTTCGGTGGCCAAAATGCACCCCGGCTTTTAACATTTCTTCTAAACTGGGGATTAATTTTGCAATATTCTTTTTAATTTTCTTCTTTCCGCTTAAGGCGGGCTTAGGTTTTTTTTCTTCTGACATAACTTAAACTAAAGGCGTTTTTATCACGCCCCGATATTATTGCAACCAGTATATCATATTAAAAAATAAAAGCAATATTTAGAATCCAGGAAATTGGAGAAGTTGGGAGTTAGGAGTCTATAGGTTGAACCTGAAAACTACGAACCTCGCAGAGGTTCGTAGTTTTCAGGTTCAACCTCGGGTTAATTTGGAGTTGGGAGTGCAACTCCCAACTCCCCCACGCCAGACTTGCTAATTCTTTGCTAATTTGCTATGATAAACAAAATGAAAAAAGATATTCATCCTAAATACTATCCTAAAGCAAAAGCTCTTTGCGCCTGCGGAGCTGTTTTTGAAATTGGTTCAACCAAGGAACAAACTGAAGTGGAAATTTGCTCCCAGTGTCATCCTTTTTATACCGGTAAAGAGAAAATTATTGAAACCGGCCAAGTAGAAAAGTTTAGAAAACGTCTATCTAAAAAACAGAACCTTAAATCTAAGAAAAAAGTAAAGAAAAAAGATAAAACATCTAAGAAATCCGCCTCCATCAAAATTTTGGCGGGCAAGAAAAATGGCTAAAGGCATAATTATTGAAATCAGGGCCGGCGCCGGCGGCGACGAAGCAGCTCTATTTGCGGCTGATTTATTCCGAATGTATTCCCGCTTTGCCGAAAAAAAAGAATGGAAAACTATCCTTATCAACATTAATCCTATTGGCATCGGCGGTTATAAAGAGATAGTCTTTGAAATTAAAGGCAAGGATGTTTATGAACAATTAAAATATGAAGGCGGTGTTCACCGGGTTCAACGCATTCCAACAACTGAAAAATCCGGCCGAATTCATACCTCCACCGCTTCAGTGGCTGTTTTGCCGGAAGCCAGCGAAACGGAAATTAAGATTAATCCTAAAGAAATAAGAACTGACACCTTGCGAGCATCAGGACCGGGCGGCCAATATGTTAACCGCCGCGAATCAGCTGTTCGTCTAACTCATATTCCAACCGGAATTATGGTTGTCTGCCAGGAAGAAAGAACTCAACTTCAAAACAAAGAACGGGCTATGAAAGTTTTACGCGCTCGCCTCTTAGCCCGAAAAAGAGCTCAAGAGTTAGCTCAACGAGGAGATGAACGAAAAGAACAAATCGGCACGGCCGACCGTTCAGAAAAAATTCGCACCTACAACTTCCCGCAAAACCGAATTACTGACCACCGTATTAAAAAATCCTGGCATAATTTGGAAAAAATAATGGATGGTGATTTAAAAATTGTTATTAAAGCTTTTAAAAAAACTAATAAAAAATAAAGCTCGGAAATGTGCTTTTCGAGCTTTTTATAGAATATGCCAATAAAAAAAAGAATTTTTAGCGGAGTAGCTCCTAGCGGCAATATTCATATTGGCAATTACTTAGGCGCTATCAAAAACTGGACTCCACTTCAAAATAAATATGATTCTATTTATTGTATTGTTGATTTACATGCCTTAACTACTCCCCAAGATCCTAAAAAATTAAGAAAAAAAGTCATAGAAGTAGCAGCCATATATCTAGCAGCCGGGCTTGACCCTAAAAAATGCATCCTTTTTATTCAATCTCATGTTCCAGAGCATACTGAATTAACCTGGCTTTTAAATACCGTTACGCCAATCAGCGAGCTGAAAAGAATGACTCAATTCAAAGATAAAGCCAAACGATTCAAAAAGAGCATTAATATGGGGCTTTTTGATTACCCTGTTTTAATGGCCGCTGATATTTTACTTTATCAAACAAATATTGTTCCGGTTGGCCAGGACCAAAAACAACACGTAGAAATAACTAGGACAATTGCCAGAAAATTCAATAATCAATTTGGAAAAACTTTCACTCTTCCTGATGTTCTAATTAAAAAAGAAACCGCTAGAATTATGGGGCTTGATAATCCTTTGGAAAAAATGTCTAAAAGCTCTTCTAATCCATATAATTATATCGCCATGACTGATTCCCCTGCTATAATTAAAGATAAAATTAAAAAAGCGGTTACTGATTCAGGTAAGAAAATTGAATACTCTCCAAAAAAACCGGCTATTGCCAATTTAATAACTATTTACTCTGCTTTCTCCGGATTAACAGCTAATCAAATTAAACAAAAATATAAAGGGAAAGGTTATGCTGACTTTAAAAAAGATTTAGCTGAGGTTATTATTAAAGGATTAAAATCATTTCAAGAAAAGAAAAAAACTCTTGACAAAAATCCTAATTATGCTAAAAAGATTTTAGCAGATGGAGCTCAAGCAGCCCGAAAAATTGCCCGGAAAAATATTCAAGGAGTAAAAAAGAAAATGGGCTTGATTTAACAGTACCCTACAACTCAATGAAGAAGGAGGTGAAAAGAAAATGAAAGTAGAAATAATGGGCGAATCCATCGGCATTACCGCAGCAAGGGTAGCCGCCTATCTTAATAACAAGTTATCTTTTGAAAGATTAATCAATCCTTCCAGTTATAAAACAGATTTTGAGACTTTTGTCATACTCTACAGATTAGTTCCAACAACTGATCCAAACCGCGAAAGATTGTTGGAAACTTGGCTCAAAATGGTAAAAACCCCTAAACAATTTGCTCTCATCAACAAAACTATCAATGAAAAGAACGGATATAATGTTAAATCAGCAAGAAAAATGCTGAAAGGATGTGAAGATTTTAGATCATTAGTTAGACTTTACTGGAAAATTGACCCCAGTTTTGGAGGACAAAGAAAGGAGGTATTAATTGAAATCGGAAGGAGGTATTTGGACTAAAAAACCCCTTAAAATCATTTAATTTAATTAGATTTTAAGGGGTTTTATGATTTAGACGAGGTTGGAAAGAAGACGGAGTTGGGAGTACTAGGGGTTGAACCTGAAAATTAGATTAAGGTTCGTAGAATCGAGGTTGAACCTGAAAACTACGAACCTCGCAGAGGTTCGTAGTTTTCAGGTTCAACCTCTATCGTTCTTCTCAAAATACTCCAACAAAAACTTTACCAATAATTCCCCGCCCAATTCTTCTGGCTTATGCTCAATAAAATATTCTGCTTTAACCCTCTCCGGAAACACAGTTACTCCCTTGCCTAATTGCAGCATTTCCGCATCATTATAGTTATTACCCGTAGTCATAATCTGTTTTGGTTCAATTCCAAGATGCTTGGCTAAATTAATAATTGCCTTGCCTTTGGACATTTCCTTGCTGCCAATATCATAACCTTCATTAGTCCAAAGACAATACAAATCATCGCCTGCGAGCTCTTTAACTAAATCAGGTATTTCTTCCATTTGTTCGCAATGGACTGTTAGAATCAATAGTTTTGGTTCAAAACCCCTTATTCTCTGGTTAGTTTTCTTAAACTCTTTTATTTTTTCCTTTAAGTCGCGCAGTATATCAAAATACTCATCACTATATTCCGGATGAGTTATTTTATTATCCACCCAGGTAATGTTCCCGTTTTCGGCCTGTAAAATCGTCTCTTTGTCAAAAATCTGATTAGTTAAGGTTTTTAAATATAAAATATTGCGGCCTGAAGAAAAATTCAAGCGAACATATTTTTCTAACTTTTTCAAATTCTCAATAAATTCATCTGATAGTTTTTTTGATTCCATATATAAATCAATGCTGTCTTCGTCTGTTGTTTCAGTTATTTTAGTCCCGGTCGGCGCAATGACCCCGTCAATATCAAAAGCCACTACTTTAATTTCGCCTAATTCTTTTTCAGTAATTTCCTTAATGTTTTTCATAATTACATTATACTACACTACCCAAAAATTAAAAAGTCCGGTTTGAAAATTAACAACAACCCCAGAATAAAAATCAACAATCCGCCAATTAACATACTGTATTTGGTATATTTCTCTGTAAAACCAATTTTACTTAAAGTAACAATTGCGATGCCAAAAATAATCAAATCATCCAGCATAAAGATAATTATGTAGAGTAATAAGTATAAATAATAAGTTATTGGATTAAGCTGATTTAAAGATAAAATTTGAGTATAAATAGCAGGCCAGCCGGCTGAACAGAAAAACTCAATTAGATTGACGGCAAAAGCTAAAACAATCACTCCTAAAATAGAGGCGAGTAAAACCGGACTATTAACCACCCTCTCTGTTTGATTTATAATCTTATTTTTAATCTTAGAACCATCCGGCGCCACTTCGCAAACCCCGGGCTTAAAAGTAATAAACCTCTTAATTTGCCAAAAACCAAAAAACACAGCAACTAAACCAATAATCAGACGAATTAAAGAAACATACCCAATAGCCAAGAATAAATTAAGCCAAGCGGTTAGCAGTAAATAATAGACAATTCCGGAAACAAGAATAAAAGTTCCGGCAATCAGCCAAATTCTTCGGCGCGATTGAACATTAATCAGCAAGGCCAGCAAAAAAAGCAAAGCCCACATAGCGCAAGGATTAAATCCATCCAAACCGGCCAAAACAATGGTCAAAACAGGCAGAGAAAATTTAGAAATATCTATTTGTCCAACAAAGGGAAAATCAATTATTTGTTCCTGGCTTTCCGCTTTTTGACAATCACAAGTTTGGCAATGGCATAATTCGCCTTTCTCTCCCTGGCATTGGCAGGTTTTACATTGATCCAATTTAAACAAAGGGTCAGGACATTCTTTTTCCAAACACTCCTTAATCTTATTCTCAATCAGCCGACCGGTAACACTATCGCTCATATATCCCTTAATTACCTCCTGGCCAATAAAAATAACCGGCACCCTGACTATTTTTTCTTCATCGCAGGCCTCAAGAAATTGCAAAAGCAAATTCGCATTTTCTCTATTGCCAAAAACTTCATAGGGAATAATTTTTAATTGGGGATATTTCTCTTCTAATTCAACTAAAAGATTAGCCGCTTTTTTGCAATGCGGACATCCATCCCCATAAAAAAAATATGCCTTAACTTCATTTTTTTGCTTGTCCGCCAATAAAGAGGAAGCCAAAGAAAAATTAGTTAATCCCAAAAAGAAAACAGATATTAAAACTAAAACAATAATTTTTTTCATTTTATTAACGAGGAGCTTAGGAGTTTGAGGAGTGGCACTCCTCAAACTCTCCTTAAATTTTTCGTTGCTCTATAACCCCTCCGCCCAAACAAACATCATTATTATAAAATACCGCCCATTGGCCCGGAGTAATTGCTTTTTGCGGCTTATCAAAAACCAGTTTCAACTTAGGAACCGAGTTCCTAAGTAAGTTCTTAAGTAAAGGATATAATTTTGCTGAAGCTAATTTCTGATGATAACGGGTCTTGGCCATAACTTTTATCGGCTGGTTAGGCGCCTGCCCGGAAATAAAACTACAATTGCTAACTATAACCTCTTTTTGAAAAAGCGCTTTATCATTTTCATTATTAGTCACAATTAACTGATTCTTTTTCTTATCAAAGCCAACTACCCGCCAAGGGCCGCCTGATAAGCCAATCCCCTTTCTTTGGCCAATTGTATAAAAATGAAGCCCTTGATGCTTTCCTAAAATATCCCCTTTTTGATTAATAATCTCGCCCGGCTCAAGACCAATTTTCTCTTCCAAATATGATTGAATTGACCGACGAGCCACAAAACATAAATCCTGGCTTTGTTTAATCTTGTTAAAAAAATCAAAACCTTCTTTTTTGGCAAGCCTATAAACCTGTTCTTTAGTATAATCACCCAAGGGAAAAATTATCCTGCTTAACTGCGCCTGATTTAAAAGACAAAGAAAATAACTTTGGTCTTTTTTCCTATCTTTGCCTTTTAGTAATTCGTATTTCTTCGTTTCTATATTCTTTTTTGTCCGGGCATAATGCCCGGTAGCCACATATTTAATGCCCTTTCCTCTAGCAAAGTCTATTATACTATTAAATTTTACCAAGCGATTGCAAACTAAGCAAGGATTAGGCGTTTTTTTCTCTTTAAGAACTTTTAAAAAATACCCCATCACTTTTTCTTCAAATTCAATCTTTTCATCAATAATATAATAAGGTATGTCTAATTTTTGGCAGACCTGTCGGGCAACACTAAAAGAAGCTTTAGAACAACAGACATTCTCTCTTAGAATATTTTTTTTATTTTTCCAAACCGCATATTTCAATGAAACCCCAATCGGCTGATAACCCTGCTTTTTTAATAACAACAAAGAAACAGACGAATCAACTCCGCCTGATAACCCGACCACAACTTTTTTATTTTCCTTGCTCATTTCCCTATAATACCACAATTTCCAAATAAAAAAAGCGGATGTCATACTTAAAAACATCCGCTTTCCTTCAAAATAATTGAATCATCTTTATTTTTCCGTTTTTTTCTCCTTTTCTCTCTGGGCGATGAAGTTACCTGCCCGCAATAAAGCGTCAAAAGTGCCGGCGTCAATCCACTCTCCTTTTGTTTTTTGAAAAGTCATAGTTCCTTCTTTAACATAAAAATTATTAACATCTGTAATTTCATACTCTTCCCTGTCAGAAGGAACTAATTCTTTAATTACATCAAAAACCCGATTATCATAGAGATAAAATCCGGTTACCATCCAGTTTGAAGGTGGACTCTTGGGTTTTTCAATAATCTCAATTATCTTATCGCCTTGCTCATTAAATCTGGCCACTCCGAATCTCTTCGGGTCCGGCACTTGTTTAAGAATAATCTTAGCGCCCTTTTTTTGCTTTTTAAAATTATTGATTGCTCCTTTTAGGTTATCCCCAAAAATATTATCACCCAAGATTAAAGCGACTCTATCATTGTCAGCAAAATCCTCGGCAATACCTAACCCATGAGCAATACCCTCCGGCCGTTCCTGAATAGCATAAGTTAAATGCACATTTAATTCTTTGCCTGATTCCAATAATTCCAGTAATTGACCGGCTTGGCCGCGACCGGCAATAATTAAAATCTCGTCAATACCGGCATCGCGCAGGGTTAGAATCGGATAATAAACAAGCGGCTTATTATAAACAGGTAAAAGTTGTTTATTAACCACTTTAGTGCAAGGGCTCAATCGTGTGCCACTGCCTCCAGCTAAAACTATACCTTTCATTTTTTTATCCTCCTTAATTTATTTTCGTTCTTTCGCAAAAAAGAACTATGTTTTAAATAACTATACCAACATCCCCACAATCAGTAAAGCAACAATGTTTAAAATCTTAATCATCGGATTAATGGCCGGCCCAGCCGTGTCTTTGTAGGGATCACCCACAGTATCCCCTGTTACAGCCGCTTCATGGGCAAAACTGCCCTTGCCGCCAAAATTGCCATCCTCAATATATTTCTTGGCGTTATCCCAAGCGCCGCCTCCTGAAGTCATAGAAATAGCCACAAAAATCCCGGTGATAATTGAACCGACTAGCAAACCGCCTAAGGCCTTTACGCCAAAAAGATAACCAACCAATAACGGAGCGGCTACGGGAATTAAAGCCGGTATAATCATCTGGCCAATGGCCGCTTTAGTAACAATATCAACTGTCCGCCGATAATCCGGTTTTTCCTGCCCTTTTATAATGCCGGGCTTTTCCTTAAATTGAGCCCGAACATCTTCAACTACTGAACCAGCCGTTTTGCCAACCGCCTTCATAGCCAAAGCGCTGAAATAATACGGCAGAAGACCGCCAATAAATAAGCCGGCTAAAACCAATGGGTCATTAATAGCAAAAATAATTTCGTGGCCAATACTATAAGTATAATCAGCAAATAAAACCAAAGCGGCTAAAGCGGCTGAACCGATTGCATAGCCCTTAGTTACCGCTTTAGTGGTATTGCCAACTGCGTCCAAAGGATCTGTAATATTCCTGACATCCTCGCCTAATTCTGCCATCTCGGCAATCCCGCCGGCATTGTCGGTAATCGGCCCGTAAGAATCAATAGCCACAATAATTCCAGCCATAGAAAGCATAGCCATAGCGGCCACAGCAATTCCGTATAATCCGGCCAAATGATAGGCGCCAAGGATAGCAGCCACAATCACAAAAATCGGCCAAACAGTTGACTTCATAGAAACCGCCAAACCAGTAATAATATTGGTTCCATGGCCGGTTTTTGAAGCTCGGGCGATTTCTTTAACCGGATTGTATTTAGTTGAAGTCCAATACTCTGTAATTACAACCATAGCTCCGGTTACGCCCAGACCGATTAAAGAAGCCAAATAAATATTAATAACGCTGAATTGGTTCTGGTCAAACATTAGCCATTTAGTCACCGGATAAAAAGCAGCGGCAGCCAATACTCCCGAAACAATTAACCCCTTGTAAAGCGCGGTCATAATACCTGCCCCGATAGCATCACTAGATGTTTTTGCGGGGTTGTTGCTCCGACCCAGTTTAATAAAAAAAGTTCCAATAATTGAAGCAATAATTGAAATAGCCCCTAAAACCAATGGATAAATTAACGCTTGTGTTAAGTTAGGAAAAATCAAACTTCCTAAAAGCATAGTTGCCACTAAAGTGACTACATAGGTCTCAAACAAATCAGCCGCCATACCGGCGCAATCACCCACATTGTCGCCCACATTGTCGGCAATTACCGCTGGATTGCGCGGATCATCTTCGGGGATGCCCGCTTCCACTTTACCAACTAAATCAGCTCCAACATCAGCCGCTTTAGTATAAATTCCCCCACCCAGACGGGCAAAAATTGAAATCAAAGAACCGCCAAAACCAAAACCGATTAAAGCGTGAATATCTTTAGTTATAAAATAAAAGCCGGCTGCGCCAAATAAAGCCAGGCCAACCACCAGCATTCCCGTAACTGTTCCGCCTCGGACCGCCACTTCAAACGCTTTTTTCAGACCGCTTCGAGCCGCTTCTGTTGTCCGAACATTAGCCCGAACTGAAACATACATACCGATATATCCGGTTAAACCGGATAAGAACGCGCCAATTAAAAAAGCAATCGCCATAGACCAGCCCAATTGTTCAATAAAACCAATAATTAAAAACAAGACCAATGCCACTATAGCAATGGTCTTATACTGCCGATTTAAATAAGCATTGGCTCCTTCTTGAATTGCTCCGGCAATTTCCTTCATTTTCTCGTTGCCCGAAGACAATTGAAGAATCATTTTGATTAAAATAATGCCGTAGGCAATCGCTAACACGGCGCTGGCTAAGATAAAAAAATTATAATCCATATTTTTGAAGCTTTTTACATATTAAGGTCAGACCTTGGCTATAAAGAAGTCGCCAACATACTTCCCATTCTACACAAATTCCTAAATTTGTCTATAATTTCTTTTATCATTCTTAGACATTTTTTTGTCATTCTGAGGCACTTCGCTATCACTCAGCACAGGCTCCGCCGAAGAATCTCCTTTTGTCATTCTGAGCCAGCAGGCGAAGAATCTGCGTCAAAAACTAATCCTTCCGCAAAGCCGTAATCGGATCAAGCTGAGCCGCTTTCCAAGCCGGATAAATGCCGAAAACAACGCCGATTAGCATAGAAACAATAAAAGCGACGACAATAGCCAGCCAAGAAATAGCTATTGGCCAAGTAATTAAACCCTGGCTCTGAATTACAAAAGCCGAAACTACCGAATTAAACACTCCGATTACTATCCCGATTACCCCGCCCAACCCAGTGATAACTAAGCTTTCTATTAAGAATTGGTAAAGGATTGATTTTCTGCTTGCCCCAACTGACTTGCGCAAACCGATTTCTCTGGTCCGTTCGCTGACCGAAACCAGCATAATATTCATAATGCCAATCCCGCCAACCAACAAAGAGATAGCCGCCAAAAAACCCAAAAGCAGATTTAAGTAAACGCTTATCTGATTAACCCGTCCCAATATCTCTTCCATCGTAGTTATTTGAAAATCATCTTTGGTCGCGTCTTTGATATTATGATTTTTTCTTAAAAGCCGTGAAATATCTTCAATCGCCCTTGGAAAATAACTTGGGTCTTTAACTGTTAAGGCAATCTCTGATAGATAATCAATGCCCAGAACCTCCTTTAAAACAGTATTCAAAGGAATATAAATAAAATCATTAATATCAATTCCGCCAAAAAGCACCCCGCCCTGCGGCTCCATTACGCCAATAACTTTAAAATTAATGCCTTTAAGCTTTATTTTCTTGCCTAAGGGATCTTCATTTTCAAAAAAAACTTCAGCCAAACTACTTCCCAAAACAGCCACTTTAGCCAAGCTTTCTTCTTCATTATCATTAAAAAATCTCCCTTGCTCTAATTTAGCTGTCCTGAAAACCAAAGGAAAATCCGGACTACAGCCGTAAACCATTAATTGCTTCTCGTTATCTTTATAATTAGCCCATTCCTGGGCAAAGGCCTGCCCATAAACCCCTTCAATATATGGAAACCTTTCTTTATTCTTTAAATCTTTAACATCTTTTCTTTTTAAAGTAGTAATTTTAACCCCCTGAACTATTGACATAACTGAACCAACTTCGCTGACCCCAGGAACTTTAATGGCAATATCCAAAATATTAGGGCCAAATGACTCTATTTCATTGGTAATCATTCCTTTTAAACTCTGTCCCATAGAAAGAATAATCACCACAGCCGCCACGCCAATAACAATTCCTAAAATAGAAAAAACGCTACGCAGCTTATTCGCCTTCAAAGCAATTAAAGATTGTTTAAGCACAATAGTCAGGTTCATAAAAACTTTAGCAGCCAAGATCGGACATACAAAAGAGCTATTTGGGAGCCTTGCTCCCAAGAGCTATTTGGGAGCCTTGCTCCCAAATAGCTCCAGATAAAAGATTTTGCCGGACTCAGAGCAAATTTTTCCGCAGGAGAAAAATTTGCGTCTTTTGAAAGTTAATTCTCTTATCTTTAACCCCTACCTACTCATACCGCAACGCCTCAATCGGCCTCAATTTAGAAGCTCGATTAGCCGGCCACAAACCAAAAATTAAACCAACGCTAATCGCCATCAACATAGAAATAAATATAGAAAAAGGCGTAACAATAAATTCCCAATCATAGCCAAATAAATTAACGCCGATTTTTATTAACAAAGCGATTATAACGCCGACTATTATTCCAATCATTCCTCCAACCAAAGTAATTGTAGCGCTCTCTATTAAAAACTGAACTAAAATATTTTTACGCTTGGCTCCCAGCGCTTTTCTCAAGCCAACCTCCCTAGTCCGTTCATTAACCACTACAAACATAATATTCATGATGCCAATCCCGCCGACAATTAAAGAAATCGCCGCCACAGCGGCTAAAAAAAACTTAAGGCCCAAAGTAATAGAACCCAGTATATCCAAGGCCTGATCAGTGCTCCTGATAGTAAAATCGTCTTTACTCGGGTCTTTAATATTATGGCGATAACGAAGCGTATTCTCGATTTGGCTAATAACTAAACTGATATTTTTGTCGTCATCAATTTTACAGCGAATAAAGCCAAGATGCTCAATGCCTAATAATAGTTTTTGGGCGGTTTTAACAGGCATAAAAACCAATTCATCCTGATTTTGGAAAAAAGCAGTTCCCCTCTCTTTCATCACTCCAATTATCTTAAAACTGACTTGATTTATTTTAACCATTTTATTAATTGGATTATCCTGGCCAAACAATTCTTCCTTTACTTTGCTTCCTAAAACTACTACCCGAGCCAAGCTATTAACTTCTTCCTGTCTAAAAAATCTGCCGTAATTAACATTCGTATCTTCTACATTAATATATTCAGAACCAACCCCAAGATAATCATAACCCTTATTTTTATTATAATAACTAAATGTTCCTCTGCCCCGAACATAAGGAGAAACATCCGTAACATGAGATAATTCAGCAATAGCTAAAGCATCCTCATATTTTAAAGTAGTTATTTCAATGCCAAAAGCGGTGGTGGGCGCGCCTGATTCATCAGCCATTCCAGGCAAAACACTAACCAAATTACTGCCCATAGCTCTTACTTGGGCTAACAATAAATCTTCGGCGCTTGCTCCAACAGCAATAATAGATATAACTGCCGCCACCCCGATAATAATGCCTAACATGGTCAAAAAAGAACGTCCTTTTTGTAAGACCAAATTACCCAAACTAAATTTAACCGTCTTCAAAAAATACATCTTTTCTTGTTATTCTGATGTCACCTCAGACGACCGAAGAATCTCCTTTTGTCATTCTAAGCCAGCCCCTTTGTCATTCTGAGCGTCAGCGAAGAATCTGCTTCTTATTCCACTGGATCCTTCGCTATCGCTCAGGATGACAATTTGTTACAAAATCAAAGATTTTGACAAATTGTCACTTATCCAATCCATCTTTAGCCAAATGCTGATTAGCCACCCTTTTATCAGAAAGAATATTACCATCCTTTAAAACTAATATTCGCCGAGCGCATTCGGCCACATACTTTTCATGGGTAACCATTAAAATAGTATTGCCCTCTTTATTCAAACCCTGCAAGACCTCCATAACTTCCTGACCGGATTTGCTATCCAAATTACCAGTCGGCTCATCAGCCAAAATCAGACGCGGCTGATTAATCAAAGCGCGGATAATAGCCACTCTCTGTTGTTCTCCACCTGACAACTGATTAGGCAGATGATTAATCCGATGAGATAAACCCACTTTTTCCAAAAGTTGGCGAGCCCTATCCTCCGCCTCTTTCTTTTTTAAATCAGGAGTATAAATAGTCGGCAATAAAACATTATCCAAGACAGAAGTTCGGGCCAATAAATTATACGCCTGAAAAACAAAACCAATTTTCCGATTTCTAATCTCGGCTAATTTTTCGTCATCGAATTCAACTGTATCCTCATCATCAAAATAATAATGGCCGCTGGTGGCATTATCCAAAAAACCGATAATATGCATCAAAGTTGACTTGCCCGAACCAGACGAACCCATAACCGCTACAAATCCGCCTTGTTCAATATTAAAAGTAACCCCGCGCAAAGCCGGGGTTACTAATTCATCATCAATATAATCCTTGGTAATATTCTCTAATTTAATCAACATTATTATTACCTCTCCACAACCACCTCATCCCCCTCATTTAACCCTTCAACAATCTCTATATTATTCTCTCCCTCTAAACCGATACTAATATCTTTTTCCTTAAATTCCTTATTCTCTAAAACTTTTACATATTTGCGGCCGTTGGACTGCTTGACTGCATAATAAGGCAAATAAAGAATATTTTCCCTCTTGTCAGTTAAAATATCTAAATTAACAGTCATGCCTGACTTAATTCTTTCATCTTTAGCGTCAAAAATTGAAGTCACTTTATAATAAATTACCCCGGAGACAACTGTTTCTGCCGGGTCAATTTTAATCAATTGGCCGGCCAATACTTCCTCTGGCCCCAAAGCATCCAACGTCATTTCCGCTTTATCATTAAGATTCACCTTAGCAATTTCTGTCTCAGAAATATTCGCCTCAACTTGATAATAGCTCGCGCTAATCATAGAAACAATGACTGCATTTGCTTCTGCTGTTTCGCCTACTTCTTTTTCTATAGCTGTAATTACGCCTGAAACCGGAGCTCTTAAAATGGTTTTATTAATCTTTTCCTGAATTTGCCGAACATTAGCTTTGGCTTGCTCAACCTCTGCTTGAGCCAAATCAACATCTTCCTGTCGAGGCCCTGCCTTTTTCAAAGTCAACTCATCTTCCGCTTTACTCAAAGCCGCCTTTGCCGTATCAAGATCAGCCTGAGCATCATTAATATTAATCTGATTAGTAACTTTAGTTGAACTAATGTCCTGTTCAGCCGAAGTTAAACTGATTAATTGAGTATCAATGTTAGTCCTTTCGGTGCCAACGCTTGTTTCGTGGGTAGCGGAAACATCGCTCTCAACGCTTGGATCATCCATAGCTGCTCTTAAATAAGCCAAAGCATCTCTAATACTTCTTAAAGCCGACTTTATTCCATCAAGAGCAAGGTCAATATTATTATCACTGGAATCGACTTCAGCTATATTCAGATATTCTCTAGCATCAGCTAAGTCATCTTTAGCGCCGTTTTCTTTGTCTTTAACATTGGTTGCTAAAGTGCCGCTGCCGTTAAAATACTCTTCTCTCATTCCGGCAAAAGTAATCAATAGCGCCTGGTCAGCTTTGGTATATGATGTCTTAATGATGTCTAAAGCATCTTCGTAGGCCTCGTTTAAATCGCTATCTGCGTCTGCCTCTGCGTCAATCAAGGCCTGCTCCTTGTTAACCACATCAACTTCGGCTTTATCTACAGCCGCCTGATAAACCTGAATATCCTCCTGTCTGGTTCCAGCTAATGTTTTGGATAACTTTGCTTCAGCAATACTTAAAGCCGCCTGATTTGACTGCAATTGAGCTGATAACTCGCCTGTATTTAATTTAATTAAATTTTGCCCTGCTAATGCTGTATCGCCTATTTTTATACTAATCGCATTTATCTTGCCCGAATTCTCAAATTGCAAATCTATTTCCTTAGCTGGGATAACGGTCCCGGTTACAGAAACATTTTCAATCACTTCACCACGCTCAACTAAAATAATAGTATAATCTAATTCTTTTTCGCCAAAAATCCCTTTAATTGCAAAATAGCCCCCGATGATAATAACGATAATACTGGTAATAATAATTATTTTCTTTTTCATATGAAAGGTTGTATTTCAAGGTCGGATCTGAAATGCCGGGACCTTTTGCAAAGCAAAAGGTTGCACATTTCAGGTCCGACCTTTCCGTATATAAGGCCGTACATACAAACGCCCAACCTTTTGTGTAACAAAAGGTTACGGCGTTTTAGGTGCGGCCTTAGTTGTTAAAACAAAAGGTATCTACATCTTACCGATACATCTATCTAATCGCCTTCAAAAATGGGCCGACCACCCCGTTAACAAACTCTAAACAACTTTCTCGGTCCATATAAAACCAAACAATAAAACTGAGAATAAGCGCTAAAATTAAAATCCCCAAAAAAGAACGACTGATAAACAAACGGAAAAATTTACTTATCCAAATCTTTTTCTGGACTTTCTCTTTTTTAGTCAATTCTCTTTCTAAAGAAAAATCATAATGCTTATAATATTCTGTTTTATTAATTAAAAACTTTTTCAGATTATCCCGATGAAAACGGCTGTCCGGATTCTGCTCTAATAAAAGAACTAAGCCGGAAAATTTAACCGCTTCGGACTTATCAATATTCTTAAAAATCCCTTTTATTTCAGAAATCCAATAAAACCAATCCGTCTTATCGCTTTTCAAGGAATTTAAAAGCTCTTTCCTTTTGTCTATATTAAGGAATTTTTTGGCTGATTTTTCCAGCTTTTTGGCTAATCTTTTTTCAGACGACATATTGATATTTTATCATATTAAAAAAATTTTTGGAAGCCCGAGAGTTTAAAAACTTAGGAGTGGCACTCCTAAACTAAATAAAAACCGACATAATCACTAAAATTCCAAAAACTAAAACAAAATAGCCAAAATTGATTTTTCGGGCTAATTTTAATAATAAACTAATAGTTAGTAGGCCAAAAACGAAAGAAGAAATTAATCCTAAAAATAAATCTGCAGAAAAAACAAAGTGTTTAAAATTAAGGATAATATTACCGCCCAAAACAACCGGCAAACTCATCAAAAAACTTAATTTTAACGAGGCCTGGCTATTAAATTTTCTTAAAAGCAGAGTTGAAACAGTCAATCCGGAGCGGGACAAACCAGGCAAAACCGCCAAACCCTGTATTATCCCCAACAGAAAACTATCGCCTATTTTTAAATTCCCAACTTTTTTATAACCCTCTTTTTTAGCTCTTATCTGCAGAAAAGCGGTTATCAATAATAATAAACCGATGCTTAAAGTGATAATCTTGCCGCTAAATTCCACTTGCTCTTCTAAATTGACAAATACTTCCAATAATCCATAACCTAACAAACCGGTGATAATCGCGCTAATTAGTAAAAATTTAAATAATCCAGTTAATTTTTTGGAAGAATCTTTGGAAATGACGCTTCCAAATGATACTCCAACCAACTGCCAAACATCTTTACGGAAATAAATTAAAGCGGCAAAAAAAGTCCCCAGGTGCAGAAACAAAACCTCCCTGATAATCTCCTCCCAGCCCTGGCCTCTGTTAAAAAAATTAGCCCTAACCAAAACTAAAATTCCCTCTGAACTGACTGGAAGCCATTCAACAATTCCTTGAATTATTCCTAAAATTATTTGTTCCAGCATAATTACTTAAACCTCAATCTTAATTTATTCCATCTTACCATCAAAGAAATCCAGCGTCCAGTTCAGAAAAACAAAAACTGCCCCAAAATATTGGGGCAGTTCTTATTATGGCGCTACAATTTTATTTTAAATGGCCTTTCATCATTCTGCCTTTAAATCCGCCGAATCCGCCAAAATCCAATTCTTTCATTAATTCTTTTGCCTCTTCTCTATCTCCATTCTGAATTAACTGATGAATTTCAACTAATTTTTCGAAATTTTCTTCAGTAATATTATCTCTAATATCCTGCGCCTTTTCTTCTAAAGCAACTGCTTTTTCTTCCATTAAATCAGCCCAGGCCTGATAATCATCATTTTCTATAATTTCTCTCACAGCTTCCTTTCACCTTGAAAAGTTTCAATACTGCCGGGCGGAACAATCATCTTAATCTTGGACATATCAGTAACATAGTGGGTAAAAATAAGATTAGGATTACTTTCGCAGTTTTCAGCCAAAGATTCGGATGAAGATTTAAATGTCGGCTCTCTATTAATTATATTTATAGTCGTTGGTATAACAAAAAACACAACAACCAAAACCAAAACAATCAAACCGATTATTTTAAATTTTTTACCTTTTAAATTTACTTCGCCAAAATTCATATCTTTACTTAAAATTATTTTCCCACATCCTTATTCTACCAAAAAACCGCCGCTTTGGCGATTTTTATCTAACTCTGCGTCATATACGTTATTTGTAAACCCAATAATACACAAAACCCTAACACCCTATCCGGTCCGGCTCACCAAGTTAGCCAACTCTCCTTTCTAAAATTTTAAACCCAATCAAAACAGCATCAGAAACAAATTCCTCTAATCGCTCATATTCATCCTTTAATTGGCTTGCTCTTAGATATCTATAATATAGGTTCCTTTTTCTTTGTTTAATTACAGCTGGAGCTATTTTTTCCTTTAATAGCATAGTATGAATTAAAATACGCCCAATCCTGCCATTACCATCAGAAAATGGGTGTATTTTTTCAAACTTGCTATGAATCCAAGATGTATGTTTTATAGCATCTTTACTTTTTTTATTAATATCCCTTATCAACTCTTTCATTAGAACAGGCACTTTTAGAAAATTTGCTGTAGGGACGTTAGCGCCTACAATACGAACCGAATGATTCCTGTATCTACCCGCATCTTCTAAAATCCCCTTCGTTAGTATTTCATGTAATTTTAGGATAAAATCTTCACTAATCTTAAATCTGTAATTTGTATTATCAAATAAGTATTTTAAGGCTAATTGATGATTTTTGGCCTCTAAATGTTCTTTTAAATCCTTATTAGGCAATGTTAAATTTTCAAAAATAATATCTGCTGTTTCTTCTTTAGTTAGAGTACTCCCCTCAATGCTATTAGAGTTGTATGTTAAGGCTAAAATAAATTCATTGTAAATATCAGAATTTCCTTTTATAAATTTAATAATATCTTTAAATTTTTTTGATTTATCCTCAATGATACTTTTTTTGGCTAACAAAACATCTTCAGTAACTATTTTTTGTCCTGTGTATTTGAAATAGAATTCATCAATTTTATTTTGATGTCTTTTATGCGGCAAAGATCTTTCATTAATCCAGCTATTCAAAGTCGCAAAAGAAACACCTATTTGACGCGCTAATTTTTCCTGTGTCAATCCAGATAAATCTTTTATTATTTGTAATTTTTGCGATATTTTCATGCTATTGGTATTTTATAAAACTTTATATAGTTTGTCAATATTTAATTATATATAAAGTTTTAGATAATAGAATAAAAACAAAACCTCCCCGCAGTACTGCGGGGAGGTTTTGGGGTCTTGCTCTGCGGGACGAACGATATTAAAACCTATTTGGTGGATAGAATCTATTGAAAATTCAGATGTATTGTTTTATTCTCCTCTATTTCTTATTCTGATAAAGAAGGCGCCGGGACAGCCTTTAGTTCAATGGCGGTATAAGCCTTTATTGAAGAAATTGAAAGAGCGATAAAACATTCATTCGCTGTTGTCACTCCCATTTCCCTGCATTTACCTTCAAGTGATGCGCATATCTCTGATGGTCCTCCTCGTTCTATACAGAAAGCTTCAATCTGTTTAAATGATTTAAACTTCTCAAGAGGAAATTCCTTACACATCTCTGGCGTTCCTTCCTGTTCTGCGCAGATATCTCTAAGCGATTTAGACGAATCAACGCCTTCAAGAGCCTTTTCTATTTATAATTCCTATTGAGCTTTCATCTGAATTCTCTCTCTGACCTCTTGCGGAATCTTCGTTGAAATAGAAGCTTCTTCCGGAACTTCACCTAAAGTATTACTCCCTTTTAATGCTTTAACTGCTTTTTCGTGTCTTTTTACTGAAACTTTCATTGCATTCTCAACAGCCGTTTTTGCCTGCTCAGGGACTTTCTCATAAACTTCAGTTAAGACTCCTAAATGAACGGATGTTGTCTTCCCGGCTTTAGCTATAGCTTCCATAACTTTTTCAAAGTCCTTGCCTGCAAACATAGCTTTTTCTGCCCTAACCATGCTTTTGTTTAATTGATTTTCATATCTTTTAAGGGTTTTTTCCACCAATTCAGGTTTTCCTTTCTCCGCCATATCTTTTGCTTCAGCCACTCTTTCGGCAGCCAAGAAAGCGTACCTTTCAGCTTTCTTGAGGTCACCAAAAGTAGAAAAAGTGCCAATCCCTTCTGCAATTATTTCCAGAAAGTAAAATGGACTGTCAGGAGTAAGTCCCGGATCCGGCAATCCTGTTTCTTGAGCTAAAACTCCTGTCCCGAAAGAAAATAAAAACACTAAAGTTATTAATAAAGATGTTACTTTCATAATTTAATTCATTACTTCTTAGGTTTCGCCAACCTTTCATTTCTATTATATCAAAAAACCGCCGCTTTGGCGATTTTTATCCGGCTCTGCGTCAGATACGTTAAAGGAGCAAACGCTTTTGCATTTGCCCCTTAATTTGTATGAAAAGGTAAAACATATCAAATATCAAATTCGCCTGCCTTAACCCCTTTCAGAAATGCATTCCACTCCTCATTGGTAAATACCAACATTTTATCAGGATTAGAATCTTGCGAGTGCCTAACAGCGATACCGCCGTCCTGCATCCGCCCAACTGCTACGCAAAATGGAACAGGGTCAATATTACTCAACGAAGAGACCCGAAACTCAATACCTTGGAATTTGAATATTTTCATAGCCATTCTCTTTTTTTTAGATTTAAGGAACTTTCCTTATATTTATATATTAACAGACGCTGAATTTACTTGTCAATAAGCGATTCAATGTCCAATTTAGGACAGAAACAAAACCTCCCTGCAATACTGCAGGGAGGTTTTGTGGTTTGGCTCCCCCTACAGGACGCGTTTAGAACCTTAGCTTGGAATAGAATTAAGGAAAACTTAAGCTCAATCAATAATCTACTGCAATTAGCTAATGATTTCAATTAGGCTTCGAGGGGCAGACGATGTTAAAATCTGTTTTGGGGTACGGTATCCAATCGTAATTAAAAACGGCACCCCCAAATTCAAAGAGGTGCCGATTATTTGTTGCTTCTCCCCATTAGGCCATTAAGGGAGAAAGTCAAGCGTCTATCGAGTTCGCGATACCTCAACCAGATTGGAGAACTTAAGAATCCATTTCAGAAAAGAGGATCCTTTTCGTTATCTGCCAGTCTGGTTCCCAGCCAGGTAAGGATTCTTGAACTCGTTTCTGCCAAAATGAACTATTCTTATTATAAAGAAAGTGATCGCTTAGTCAATACTTCTTAGTCTGTACTAACCAAAAAGAAAGCCAACGGCTTTCTCAAAAATTAGAGTTCGTATCAAACACTATGGCTCCCCCGATGGGACGATTTTCGAACTTTTTGCTTGGCTGGACGATGTTAGAATTTGGTTCAGATAAAATAAGCCCCCACTTAATAATAGCGCTAATTAACTTATGCTATTCACCTATTTTTACTGCAGTCCCATATGCCAACATTTCAGATGCTCCGTTCATAACCATTGAAGTCATAAATCGAACACCGATTATAGCATCTGCATTCATATCTATCGCTTGATTAACCATTCTGTTATAAGCTTCATCTCTGGCATGCATAGTCATATCAGTATAAGTCTTTACCTCACCACCTACTATACTTTTAAGTCCGGCTCCAATATCTCTCCCAATATTTCTTGCTCTAACCGTACTACCCTTAACAACTCCAAGAATTTTAGTGATTTTTTTTCCAGGAATTTTATTCCCGGTTGTAATAATTATATCTGACATTTTATTTTTTGCTTATTTATTTAATTTTTGTGACCTTTAATTTTTTCGACATCATCTTCTTTTTTGTTAAAGAAAATAAAAATCCCAATGATAAAAATAGGGATTCCATAAATTAATACCCAGGGATCTTTAAAAATACCGAGTACGATTAAAAATAATCCTAAAAGCATTGTAAGGACACCTGTTATTGTCCTGCTTATAATGTTCATAATAATATTGTACCACAAAATTCCTAAACAAAATATGCCTTGTGAAGATACATAACTTTAATATAGAATATAGTTTATTTTTCTTAGCTCACCGATTTTTCCGGCAGCAAACCTTCATCATCGTTTTGCCGAATCTAATCCACAAATCACAGAAGAAGAATCTAAAATGATTGCCGCCCCGACCAGTCGGGGCGGCTTTCCTCCGAAGATGTCCGCCCACCACAGGCGGACGGACTGGCCAAAGCCAGTAAAAAATTATTATTAAAAAAGCGGGCGGCGAAATTCATTATTAAAGGAATTACAATTTTTACTGGCTTTGGCTATCGCCTGATGGCGATTTTCGGAGACTCCCATTATTCTATGAACGGATTTCAGAAAAAGAAAAAGGGATAAGCTTTTACGCTTATCCCTTGGAATTTTTTAAACCCATTTTGCTTCCTGATTCGGCAGGAAGCTTACCGATCTAATCGCAATAATTAGGATTTTCAACGTTTATGTTCTGACTATTTTATCGACCTTTCATTCTTATTATATCAAAAAATCGCCTCTTTGGCGATTC
>CAZYSH010000008.1:0-26271 GCA_964650035.1 uncultured Candidatus Saccharibacteria bacterium | reverse complement strand
AAAGGAACTCCCTAATTTTGTTTGACTAAATGCTAAAAATTCCATATACTAACTATTGATAAGTGATATTCTTAATGCTATATAACTATAATAGTAAAACTATACGAATATGTCAAACGGAAAATCTAAAATTGGGGATAATATTAAAAAATACCGAAACAAGCTCGGTGTTTCTCAAGATGTGCTTTCTAAAAAGGCAGATTTAGCTTTTCATACTATTGCAAAGATAGAGGCTGGATCAACCCCCAACCCCACAATTGATACTGTTAAAAAAATCGCGGACGCATTAGGCGTTTCGCTTGATGTTTTAATGAAATAAATTATGCCAAATTCTAAAGAAGCAAAAGCACGAATAAAAATAAACAAACTTCTCGAAGAATCGGGATGGCGTTTTGATGATGACAAAAATGGCAAAGCTAACATTCAGCTTGAAGCAGGAGTTAAATTTAACGAACTTGATGAAGATTTAGCAAATGCCGTTACAAGTGATGGACGTCGAGGGGCAATTGATTTTCTCTTACTCGACAAGGATGGTCGCGCTCTTGTTGTGGTAGAAGCTAAAAAAGAAGCAATCGATCCACTCTCTGCGAAAGAACAAGCAAGAAATTATGCAAGAAATTCTAGTGCTCGTTTTGTGATTCTTTCAAATGGAAATATACATTATTTTTGGGATACTAAACACGGAAATCCTGATACCATATCTCGTTTTCCAACTCAAGACTCTATTACGCAATATGAAAAATATACTCCAAATCCAGAAGAACTTGCTCAAACTCCAATTGATGAAAATTATGTTATTGCCACACAAATGCCAACATTTGCAAATGATCCGGCTTTTCAAGATGAAAATACCAAAACTGAATTTTTAAAAAATAATAATCTCAAACAACTCCGACCTTATCAATTACAATCTATAAAAGCTCTACAAGAATCTGCAAAAAATGACAACCAACGCTTCCTCTTTGAAATGGCAACTGGAACCGGTAAAACTCTTATTTCCGCCGCAGTTATAAAACTTTTCCTTAAATCGGGGAATGCGCGTCGTGTACTTTTCCTTGTGGATCGCTTGGAATTGGAAGATCAAGCAAAAAAGGCTTTTGTTCAATATCTTGGCAAGGATTTTAAATGCATGGTTTATAAAGAAAATCGTGATTCTTGGGCAAATGCTAGTATTGTGGTTTCTACCATTCAAACATTTCTTGCCGGTGATAGATATAAAAAAGAATTTTCTCCAACCGATTTTGAACTGGTTATTTCTGATGAAGCACATCGATCAATTGGTGGAAATTCACGCGCCGTTTTTGAATACTTTGTTGGCTATAAACTCGGACTCACCGCTACACCGAAAAACTATCTGCGTGGATTTGATGCCGAAGGTACGGACAGCCAAAGAGAATATGAGCGCCGTCTTTTGATTGATACATATAAAACTTTTGGCTGTGAGCCGGGTAATCCGACATTTTCCTACGATTTAGAAAAAGGCGCTGAAGAAGGTTATCTCATTAAACCAACACTAGTTGATGCGCGCACAGAAATCACAACTGAGCTTCTTTCTGAAGACGGATATGCCGTTCATACACTTGCTGAAAGTGGCGAAACAATAGACGAAATTTTCAACGAACGACACTATGAGCGAAAAATCTTCAACGAAGAAACAAATATTGCGATGTGCAAGGCGCTTATTGATAATGGTCTTTATGATCCGATTGCAAAGGAGCTCGGCATAGAGCTTTTTGGAAAAACAATTGTCTTTGCTGTATCTCAAAAACACGCGTCCCGCCTAACAAATATTTTAAACAAAATTGCTTTTAAAAAATGGCCAGAGCAATACAGCGAATCAAATTTCGCCATGCAGGTTTCTTCACAAGTACAAAGTGCCCAGCAAATGACCATAAATTTTGCCAACAATCGACTTGGCGGACAAACAAATCAACTAGAAGGATACGACACAAGCAAAACGCGCGTAACCGTGACAGTCGGTATGATGACCACCGGCTATGACTGCCAAGATTTGCTCAATATTGCTTTGATGCGCCCGGTTTTTTCGCCAACCGATTTTGTACAGATAAAAGGACGAGGCACAAGAAAATGGACTTTTGAATATAACGATTACGAAAACGACCCGATTTTAGCACAAAAAGAGAAATTTAAATTTTTTGATTTTTTTGCAACTTGTGAATATTTTGAAGAAGATTTTGATTACGATGAAAAAATTAAACTTCCACCTGTTCATGTAACTCCGCCAACCGGCCCCGGAGGAGATGGCCCTGGCGGAGATCCGCCTCCGGAACCGCCAAAAGGTCCGATTGATCTCGCAACGAGCGACGAACTTACGACGCTTTCCGAAACTCCCGAAGGCGTCATCATGCGCATAGACCGCGAGGGCTTCAAGCGCGCCGTTGATGAGGATGTGCTTGGCAACGAGAAACTCAAAAATATGTGGCAAAATGGAGATATTCAAGAAGCCGAAGATTTTGCCAAGAAAGAGATCTTCGATAAACCCAAATACTTTTTGAATCTTGATAAAATTAAAAAGATTTTTGGCGTTGACCGTAGAATTACCGTCAAAGAATTTTTAGAGGTGGCTTTTGGCGATAAAGATACTTTTGAAATGAAAGATGAACTTTTAGAATCAGAGTGGGCGAAGTTTGTTGATATTTACAATGTTGATCAAGCGCATTATCAGCCAGCCAAAAACTTTTTCAAAGCGTATATTGTGGACGAGGAAGTACGCGATATTGTCAAAACACGACAATTGGCCCGCTTTAATCATTGCGCATCTTTTGACTTTTCGGATTATGAAAAACTAAACGGATACAAGACAACCGTTCCGCAATATATCCATGATTATGCATATAATTTAACGAATTTATAAAATTATGAATACAGATACAAAAAGACATATAGACGCCGCTCGCCAAGTTTTGGTTGGTGTTGTTCCAAACCCAACTTCGCAAATTGATCAGATTACTAATGCACTCATCTATAAGTTTATGGATGATATGGATCAAGCGTCAATTAAGGCCGGTGGCGACGCGACATTTTTCACCGGCGATTTGGAGAATTACGCATGGACTAGTCTAATGGATCCGCGTATAGGCAATCAGGAGCGTATGAATCTATACGGTGAAGCGCTTATCAAGTTTTCACAAGCCAAACAACTGCCGGAACTTTTCCGTGGAATTTTTAAATCCGCTTTTTTGCCATATCGCTCGCCGGAAACACTCGGGCTATTTCTGAAAGAAATTGACTACTTTGACTATTCTCACCCTGAAGAGTTGGGTAATGCCTATGAATATCTGCTTTCTATTATGTCCTCGCAAGGCGATGCAGGACAATTCCGCACCCCTCGCCACATTATTGATTTTATTGTTGATGTCGTGAACCCAACCAAAGCTGACAAAGTGCTTGACCCTGCTTGTGGTACAGGTGGATTTTTAGTGAGCTCTTACAAACATATCCTAGAACAACACGACGGCAAGGACGACCCCGAAAAAAAAGAAACGCCACTCACGCCTGACGAACGCAAAAAACTCATGACGAATTTTGAGGGCTACGATGTTGATCCGGGAATGCAAAGAATCGCGCAAGTTAATATGTATTTGCATCAATTTAAAAATCCAAAAATATATCAATACAACACGCTTGCCGAAGAAGAAAGATGGAATGATAAATTTGATGTGATTCTCGCCAATCCGCCATTTATGTCGCCAAAGGGAGCGGGTAAGCCACACAGTAAATTCAGTATTCCGTCCAGCCGGTCGGAAGTGCTTTTCGTGGATTATATTATGAATCACCTGCGCCCAAAAGGACGCGCGGGAATCATTGTGCCAGAAGGAATTATTTTTCAATCAAGTACAGGCCACAAACAGCTTCGTAAAAATCTTGTTCAAGATGGACTCTATGCCGTCGTTTCATTGCCTGCGGGAGTGTTTAATCCATATGCGGGAGTGAAAACAAGTATTTTGTTATTTGATAATGAACTTGCCAAACAGCGGACTGAAATTTTATTTGTAAAAATTGAGCAAGACGGTTTTGATCTTGGCGCAACCAAAAGACCAATCAGCAAAAATGATTTACCAACGGCCTTGGTTATTTTGAACAAATGGCGAACAGGTGAAAAAGTAGAAAATAAGCTTGCTGTGTATGTAGAAAAATCAAAAATTGCGGATAGTGGCGATTACAATCTTTCCGGCGACCGCTATCGAGTGGCGACCGATTACACCAACGCCCAATGGCCGATGATTAAAATCTTTGATGTTGTGGAATTAGTAAAAGATAAAGCTAGTACAAATGAATTTCCATATCTAGAAATCGGTGATGTAGATATTTCTACGAAAGCTTATTCTTTCAAAGATAAAAAATCTGTCGCTGGCGCCCTAAGGGCTAAAAAAGATGATGTTGTAATTTCTAAAGTGAGACCTACTCGTGGAGCAATTTCAATAATCAAAGAAAGCAATTTGGTTGTTTCTGGTGGATTTTCTGTCCTAAATTCAAATACAGAAAAGATAAATCCAAAATATTTATTTTCAATTTTAGCTTATAATGATAATTTTCTCGAATATTTAGGGTCAAGATCAAAAGGAGCGACATATCCAACTTGTTCAAATAAAGATGTACTTGATTTTGAGATCCCTCTCCCACCTCTCGAAATCCAAGAGCAGATTGTTGAACAAATTGACGGCTATCAAAAAATTATTGATGGAATACAGCAAGCGGTTTCGAATTGGAAACCCCGAATTGAAATTGACCCGGAGTGGGAGAAGGTAAAGTTGGAAGATAAAAAAGTTTTGCAAATAGTCGATGGTGACAGAGGAGTAAACTATCCAAACAAAGAAGAATTTAAGCCAGAAGGATTTTGTCTATTCCTAAATACGAGCAATGTTAGAAAAGGTGAGTTTGATTTTTCAAAATGTGATTTTATTACTCAAGAAAAAGACAATGCTCTTCGAAAAGGAAAATTAATTCGTGAAGATGTTGTCTTAACAACAAGAGGAACATTGGGGAATACAGCGCATTATTCAAGCAATATTCCTTTTGAGAATATAAGAATAAACTCTGGAATGGTTATTCTTAGAGGTAATATCGAAAAAATTTACCCAAACTTTTTATTGTTATTTTTGAATTCTTTAGAATTTGAAGTTCAGGTTTCAAATTTTATGTCTGGTAGCGCACAACCACAATTACCAATTCGGATTTTGAATGAAATCGAAATCCCGCTTCCATCCCTTGAAATCCAAAAGCAAATCGTGGAAAAAATCGAAGCCGAGCGCGCGTTGGTTGAATCTTCCAAAAAACTGATTGAGATTTACGAACAAAAAACCAAAGAAAGTATTTCTAAACTTTGGTCAGAATAGATATGTATGAAGACGCTCAAGAAATTTTTGAATATCTGCCCATCCGCCGAAATACGACCGAAAATGAGTATATTGAACATCTTTGGCAAGCGTTTTCTGCGTTAGACCAAGCAGGCACAACCGCGCGTCCGTTTGCCGTGATGCCGCTTCATCTTTTGTTTATGCTGGCGCTTCAATACAAAGTGCTTCGTATTTATAAAGAATGGAAAGAAAAATATAAGTTGGCGCTTACCACCAAAAATCCGCGCGACGAAGCAAAAGATATTTTAGCTCCCGAATCTCCTTTGACCATTGCCTTTTTAGGAGAGAGTGAGATCGTAGATTTTTTGAAGATTGCCGGTCTTTCAGTAGAAGACGCACGCAATATCAAGAAATCTATTGTCAGGTATCGCAATGATAAAATTGCTCATGCCAAAGGTTATATTGAGAAGGAACTTGAAATAAAAATTGTCGAATATTTTGACTGGCTTAAAAAACTGCAGGCAGTGTATCAACCAATGAATCAAAAAGTTGCTGATGATTGGCTTACAGAAATTGAAGTTGGTGATGACATAGGACAATTTTTGGAAACGCATTTTTTAGATTCTTGTTTTTGTCCACGCGATTTTGGAGATATTATTGGCAAATTGCTTGAAGCCGAGCAATTAGATTTTGAACAATGGGAGCAGATTGTAAACAAAGGATTGGAGGTGTCCTATGGCCAGACAATTTTAGCGCTTCACGATCTTGCGAAAAACGAACTTGATGACGGTAAAAGATTTAACGCAATTCGTGTCTTAAACGAAAATGGTGAAATTGATGAAGAATGTAGAAAAAGTATAATTGAAAAAGAAACTGATGCAGAAGTTTTAGAATTATTTGAAAAATAGGTGGCGCGCCAGTTTTCAACTGGCACAGCCTCAAAACCTGCCGAAAAAAATCGGGCGAAGCCCGAGAAGCAAAAGGGCAAAAAGGAAGGGGGTCTGGGGGAAGGAATTTTTGCCCTTTTGCGAATTAAAATAGAGCGTTCCCGCTTTTCTCTGAATAAGAGAAACACAAAACAGAAAAATTTTCTTTTCCTTTTAAAAGAAAAAATTGCGCGCGAAAAAATTAAAAAATGTAGAGAAAATTTTTCTGTTTTGATTTGCCCCGCCCCGCATTTGCGGGGCGGGGCAAAATGCCTGCCTCAAAACTTTTCCGCCATCAGGTGGGAAAACAAAAATCCGTTTTCTTCTAAAAATAACGAGTTCGTATCGTCAAACTTGGCTCCGTTGGCTGGACGATGTTAGAACCTGTTTTAGAAACCTTACACTAAAACCTACGCCCTAATCCTCTACCATCCTCAGTAAAAAGTTCGCGAACCTAATCAGATCAGCAGCATCTTCAGGTGTAATATTTTCAATAAACCTATGACTTGTTGGATTTTTAAAAAGACCTATTGCTCCCGCGAACAAATGACTCATTGCATCTTTCTCTGCTTTCTCGGACTTTGAATTAGTAAGAGTGCCAGTTTCGGAATGAAATGCTTTTCTCATTAAATCAGCGCCATAATCACTATTTGTATATCCTCCCTTATTTCTCACTTGAACTTCTATGATTTTAAAAGCTTGAAATATCGCTGTATCATAATCTCCTCTAAGAAATAAAGGTTTTACTTTTCTCACAAAAATTGGATGCAGAGTTTCGGAAGACAATAAAGAGGCTTTTACATATGCTGTAAAATCTTCCTCTTCAAGAGCCTTCTCTCCCTTTCTTGTTATAAATCTCCAATCTCCCGTTGTTCCCGGCGTAGGGGCAATAAACATTTCTTTCTCAAGCCAAACAAATGCCTCCATAAGTTGTTTTTGGAATCTATCAATGTATTCACCCGCATATTCTTTTTTCTCCCCACTAATTAAACTATAGTTATACCTGTTTATTTTACCGCCAGTCTCTTTAAGGTGCTTCAAAACGAAAGGAGCTAGCTCTTCAGGCTCCATATCTAATGCTGTTTCAATTGGCGGGAAAACGTTTTTAAACATAGTTTGTAAATTTAATAAATAGTTCCCTTACAAGATTTACTCCCACATTTACATCTAAAACTATCTACGCCCCCAATGCTACCATAGTCAGTGGTTATCTCCTCTCCTTTTTTGATATCTCTAATTGCGACATCGCAATTATCCCTTGGCTTAGTATTCGGTTCGCAAGAGTGATTCATATATCTTTCTGGTGGCTGCATTAAATAATATTTGTTATCTATCTCCGCAACATATCCCCTTTCCTTCTTGGAAAGTTTTTTTATATCCGACTCTCTAATTGGTTTAGGATCCCATTTTAATACTATCTCGCCTTTATTGAAATCGCGATTAGCGAATATACCTTTATCGTTAATTTTTGATTTTTTGACAATTATATCTTCTTTCATAAATATCGCTATAATTTTAGAAAAACTTACGTAATTGGATATTCTGTTTTCTCCCTCGCCAAAAATCAACAAACCTTTGCTTTTTTTGAGAAAATTCTTTTATCCATTCTTTAAATTCGGGTTTTCTACTATCTCTTAAAACCTTAGTGTTGATTAAATCCACAACTAGACTAGATAAGATTTGAGCTTTAGAAATAACCCAAAGTTTTTGATTCTTGTGCCTCTTCCTAAAGAAAATATTTCCGTGGATATAGTTAGATGTAAATTTGTAGGTCTTATAAATTTCTTTCTTTGTTTTTGGAAAAATTTTTATGGCCTCAGGAGAAGAGTTTTCAATAGTCTTTTCCTGCAATATCTCGGGAAGTGGCGGAAAATTTAATCTAAGCTCTTCTAATTTATTTTTAGAAAATAATTTTATGTCTTTAGGAATGCCTATGTCTTCCTTATCAAGAAATTGTTTAAAATCTTTATAATTCTTATTGTAAAGTTCTTTTATGCTTTTGTCTGATACATCGGGCATATTAGCCAAAGTAAATAATGAATTTGCCATACAAACAGACGCCTGCCTATTTTCATTTATACTACACAGATATAAAAGTTGACTGTATATATCTAATAACGTCCTTATGCTAGGTAGAAAAAATCTAAAATTTTCCTCTTTTTCTTCTCTAAGTTTTTCCGATAAAAAAATAACGATGTCATTAAAAAACTCCAAGTAGCTTCGTTTTGTGTTAAGAATAACTGCTCGCTTCAAATCTTCTACAGCGTCTGAAAGAATTATCCCCTTTCCAACACTATTAATGTCAGTTATCTGAGCCTTAATTATTTCTGAAATATCCTCTATTAACTTTATTTGTTCTTCTATGCACCTTTCGGCACCTTTATCCATAATTATATTTTAATTATTCTATACCTTTTTGCTTTCTATGATTAATCGTCCCACGATCAGTAGTTATAGCATTTCCGTTGGCTGGATAATGTTAGAGTCTGCTTCAGAACTCTTTAACCTACTCAAAATCAATGCCCATAGGAACATATCTCCTCAACGTTCTCAAATACAGAACAGTCATAATTTTCAAATTCTCCACTTTCACACCTTCTTAATTCTTCTTTATTTATCTTCACGCATCTATTGTATTTATAGTCTTCTACTACAACCACAAGTATAACAAAAGCGGCTAAAAAGATACCGATAATAATTATTGCCTTATTTTTCTTTATTGTTTCCATATTAAAACTTATGGGTTCAAACCTCTAAGCAAATACCCAAATACAAATCCAACAATTAACATAACGACCCCAACAATAATCCCAGAAATGACTGGGTGTTTTGTAATGCGAGAAACTTTCTGTAAAGAAGTTTCTTTTTTTGGAATCCCCTTTTTAATAAAGTCTTGTGTAATTTTTTCCTTAATCTCTTTTTTGTATCTTTCAATAACTTCACAATCATCAGTTTTTATATCTGGTTCTACATCCCAATCAGTCCAATCTATTAAAAAACCGTAAACTCTTAAGAGATATTTTGCGTCTTTTTCTGGAATCTCTACTGTTCTCCCACTAGGAAAAGAATAAAACATACCATCTATGTTATGATCTTTAATATCTTTAGAGCTAGGGTTATAAATCTTTCTCATGTGCTTTATCACGTCTCCTAAAACTATAAATCAAAATTATAAAAAATATTGCAACAACAACATCTATAAATCCCCATAAGGATTTGTTATATAAATGAATCGGAATAATAGGATTAAATAGAACAATTATGGCTATTGATGTCCAGAACCAAAATGTTTTCTGTCTGCCTATTTCATAAAGATAATAGGCATAATAAATAGATATAGCTGTTATCGCTATTCTTAAAAAATTATAATAACCATACGGCCAATCAAAAAAAGTCAGCAACAATAAAACTGAACCTACAATCGCCGGAAATCTATAAAGTTTTAATTTTTCCTCCATATATTTATTGAACATCTACATCTAAAGTTTCTTTACAAATTAACAGCTCATTCTCTTCTTCCAATCTACAACCCCTACCGCATTCGGCTAAATCGGAATCCGTATTAGTAAATTGAGAACGCTGTATATTTGTTTCTATTGCCCAATCCTGACATTCCAGAAATGAATCAAGTCTGGGACTATAAATATAATCATCCTCGCACACTAGACAACCATTTGGATAATAAACTCCTATCCAAGATCTATTCCTCTCCTGAATATTAATGAAAATAAAAACCAAAAACACTATTACTATAACAACAGATATAATGTTTTTAATCTTTTCTTTCATAAGTTTATCATACAAACTAATCTATTATAGATTATCAATATCACTTTGCTCATATAAATATTTAACAACATCAGGATTGCGCAAGTGTACAAAGTAAGTAGACACTCTAACCCGTTTTCCTTTTTTTATTATTCCTCCTTCAAAATCACGCTCCTTAACACATTCTATTTGTTTCTGTTCTTTTAAAACATCGTTACATACCCTCTTCATAAACACCTTATTCTCTTTCCCTGCATCACCCAACACATATACATTCTCAAATCCTCTTTTAATCAAATTAACTATATCTTTCCTTTGAGATTCCGTTTTCCCTTTTTGCCTAGTATAATAAGATGAAACTATTCTAATTGCACACCTCATATACCTTCCCACAAACTGACGAGATACGCTCATATCGCCAACTTCTCTTTTAGAAAAATTTTCAAGGAATAAGGTTAGCCCCTTAACTTCTTCTATTACTTGATTACTGGGTTTTGATAAAAAAATCTTATTCCCTAGATAAATTAACTCTTGTACTAAGACAGGAAAAAAAATACCCAGTTTATCAATATCAACATACTTTTTAATTAATTTTTTTACTCTTTTGCTATTATCAATATCAGGAATAAAATAATCTTTCATGAATTGATCTAACGCTGCTTTATTCTTTGATTCTATAATTTTCTTCGTCGCAAATAAATCTAATGATATTTTTTGCGATTTTGAAAGGTGTCTTTTTGAATTCTTAAACAAAACCTCTGATGTAAAAAAATAAGCAGCATGTACAAAATTTTTATTCTTATATCCTTTATCTCTCATAACTATAATAATCTGCCCATCTTCATACACTAAGTCATCTTCATTGTCTCTTCCTGTCCATCTGATGAATATATTAGGAAAATGCAAGGTTGTATTAGATTCCAGCTCCCTGACAAACGAATTTATCTTCCCTTGTATATCGTATTTTGTACTAAGATATTCGGCCTTTTTAGAAAAAAAACTAGCAACCCGAAAAAACATCCCTAACCATTTTTCAAACTTTTCTGGATGCAAAACAAAATAAACAATAAAACCAATAAATATACTACCTGTTGATAATACTCCAAGAAAAAAAGAAGACATTTTATTAGATATTTTTATTTCTTTCTCTTACTAGAAAGATACTCTAACAGAGCCGATATACAATCGTGTTTATCGCATATAAAACTAACTGTCCCCGACTCTGGTAATACTGAGTGTATATTTTTTTTATTAACAAATCCTTTACAAAATTTACAACGAAAAGTGTCATCATTAAAATCCTCATCAACACCTAAACGTTTAAGCAGATTCTCTAAGTCTCTTTCGTGGACTGTATTTAATTGTTCTTTTTCACGTCCCATATACTTATTGGTATTATAGCACCAGAAGTTAAAAATCGCCATCAAAAAATTAACAGCGATTCCCTATTCAAAATAAACTTATCTCTTATATTACTTAACCTTATAATCCTCAAGGCATAAATTAACACATTCTCTTGTCCATGCTTCTGTTCTATTGATGCTTTCTTTTTCGCAAGCTCTTATACACTCGTTCGGGTTTTTAGGTTCGGTTGATCTAACATACCACCCCAATAACAAAACTAAAGCGACACCAATAACGGCACCTATAAATAAATTGTCATATTTTTCTTTTTCACTCATAAATTCAATTTACCAAATTAGACCTTTATTTTTAATAAGATACTTAATCAATAATACAGCACCCAATATATAAACTAAAAATATAATGTAGTTTGTTAATGAGTCATATAAAGGGCTTTCGGTAATTACTACAAATAAATATAACCCAAGCAAAATAATTCCCCAATCTTTTCTCAGTATTAAACCAACCCAAGCTATCATTCCCATAGATGCGATACTAAAGACTGACTCTATTATTGATCCTGTAGTCATTACCACCCAGATAAAATTTATAATAAACGACAATACTAGCCATCCAGATAAAAGGATGGTTATTATTTTATCTTTTTCTATGTTAGTCATCTTTTTCATGAAAACAAAAAGGGACAGCCAACCTGTCTACCCACTGTTTTCAGTCAGCACAAGGCCTTCCGATTGTGGAGGTTAACTGCCCCTCTCTATCCGCAATCGGATAGAGAAACAGTTATAACCTTGTGCTATAAAATAAAACGATGGGTAGACATATATATTATAATATATATTGCTAATAAATAAAAGAAGTTTTATCATTAAAATAGTAGACGAAGAACGGAAAAATGACTAATAAAAAAACTTGGACAGTCAATCAATACAAAAAATCTCTAGACAAAATAAACCTAGAGAATTTAGAGATTTTTTCAAAAATAATTAAAATTGTAGAACTCGCAGAAGAGATTCGCGATCCTAATATTATATATGCCAGAAAAGATGCAAACCTCTACCCCCTTGAACACGAACCTTTTTATAATTGTATAAACATCCCAGTATCTAAATTTACTGACAAAGGATTAACCGACACCGAGGTTTTAAATATTTTATGGAATAAGTTCTGTAAAGAATACTTAATTCTTTCTGATGAACAAGGAGATGAAGAAGGAGGCATCCCTTCTATCTGGGAAAATAACTCTATTCTAATAGAATCTCCATTCGCTAAAAATCCCTACAAATCAAACTTCCTAAATTTTAAAAAAGCACTTCTAGAAACGGCTACAAGCAAAAAACAAGGATCAAATAAAATACAAAAAATATTTAATAAGATAACCTTAGAAGATGACAATCTATTCTGGCAAAATCACAAAATACCTGTACAGCGTGGACAAAGAGAAATGACCAAATTTCTTTTAGCAGAAGCTAGAGAATACAGAGGAGAAAAACTAATTAAAAATGGTTATCCAACTAACAGAAATATACTACAAAAAAAGGGTGGATACACAAATGAATCAAGTTGGAGAGATGCACTAAATAAATTAAGAAGAAAACTTAAAGAAGCAAACTTCCCAGTTAAAATTATTAGCGAAACAAAAAACCATTATATACTAGAAATCCACTATCCGAAAAAATAATAGAAACTAATAGAAACAGCAGTAGTAAGAAATAGAGACTAGCCCAATGATCATCTATTAACAAATAATTACTACTATATTTCTACGGAAAAGCCCAATTGCGGGCTTTTTTCTTTTCCACAAAAATAGAACTGATGAACACGATAACAGATAAGCAGATCAAAGATTTTCAAGTTATCTACGAAAAGAGATTTGGAAAAAAGATAAATCGGGACAAAGCTTACGAAAAAGGAATCCGGTTAATTAATCTTTTAAGAATAATTTACAAGCCGTTAAACGAAGAGGAATTTAATCAATTAAAGAAAACTTATGAGATCACTAAAAAGAAGATTTAAAAATATAGAAAAAGGAAATCCATTTTGGAGTTCCTATATCTGCTTTGCAGAAGCCGTATCAGGTCAAAAATTTAGCAAACAAACAATTCATCGTTGGTTTTTAAAACTGGTTGATAACGATGATTATGACAAAAAAGATAAAAGAGCCCTTTTATCTCACCTTAGGGATTTATCAAATGACCTTGAGGACAACAAGAATTAATAAAAAAATTACGCTCAGCGCAAAATTTATTAGATTTATGGATCAAACTACTACTCACATCAATATAGACGAAATAGAGGCAAAAATTACTCTAAAAGATACGGGAAAAACTAAGGCTACAATAACAGTTAATTTTAGTGATATTTTCGTTGTTAAAGGATTCCGAATAATTGAATCTGAATATGATGAAGACGGACTTTGGCTCGCCCCACCCGCCTACCGCACCAATAAAGGCTATGGCAAGCTATTCTTTATTAATGACGAAGTGCTCTGGAAAGAATTAAATGACAAACTAATTAAGCTCTACAAAGAACAAGCAAACTCATAGAATGTCATAACATAGCATCCCATCTTAAAAGCAAACTATGCAGTCCTATATTATCTATGAGTTATTACTATGGTCTGTGCGATATACTAAATAATAGAGTAGTGTGTACAGATTATTGTCCCTGCCTACCCTACCCCCCCTAAAAGCAACCCTTTCCAACCTTATAAATACCACACTTTACCACGCTTTTTTTTAACCCTTTTTAACCCCTCCCATAGACACGTAAAGTAACGCTTTCCAACGCTTTATTTCTTACCCCTTTTTACCCTTTCCTACTCTACTCTTTATAAAGCGTAGCTTACTAATACTATATGTTATGTAATAATGTTATATCCCTACTCTACACTACGTAGTGTACTTATACACAGCGTAGCGTTGGCAAGAAATTAATATATTGTTATAATATATATGTTGCCTACTATTCACATATTCTCCGGAGATTTTTTACGCCTTATTCCCTTTAAGGGGCAGTCTGCTAATAAGGCTACTCTTCGGAGCAAGTGAATTAGGCAACCAGACTGTCCCTTTAAGTATGGAAAATAAAACAGAAAAAATTAAATATATTCTTTACGCTAGAAAATCTTCTGAAAGCGAAGATAGACAAATCGCTTCTATTGAATCTCAGATCAAAGAACTTAAAAGAATAGCCAAGCAATCAAACTTAGAAATTATAGAAACGTTTTCTGAATCAATGTCTGCTAAAGAACCCGGTCGCCCCATGTTCAATAAAATGCTTGAAATGATTAATAATAGCGAAGCTACGGGAATTATCTGTTGGAAACTAGACAGATTAGCCAGAAATCCAGTAGATGGTGGACAAATTAATTGGATGCTCCAAAAAGAAGTCATCCAACACATAAAAACAAGTGATAGAAGCTATTATCCAGAAGACAATATCTTAATGATGTCTTTTGAATTTGGTATGGCCAACCAGTTTGTTCTTGATCTGAGTGCTAATGTTAAACGAGGATTAAGAAACAAAGCAGAAAATGGCTGGTATCCAACTTTTACTACCCTTGGATATATTCATAACCCTCTAAAAAGAAAAGGCGAAAAAGAGATAATAATTGATCCTGAGCGATTTCACCTAATAAGGAAATGTTTTGACCTAATGCTTACCGGGGCGTATACGCCCCCTCAAATTCTTGAAACCGCTAATGAGGAATGGGGCTTAAGAACAAAAGCCGGAAGAAAAGTTGCCAGAAGCACAATTTATAGAATTTTCACTGATCCCTTCTACTACGGAATGTACGAATATCCTAAAGGCAGTGGAAATTGGCACGAAGGGAAACACGAACCAATGATTGCTAAAGATGAATACGACAAAATTCAATTACTGCTCGGAAGAGAGGGTAAACCAAGGCCAAAACGCCACAGATTCGCCTTTTCCGGCATGATCCGATGCGGAGAATGCGGAGCGATGATAACGGCCGAAAACAAGATAAAAAGGCAGAAAAATAGTAATGTTCACTACTACACTTATTATCATTGCACAAAAAAGAAAAATAAAAATTGTACCCAGAAAACTATCAGAAGAAACAAACTAGAAAGTCAGATTGAAGAAGTTTTAGAAACTATAAAAATTCCTACTGAATTCAAAGAATGGGCTTTGGATATTTTGAGCAAAGAAAACGAAAAAGAATTTGAGGGAAGAAATAAAATTATCAAATCATATCAGGAAAAATATAATTCCTGCGTAGAAAAATTGAAAAATCTAATCAATATGAGAGCCAATAATGAAATATCTGAAAATGAATTTAAAGAGATAAAAAAAGAAACTACTGAAGAAAAAAGCAAATACAAAGAACTGTTAGATGATTCTGATAATAGCGTTGATAACTGGATGGAAAAAGCAGAAAAATTATTCACCTTTGCTGAAATTGCAAAGTTTAGATTTGATACTGGTAAACTTGAAGACAAAAAAGAGGTCTTGGCCAATTTAGGTTATAACCTCTTCTTAAAAGACAATAAATTAAGCATTGATGTACAAAAACCGCTTTTGATGATTCAAAAGATACAACCAGAACTAAAGAAAATACATCAAAGGTTAGAACCTCTGAAAAACCGCATAAATAAAAGAACTCTGGGCGAAATGTACTCCCAAAGTCCTAAGTTGCTCTGCGGGCAGGATTCGAACCTGCAACCAATTGATTAACAGTCAACTGCTCTACCGTTGAGCTACCGCAGAATGTAAACATATTCAATTGTTAGATTCTTCGCCTGCTGGTTCAGAATGACGGAGGAATGGACGGTTCAGAATGACATAATGAATAGGCTATTCAGGACGACAAAAATAGATGCCATTCAGAATGACACCTTTATTTTACCCTACCTTTCACCAAAACGTCAAGATACTGGCGGGCGCTTTTTTGCCAAGAAAACTTATTAACTTGTTCTATTCCTTTGTTAATTAATTCCTGCCTTAATCTTTGATCAGTTAACCCGATATAAATCGCTCTGGCTATTTCCTCCACATTTGAATTATCTTTGATATAAATTGCCGCTTTTCCGGCCACTTCTGGAATTGAAGTTTTTGCACTGGTTATTACTGGCGTGCCGCAAGCCATTGCCTCTAAAACAGGTAAGCCGAATCCTTCGTAGTCAGAAAGATAGATAAACAAATCAGCTGCATTGTACAAACTGACCAGATCTTTCCCCTTAAGATAATCTTGGCGCAAAACATTCCTCCCAGCCAATCTCTGATTAGTATAATTACGACCAACAATTAAAAACTGATAATCAGGAAATTTATTTACGATTTTTTCAAAGGCCTTAACTGCTTCCGGCAAATGGCGACGGTCAAAAATTGACCCGACATAAAGAATAAATTTATCCTTAATCCGATATTTTTCTTTTATTTCATCTAATCCCTGATTAATCTTTTTAAAATCCCGGCTAACATCCCAAGGAATACTAAAAACTTTTTCCGGATTAACTTGATAGTGCTTAATCACTTCTTGTCTGGTAAATTTTGAAGGAGTGAAAATAATTTGAGCTTTTCGGGCGGAAATCTTAGAAAACCATTTTAATAGAATTTTATCCCAAATACTCGGCCAATTATATATCTCCGGCCGAACTTGATAAGAAATATCATGCAAAATCAGGGCTGTTTTCTTAAAATAGAAAATTGGCGCGACATAATCCGGACAAAGAAGAATATCCAATTTATCTTTAAATGCCTGCCAACATAAAGAATAATGGCGGAATAAAGCATTACTCTTAGTCCCCAATAATTTATATCTAAAATTTGGCTTAGTTAACCCTAAATCATCAGGTATTTCAGATTTAAAATACAGAATCAATTCTAAATCTGCCGGCAAATCAAATCTATCCCATTGTTGAAGAATACTAACTAAGACCCGACCCACGCCGGTCCTATTTCCCTCTAATTTGTCCGCTTCAATGCCAATTTTCATCAAAATTGTCATTCTGAGCGTTAGCGAAGAATCTCTGACGAATGTCAGAAAGTTATTCTCGTTGGAGTTTATCCCGTACTGGATTCCTGCTGGAGTTTATCCCGCACTTGATGCGGGACAGGAATGACAGATGCGGGACAAGAGATTCTTCGGCTTCGCCTCAGAATGACGTTAAAACTAATACCACTCCTTTTTACCCCGCTTGCCTAAATAAAAATCTTTGATGCCTAACAAAATCGGTTTGACCCATTTTCTTTTACTGGGAATTAACAACTTAATCACCTGTTTAATAATCCGCCAAATTACGTCCAAATGAACTATTGGCTTAATATGCCAAGGCGCGTATTTAGAAGCAAAGATTAATCCGTTTCTAATATGATAATAGATATATGGCACAGATCCCGCTAAAGCGCTTCGGGAAATTTTGTGCCAAATTTTTGCCTTAGGCGCAAAAATACATTTAAAACCGCTCCTTTTCACCTTTAAACACCAATCAGTATCTTCATAATATAAAAAATATTCTTCTGACATTAAACCAATCTTTTCCAAAACCTCTCTTTTAACCAAAAGACAGCAACCAGTCAAATGAGGCACCCTTTGGATTTCGGGAGAATCATACTGCCCTTTATCTATTTCATCCCAGCCCCTCAAACTCCCTTTATTATACAACCAATTAAGCTTGCCACCTGCTGACCATACCCTATTTCTATCTTCATAAAAATATATCTTCGGACCAACCATACCAATTTTATCATCGCTTTCCGCCGCCTCAACCAGCCGGCTCAAAAAATCAGGAGCAACAATCGTATCGTCATTTAATAATAAAACATAATCAGCTCCCTGCTCCAAAGCGTATTTTATGCCGACATTATTCCCGCCGGAAAAACCAAGATTTTCTTTGTTATAAATTATCTCAAGATTAGGCCAACCTGCCGGCTTTTCCGGTTTCTCTTTTGACCCATTATCAACAATGACTACCTGATAATTCGGGTAGTCATTGTTTTTTAACGATTCCAGACACTTAACCGCATCTGGCCAGTTATTCCAGTTTAAGATAATAATATATACCTTTGGCATATTATCTGTTTATCCCAATAAACGGACTGGCGCTTCCCCAGTAAGCCGGGGTCTTGCCATCCCATTTCTCTATCCAGCGCAGTTCTACCACTTGAGCGTTAGCCCGCAAGGCCTGGGCTTCAATCTGAATGGCCTGGGCTTTGCCTCTGGCTTCAGCAATCTTCTGATCCGCTTCAATTTTGATTCTTTCCAAATCCCTTTCTGCCTTAAGCTTTAATTGTTCAGCTGTAACTTTGGCTTCAATGGCGTCGTTAAAAGCGGTGGAAAAAGAAAAATCAATAATATTAAACTCATCTACCATAATATTGCGCTCAAACAATCTTTCAGCCAAATTGGCTTTAATCTGTTCTTTAACAATTTCTCTTTTAGTAATCAATTCTTCAGCTGTGAATTTGGCTGTAACTGCTTTAACCGCTTCTTGAATAGACGGAGCAATAATGCGAGCATTATAGTTCTTGCCTACTTCCTGCCAAACTTTGTTAACCGCATCAGGATCTAAATGATAATTCAAAGCAATCTTGGATGTAACTATCTGTAAATCCTTGGAAGAAGCGCTGGCCGGCACTTCATCTTTCTTAATTTTAACATCCATGGTAACTACTCGCTGGATAAGGGGTATTTTGATATAAAGGCCTTCATCAAAAACCTTATCCTTAACCGCTCCAAATTGAAGTAGGACTCCGCGTTCACCTGCTCCGATTGTGCCAAAAGCGCCGAACAAGATAATTAGAGCAACTAAACCATAAATTATACGAGAAACAATCTTTTTGGGATTAAGGTTCCTCATTTTTTCATTTATTTCTACAATTCTGTCCATTAATAAAAGTTATTCCAAGCCCGCTTCAGACGAACAGACAATCTCTTAAAGATTACCATGCGTCTAAAACAATACCCAGAAAAACATAATTGGTTTTATCCTCCTTCGACCTAAATATATTTAGAAGCCGGGCTTCTAAATTTCTTTTTATAAAAATTACCTGGCGTTTCTAATTTCCCGCTGCTTGGTTCTTAATCCTTGAAAAAGTTCTCCCCGTTCCTGTTTCATTTCATTGATTCTGACTCTAATTTCCACCCCGGCATTATTTTCTAAATCTTCTATTACTTCCATTCGTTTAACCTTCTGTTTAATTGTCTTGCCTTGATTCTCCAATCCAACCCTTAATCTTTCTTTAAATTCCTCTTTATTCTGCAAACGATTCATTGTTTCGCCGAATTTCTCCAAATGCCGCTCGCGATTCTGTTTAATAATCTCCATTGCTTTTTCCGGCACTTGTTCCTCTAATTTTTTAAGAATCTGCTGATGAAGCAATTGATGCTCGGTATATTTATCCAAAAAGCTTTTTAATCGCGGCGCTTCCGGATTCTCTTGCTTAAATTTTATAACTCGACTATTAATCCTCTCAATCGCTACCTTATACTTCTCGTCAATTTTTTCTAATCTTGATTGAAATTCTTCATCATCAGGATTATCTCTAACTAACTTCTTAATCTTAATTAACTGGCGATTAACTTTCCTTAACTCTATCTCTGATTTTTTAACTGGATCGCGAGCAACGAATAACCGAATACTATCAATTCTATCCTTAAACCAAGAAACAACTCCTGGTTCTTCTATCCCCAATTCATCAGCTGTAACTTCTATTTCTTCAGTTATCTCTTCTGCTAAAACCGGCAGAGAGAATAAACTTAAAGAAAAAATTATAATCAATGAATAAGTTATAGTTTTTTTAAACATATTTTTTTCTCCTTAATTATTTTAATTTATTATGAACCCATGCAAGATAATAATAAAATAATGATGATGCCAATTAAACCTAAGATATAAAGGAGAGTGTAAACTATTAAATTCAAAGCGTCTTTAATATTCTGATTGAGGGCTAAATAAGCTGGATAACCAAAAACAATGGAACCGCTTACTGCCGCGGAAAAAACCAATAAAGACAACCACAAAGCCACACCCAGAAAACCAGGCGGCGTCGCAAAATACTCGCTCGCGAACCAAATAAAACCGCCAATCAAAAAACAATAGCCAACTACTCCAAGAGCTTGCAGTAATCCGATTAAAGATAATTTTGTTTTACTCATATACTCCTATTTTAATAAAAAAACGCAATTAAGACAACAGTACATGTAGAAGTTGAACCTCAAAATTGCCTAGAGGTTGAACCTTAAAACTACGAACCTCTGCGAGGTTCGTAGTTTTAAGGTTCAACCTCGGGTTAATAGCAAGGAACATCCCTAAAAAAATTCTTGGAAATCAGTCTGCTGGGAGTTGCACCCCCAACTCCTCCGACTCTCAATTCCTCATCAAACAACCAAGACCTTCTTGACGGACTTTCTCATAAAGAATAATAGCGGCGCTAACGCCAACATTAAGCGAATCTATCTCTTTACGCATTGGAATAGTCAGCTTTTTACCGCAGCGGCTTGATACTTTTTCTGACACGCCTTCCCTTTCATCACCTAAGACGAACGCAACTGGACCGGTAAGGTCTTCTTTAAAATAAGTAGTACCGCCCATTTGAAGAGAAAAGGTCTTAACGCCGTTCTTTTGAAGTTCTTTTAGCGCCTCAAAAATGTTCATCTTAACAAAAGGGATTCTAATAATAGCGCCCATTGAAAAATGAAGAGTTTCTTCATTAAGAAACCTATCTTGTTCTCCCTGAAATATTAAGCCGTTCACGCCGGCGGCAAAGGCCGTCCGAGCAACAATCCCGATATTACTCGCATAACCGACCCTATTTATCAAAAGAAAGAATGGGTCGCGATTCTTCTTTAAAAGATTATCTAAAAGATTATTAAGCGACCAATTGCTTTTTGGAATCAAAAAACCAACCAAGGCCTCTGGGCTTTTCCCGCTCCTCCCCTTGCTCATTCTGCGACGAGACACTTTTTTAACAGGCACTTTCCGACTGGTCGCTGTTGATAGAATTTCTTTTGTTAAATCATCTTGCTTTAAACCATGAGCCAAGACAATTTTCTCAAAATCAGCCCCGTCTTTCAAAAGCTCCAAAATAGCATTTTTATTTCTTATTTTTATTACTTTCATACTCCTATTTTTAAGAAAATTTGGGAGTCCGACTCCCAACTCCTAGGCTCATACACAAACTACCAACTTACTTCATCAATTTTTTGCTGATTCTCTTTAATCTTATCCTTTTCTGGACATAACTTTTTATATTCACACCAAGAACAAAGCTTATTAACACGGGGCAGGAAATCTGTCTCATCTTTGGCTTTTCTTATTTCAGAAATTACCATCTCCTCAACTTTTTTCAACTCCTCCTTAGTCCAAACTATATCAAAGACCTTAGAATATTTAATATAAATTAAACCAGCTCTAATTTTTTCTGCAAAAGGATAATATTTAGAAGCAACAATGGCATAAATAGGAACCTGTAAATCTTCTTCTGTCATTTTATCTACACTATCATAAAAAGGTAGCCCACCTGTCTTGTAATCCCACACCGCCAGCGAATCACTCGACTCTTGATCAATCCTATCAATCCGACCAGCTATCCTAAATCCTCCAATTTCGCAATCCATCCAATCTTCAAGAGATAGCGGTCTTACCGATAGATCAGCCTTTGAGATATAGTTCTCCAGAATAGCAATGGCCTGCAAACCAAATTCTTTTTCTTCTTCTTGCGATCCAAATAATTCAGTCCGTTCTTCAGCAGTCCAATAACTTCTGTCAAATCCACTCTTTGTCATCCTAGCCCAGGCGCGTCTAACCATTTCTCCCACATCTTGTTTGCTTCTTAAATGGACAGGTATTTTCGTAATGTCGAAGAGGTCTTGCAAAACTGCATGTGTTACTTTACCGACAAAAATTTGCGGACTCTCAATGAATTCTGGCTTTAGGTCTTTATCATTGTGGCATTTAAACTTAAATGGACATCGCAAATAGCGATTTATAGAACTAGGAAATATTTTATCAGGAAACACATACGCCATATTTTTATGCTAGTATGTTAGGTATTTAGACATTCGGCGTCTAATACCGCCATGGCTGGCCACCGATATAATGAGGCCGTTAAGGGCTTTTTTAAGCTATCTAGCCATACTCACCCAACGCACCCCGGTCGCTATAATTCTACCATAAATGAGACAAATGAGACACTATAAAGAGGCTTTTGGCATGTCTCATTTTTTACTCTTTCCTTAAATAAAACTTATTTAGCATAAGATTCTTTTTTGTAATTTTTTTTTGGAGAGAAAAATTCAGCAAATTCTTTATTGATTATTTTTACTTCTCCTCGTTGTTTTTCCACGAATCTATATATCCCAGATGAGGCATTGTGAAATTGTGGCCCCTTATCTGTAACAATCCAGTCTTTAGCGAACTCAGCAAACCCTTCGACTGCATCTTTTGGCTCATGTAGTCCCCAAAATATCTCCATATCATCTAGACATAAAAACACCGGCTTAAATGTCTCTAGATTAGAAAGATTTTTATTAGATATTTCTAGGTCATAGAATCCTGAAAAATCATTAAATAAATATGGGTTTCCTAAAAGATTTTCTGTGATTAAGACAGGAATAATTGTTTTACCATTTTGTTTTATTTCTTCCACATAGTCATCTAACTTTAATAGTTTTCCCTTATCACTTTTATCCCTTCCTCGCAAATCTTCTGCACCAGTATTGAAAAGGATTCGATAAGCATCATCTAAAAATTTATCAGACGAATTAATGTATAAAGAAGATAGCCTATAGTATTCCGTAGTAAATTCAATGACTAGAATAGTATTATCTTGTTCAACAATGGCATCTGCTCTAGAACTGTCATCAAAAGTGATTTTTGCACTTTTAAAGATACTTTTTATCAAAAACTTAAAATACTCTTCCATCAGATAGCCATAAGCAGACTTATAATCTTGTAAATTTTCCTGTGTTCTCAAGCGCCACAATAAACCCCCACACGCATTTTCTAAAATGAATTTTAAATCAATGATACAATAATGATTATTGGAAATTTTAAAGACTGGATTATCAAAGAAAACCTGAATATGCTTGTTGTAACCGCTGATAACATCACGTCTATTTATCCCTTCTTTTATAGCAGATCTGAGTGCCACAACATCTTTTGATAAAGTACCAATAATTCTCATAAAAGCTGGATCTTTTGCAAATGATTTTGCATTAATATAGAAAGAATCGATTTTCTTGAAATCAAAACCAAACTTTTGTTCAGACTTATCTGAGGCTATCGTCTTCTCTCTACTAATAAGTGGCCATTCAAGGAACCATCCAAATAGACTACTTACAACGTGCATATATTCACTAAGCGTTACACCTACTTCTTTTTCAAAAGTTTTTATAGCCCCTTCCATTATTTGTTTGTGAGAATCTCTAAGTTTAGGAAGAATTGTTTCGTAGCAATACCGATAACGAACTATCCTGTATCTATAAATGTTTTTCGAAATGTCTGCTATATAGTAATGTGGCCATTCTCTAATAAAATAATTTCGTAAAATCATCTCTTTGCTTGATATCGGTGAATTACTGGTTTCTAGATTGAGTAAATCATTATTGAACAATATCGCTTGGGTGTATTTACGAGCATTAGTAATATCTTCTGCACCAGTCATTTGAGTATTCCCGCTTATATCCTTTTCCAAAATCTGACCGATGAGATTTAATAAATTCTCCCTATGAAAGACTATTTTATTTGAAAAACTGGTGTCTGGTTTAATCAATTTTGTCTCGTTTAAAAGAGTAATACCTCTAATCATTGTCATTTTGTGACCATAAGATTGACAAATCATATTTAAAAAAGAACTAAACTGTATAAGTTCTACAGGATTCATTTCCTGTAAGAGATATTCTATTTGCGCCTCAATATTTTCTATTGTTTCGAGAGCAAAAGATGGTAAAATAATTCCATTCCTCTCAAATGAGTCAAAAAGCTCTGTATATGTTAAATGTGTAATAATTTCTGCATTTTTCATCTCTGGTTTCTAAAATTAATATTTGTTAAGAAAAAGCAAAATTACTTCTGTAATTCATTTGCATAGAGTTTCAAATGCTTCTCTCTGGTATCTTTCCTACGAACAAAAACTGATTCTCTGATATCTATATTTATCTTGAAAATAAATCCCTTGAAGCTGTGATCATGCTAATTAATTCCATATTTCTAAATTATTTTAAATACTTTGGATTATTTAATTTTCTAAAATTATTAACTTTATTATGCGACGATATTAATTGACACACACGTTCTGTCGTTGCGATGGTTATATGTAAAGGAGGTGTATACCACGCTACATGAGTAATTATACGTTTTTTAAATTCTTCTAGGGAAAGCCCCCGCCAGAGACCTTTTTTCCTATTAATCTTACCTATTATTTCATGAGCATCATAATTTGGATGTGATGCATTACAAACAAAAGAATAAAAATCACTCATAACCGTATTCATTCTTTGATCTTTATTTTCTTTAGCTTTTTCTGATATTTTCTTAATATATTTATCTAATTTTTTAAACATTGTCATAATGTTCACAGCATCTGTTTTTCCAACTCGTAATTGATTATCGCCCTTATTCCCAAAAACTATTTTTGAAAACTCTTCTAGTAATTCTTCGGAAATTAAACTTTAAAACTCCATTAGAAGCCTTTAGTGTTGCACTTAGAGGTTGAATGTGCCTCTACGATTCTTGACATAATCTTTGTTTCCTTGCTGCCGGGGAGGGAGTCGAACCCCCATAGACAGATCCAAAATCTGCAGTCCTACCATTAGACGACCCGGCAATATACTAATTACCTTACTATATTTTAATCCAGAGGACTGTCCTGAAAATGACGCCCTTGCTTCGCAAGGGACATCATTTTGCAGGACAGTCCTCTTAGGCAAGAAGTTTAGGAGTCCGACTCCTCAAGAATTGAGGAGTCGGACTCCTAAACTTCTCTCCCAACTCCTAAACTCCCTAATCACAACATTCCACCACAGTCAGTTCTAAGGGTAACTGTGGGAAGTCGGCTGATTTAATCTCATTTCCTGCTTGGATAAAAAGATGGATTACTTTAATTAAATCAGCTGAACTAATTTTTTCTCCTTGTTCTATTATGACATCTATTTGCTCTTTAGTCAATTCTGCGGTAACCAGTTTGGCTAATTCCGGATCTACTTTCAAAATCATCATTTTCCTTAAGTAGCCGATTAATGACTTGGTGAACTGAATTAAGTCATAACCCTGATTAGCTACTTGGTTAATATGAGAAATAGCTTGGCCGCTTTTCTTGTCTGTTAGATATTGAACCAAATCCTGAACCGCTTTTACATCAGTTACTCCTAAAATGGTCTGGACTTCTTCCAAAGTGATTTTCTTATCCTCCATTGACATAATCTGGCCCAACAAGCTCTCTCCATCCCTGATTGAACCGTCGGCGTTTAAGGCAATTAATTCCAAGGCCGGCTGCTCAATTTTTACTTTTTCCTGTTGGGCAATCCAAGCCAGCCGTTCCACAATTTTTCCCAAAGGTAATTTGCGAAAATCAAAACGCTGACAGCGGGATATAATGGTCTGGGGCACTTTATGGATTTCTGTGGTTGCTAAGATAAAAATAGCGTGGGCCGGCGGCTCTTCCAAAGTTTTAAGCAAAGCGTTAAATGCCGGCTGGGTAAGCATGTGCGTTTCATCAATGATAAAAACCTTGTATTTGAGATTGCTTGGGCTGAATTTAATGCCGTCGCGCAATTCCCTGATTTCATCAATCCCCCGATTAGAAGCCGCGTCAATTTCAATTAAATCCATTGACTTGCCCTGATTAATTTCTTGGCAGGCCTGGCATTTGTTGCAAGGTTCAGAATTTTTTGTTTCTTGGCAGTTAACCGCCTTGGCTAAAAGACGGGC
>CAZYSH010000007.1:0-32024 GCA_964650035.1 uncultured Candidatus Saccharibacteria bacterium | reverse complement strand
CAAGGGTCGGCTTCAAGTAGGTCTTTTTGATTTTAGGGATAGATGGCCAACCTATAGACAAAACATGATTGTTTTGTTGGGTGATTGGGATAAAGAATGTCCGCCTTTCGTTCTAAAAATTCCTTGTGGGGTCGGTCATGCTTTTAAGGTTGAAGGGGATGATGATCTGATTATGGTTTATGGGACCAGCCAGGTCTATAATCCTAAGGATGAAATAAGAATATCTTTTAATGATAAAAAGAAACTTATGGGCCGCACATTTTCCTGGTGGAAAATCAACATAAAATAGAAAAGGAGGGTAATCGAAAATTGAAAGCAGGGTTAAATCCCTGCTTTTGACTTTTAGGGTTTTGTGATATAATAGACTTTAATAAATGATAATTAAAGAAAGGAAATAAATATGTCTAAAGTATTTATTACTCGTCAGATTCCCGAATTGGGAATTAATTTATTAAAAGAAAAAGGGCATCAAGTTGAGGTTGGTCCGGAAGGAAGCATCTCCCGCGAAGAACTTTTGGAAAAAGTTAAAGACGTAGATGTAATTCTTTCTGTTCTAACAGAAACAATTGATGGAGAAGTAATGGATGCGGCTGGCAAACAATTAAAGATAATTGCTAATTACGCGGTTGGGTATAATAATATTAAAGTTGAAGAAGCCAAGAAAAGAAATATTATAGTGACTAATACACCGGGTGTTTTAACTGATACAGTGGCTGACCATGCCGCAGCTCTTTTATTAGCTGTCGCCCGAAGGATTGTTGAATCAGATAAATATACACGGGCCGGCAAATACAAGGCCTGGGGTCCAAAATTGTTTTTAGGCGGCGACTTGATTGGGAAAACATTAGGTATTATTGGCTTGGGTCGGATTGGCTTTGCGGTGGCTGAAAGAATGGCTAAAGGTTTTAATATGAAAATAATTTATTATGATATTAAAAAGAATGATGAAGTTGCCCAAAAGATAGGAGCAGAATACAGAGAATTGGAAGATTTATTAAAGGAAGCGGATTATATTAGTTTACATACCGCTTTAACTAAAGAGACCACTCATTTAATTAATGCCGAGCGGCTGGCAATGATGAAATCAAGCGCTTATTTAATTAATACTTCCCGCGGCCCGATAGTTGATGAAGTGGCTTTAATTGAAGTTTTAAAAGGGGGAAAAATTGCCGGCGCCGCTTTAGATGTTTTTGAAAAAGAGCCGGAATTAATGCCTGGTTTAGTTGATTTGGATAATGTAATTTTAACGCCTCATACTGCTTCGGCTACCGAAGGAACACGCAATAAAATGGCTGAAATTGCGGCTAATAATGTAATTGCTGTTTTAGCTGGCGAGACGCCGCCTAATTTGGTGGAGTAAAGAAATTTTCGAGAGAGTTGGGAGTCGGTTATTCAAGGTACGGCCTCAAAATTACTACCCTTTGCAAAGGGTAGTAATTTTGAGGCCGTACCTTGATAACTTTAAGTATATCTAGAGCGTACTATGAGATTTTCTTATTTAGAGAAAAAAGTATTTAAGCAAGGTTATCGGCGAATAGCTGGGATTGATGAAGTGGGATATGGCAGTTTAGCTGGACCGGTAGCGTCGGCAGTGGTAACAACGAATTCTACGAGATTACCGTGCTCGCTTCGCTCGCTCGCAATGACTGGAATCAAAGATTCTAAACAACTTTCTCCCAAGCAACGGGAGGAAGTTTTTGAATTAGTTAAGCAGGAGCCGAATATTGAATGGAGAGTCAGTTTTGTTTGGCCGCAAGTGATTGATAGAGTTAATATTTTACGAGCCGCTCAATTAACTTGGCGGAGGTGTTTAAACAAATTAAATCAACAGCCGGATTTTTGTTTTTTGGACGGCAATCAAGAATTGCCGCGGTTAAAAATAAGACAGCAGGCGGTGATAGGCGGGGACGGTAAAATTTTCTTAATCTCTTTAGCTTCTATTATAGCTAAAGTAAGCCGGGATAGGTTAATGGAAAAATTGAGTCAAAAATATCCAGAATATAATTTTGTTCTGCATAAAGGTTATGGAACCAAACTACATTTAGAACGGCTAAAAAAATTCGGACCTTCAAAAATTCATCGTAAAAGTTTCCAGCCGGTTTTTGATAACTTGACTTTTAGAGATAAAGTTTATTATGCTGTTAGTAAGATTCCTAAAGGTCAAGTGATGACCTATAAAGAGGTAGCGGAAGAGATTAATCATCCAAGAAGTTATCGAGCTGTTGGCAACGCGCTTAATAAGAATATTAATTCTTGGGTGCCTTGCCATCGGGTAATACGGTCTGATGGCAGTATTGGAGGATTCCGAGATGGCAGTAGGATAAAACAAAACCTGCTTAACAAAGAAGGTTTTGTTTTATAAACATTAACTTTCTTTAAAAATTAGGAGGTGGATAATGAGAATAATAGGATTTGATCTTGACGGAGTTGTTTTTTTGCCTCCAACGCCTTTTTATGATGTAGTCAAAAGAATTCATCTTGATTTTTTTGTTCATCGATTAAAAAGATTTAGCTTCATTAAGAATAGTTTTTATAACCGGATTAAAATTAATCCGGTTATGGCTGAATTTATTGGTTGGCTGGCTGATGCTGGTCATAAAATCGTGATTATTTCCGGACATTCCGATACTTGTTTAGATAAAATAAGAGAATGTTTAAGAAGTAATCAAATTTATTTTGATGAGTTATTCCTTCGGCCTGATGGTCAGGATTATAAAGAATTTAAACTTGAGGGCGTAGTTGGGGAAAAGTGCGATATCTATTTTGAAGACAGAAAGGATGTCGTGTCTTTTTTAAAGAGTCGTCTCGACAATGGATGTCAGGTGATTCATTATCAAACAATAATTTGAGCCGGAACAATTTAATGTTCTGGCTCATTTTGATTTTTGTGTTATACTTGGGTATATGATTTTGATTAAAAATACTACAATTGTTACTCAAAACCCTAAAAGGCAAATTATCAAAAAGGGCGGTTTGGCAATCGCTCATAATTTGATTAAAGATATTGGTTTGAGTGGGCGGCTCGAGAAAAAATATAAAAAAGGGGCGAAGAAAATAATTGATGGTCAGAATAAGGTAGTAATACCGGGATTGATTAATACTCATGGACATTTAGCTATGACTTTGTTGCGCGGCTATGCTGATGATATGAATTTGGAAGAATGGTGGCTTAATCATGTTTATCCAGTTGAATCAAAGTTTGGCAGAAAAGAAGTTTATTGGGGTTCTTTGTTGGCAATGCTCGAAATGATTAAGTCCGGCACTACTTGTTTTACTGATTTCTACTATGAGCATAATCAGGTGGCTAAAGCGGCCAAAGAAATAGGGATGCGCGGATTTTTGGGTTGCGCTATTTTAGATATACCGACTTTTTATTACAAAACTCCTGACCAGGCCTTAAAACAAACAGAATTAATTATTAAAGAATTTAAAGATAATGATTTAGTGGGAGTGGTTTTAGCGCCTCATATGTTTCAGACCACTTCTCTGGATACCTATAAGAAGTCTAAGAAATTAGCTGACAAATATGAATTAGTTTTGACTACTCACGCGGCCGAAAGTAAGGCCGAAATTGATTTTTCTTTAAAAAAGTATAAAGCGCGGCCGATTGAAGCTTTAAATAAAGCTGGGATTTTAGATAAAAGAACGCTCTTATCTCATGGTTGTTGGTTGACTAAGAAAGAGATTAAAATTTTAGCCGAGACCAATACTTCAGTGGCTCATTGTCCTGTTTCTAATATGAAGTTAGCTTCAGGAATAATGCCTTTGCCGGAATTATTAGAAGCAAAAGTAAATGTTAGTCTAGGCACAGATGGTTCTTGTTCAAATAATAATTTGGATATGTTTGAAGAAATGAAAACAGCTGCTTTATTGCACAAGGTTAATAAATTAGACCCAACTATAATTAAAGCCCAGACAATTTTAGATATAGCAACAATTAATGGAGCCAAGGCATTAAATATGGAAAAAGAAATTGGCTCTTTAGAAAAAGGCAAGAGAGCGGATTTAATCATTCTTGATTTTGAACAGCCGCATTTAATTCCTCCTCATAATCTTATCTCTCATTTAGTTTATTCAGCCCAAGGCAGTGATGTAGAAACAGCGATAATTAACGGTAGGATTGTTATGGAGAAAAGGAAAATTAAAAAAATTAATGAAAATAGGGTTTTAGATAAGGTTAAAAAGTTAGTTGCTTTATTTTAATAAAAATGATAAATTAAAACATATGAACAAAAAAACATTTATTTTAGGAATTTTGGCTTTAGTTGTTTTAGGCGGAATCGTTTGGTATGCCAGTCAGAATAAAGGACAGATAGACAGCCAATCTTCTATTTTAAGCGCCGGTCAAGAATCTTCAGGGTCAACAGTGACGGATGAAGTCAAGGAAGAGCTTTTTTTGGGCAATCCTGACGCTCTAGTTAGCGTAATAGAATACTCCAGTCATTTTTGCGGACATTGTATTAATTTCCATAATGATACATTGCCTTTGTTGATTGATAAATATGTTAAGACCGGGAAAGTTAAATGGGTTTTTAGATTTTTAGGACCTACAGAATTAGGCCTGGCTGTTTTTTGCGCCCAAGAGGAGAATAAGTTTTTGGAATTCAATAATCTTCTTTTTGAATATATAAGTGAAATTAAATCGGTTGATGATATTAAATCAATGGCTGGTCAAGCGGGCTTAAATCACGAAAACTTTAATCAGTGTTTTGATTCAAGGAAATATGAGGATAAAGTGAATATTTGGTATGACCAAGCAACTGAAGCTGGAGTAAGCGGCACCCCTACCTTTTACATTAACGGAGAAGAATTAGTTGGTAATCGACAGATTAATATTTTTGAACAAATGATTGAAGATGCCTTAGCTCAATAATAACTTTGAGAGGGGTTATTTTTATAACAGTTTTTTAACAAGATTTGTTTGCGTTTGGGAGTTAGGAGTGAGTTTTTTGAAAACCCGGCTTCCAATTTTCGAATAGAGAGGAGGTAATGATGAAAGTAAGAAGGAAAAAGATGAAACGTCGGAAAATTAAAAAATTACAGACTCCGCCGCCGCGTCTGGGGCTGAAGATGGGTAAAGAGGGAAATCTAGTTGGAGAGCAAACAGAGAAAAGAGTAATGGATGCTATTAAGATGTTAAAAGATAAGCTTATCTGGATTGAAGCTGATAAGCGCATTATATCATTTCGGAGGAACCTGCCTCGTTCGAAAGGAGATAGAAACAAAGAAGATATTGTGGTTAAAATCAGATGCGGTTCTAAATTAAAAAGGATTGAACGAGTTGCCTTGCAGGTGAAAACGTCTGACACTGGTAGAGTAAAATTTGAGGAGGAGTTGGAATTGATTATAAAAAAGTTAGAAGAGAGGGGGAGGAAACTGGAGAGTTTGCCAAAAGTGGTTGTGGCGCGCGAACATGACAGTATTTTTGAAATTATGAGAAAAACGTCAAGAGCTTTGAATTTGAGAATGTCCTGACCAAGGATTGGTTCAAAAAAGGAATTAATCCAAGGTCGGGATTTTTTCTTTTTTGATTTTTGTGATAAAATATAAATAATGGAATTAGTTATAAAGAAAAAGCAAATTAAAGATTGGCTGGCGATGCTAAAAAAAGATTTTAAAGTGATTGATACCCGCAAAAGCGTTTTGCCTGCCAAACAATATTTTTTCCCGCCCAAGGAGGATATTTTTAATTTTGACCGTAAAAAAGAAAAATTAAAGACAATTGATAAATCAACCCCACTTTTATTAATTATTGGTCATTTAAGTGAATTAGAAGCAATGAATCAATTGGACGAGATTATGGAAAAGCCCAGGCGCGATTTTTTTTATTGGCAGAAAAGGGGTAAATCAGTTTTGGTTGGAATTATTGATAAGACAATAGAGATTCCGCGAGGCGGCGATTTGGTTTTAGAAAAAATTAATCAACAAGAATATCGGACCTGGGTTTTAACTGGTAAGGGTCGGAAGTTAATTAAGGGTAAGTTTTTTAAAAAAAGTAAACAGCCAAAGATTTTAAATTATCCTAGTCAACCAAATCATTTTAAGAAAATGCTCTTAGACCCGGAGTTGTTGGCCGAAGCAGTAAAATGGTCATGGGAATCAAATCATAAAATTTGGACTCAGTTGGCTGATAAATGTTTGGGTTGCGGAATTTGCACTTATGTTTGTCCGCTTTGTCACTGTTTTTCAATCGAAGACAGGGTTAGTTTAGACAACAAGAATTGTCTTCGTTGTCGGCATTGGACAGCTTGTACCTTGCCTGAATTTTCGCAAGTAGCAGGCGGGCATAATTTTCATAAAACCATTAAAGAGCGATATTATAACTGGTATTATCATAAGTTTGTTCGGGCTTATCAAGAGTTTGGCAAGTCGCAATGTGTTGGTTGCGGCCAGTGCGCTGAAAACTGCCCGGCGGGAATTAAAACTAATGAAGTGATTGAGGAAATAGTTTGGGATTACAAGAAGTCGTCTAGAGAATAATAGATTATAGATATGACTTTTTCGCTAACACAAATTTCCCCAGCGAGGAAATTTGCTGCTGCGAATTACTCGCTCTTTTTGCTTCGCAAAAAACCATGCCCGCTCGCAATTCGACGCCGCTCAAAAGCATATCTCTAATCTATTATTCTAGACAGAATATATTAATGAGGAATTTATATAAACCATTTAAAGTTAGGGTTGTAAAAATTGAGGAACATTCTCATAATGTTAAGCTTTTTCGGTTGCAGAAAGAAAAAAGCGGTTTTTCAGTAAATGAGCAAGGAATTGTTTTTACCCCGGGTCAATTTGTTTTAGTCAGTTTATTTGGTTATGGAGAAGCGCCTTTTGGTATTGCTTCTTCACCTTTTGAGACAAAATATGTTGATATTGTAGTTCGGCGGGTAGGTTGTTTGACTAAGGCCTTGCACAAGTTAAAACAAGGTGATGATATTTTTATGCGTGGGCCTTATGGTCAGGGATTTCCAGTTGATTTTATGTCGCGCAAAGATGTGGTTATGGTTACCGGAGGCTGTGGCATTCCGCCGATCGCCGCTTTAATTGAATATATTATTGAATATAGAAAAAAGTTTGGCCGGGTTTATCTAATTTATGGGGCTCGGACGCCGGATGATTTATTAATGAAGCAAGAAATTAAAAGATGGTCTAAAGATATCAAAGTTATTTTAACGGTTGACCAGCCAACCAAAGGTTGGAAGGGCCATCAAGGTATGGTTACTAAAATAGTTAATGAAATTACAATAGACGCCTTGGATGCAGTAGCGGCTATGTGCGGACCAGGGCCGATGATGGATGCTTTAGAAAAGATTTTAAGGCCTTTGGGGATTTCAGATAGGAGAATTTTTGTTAATATGGAAAGAAAAATGCAATGCGGAATTGGTAAATGTCAGCACTGCGTAGTTGGCGATAAATATGTTTGTCAGGACGGCCCTGTTTTTCATTTTGACGAGATTGATAGGTCTTGGGATTAAAACGCATATATCTTAAAAAGATAAAATCTAATTTTCAAATATGTATTCAGAGATAAGAGAATTAATTTTCAAAAGACGCAAATTTTTCTCCAGCGGAAAAATTTGCTCTGAGTCCGGCAAAATTTTTTATCAGAGATAAAAACCAAGCAATTTTGCCTCCCTAAGCTTTTGAAAACTAATTCTCTTATCTCATTATAATCATTCGTATTTCTACGCCGCTGAAAAACATATCTCTAAGCCGTGCTTTTGAAAATTAATTTTATCTTTTATTTATCATGTCTAAACCTAAAGTCGCCATATTTGAATTTACTGATTGTGAAGGATGCGAAGTGGAGTTAGTTTCTCTTAGAGAAAAACTTTTGGTTTTGGAAAAAAGAATTGATATTGTTAATTGGCGGCTGGGTCAGGAAAGAGCCGAGGCCGGACCTTATGATGTTTGTATTATTGAAGGGACGCCGATTACTAAGCATGAAGTTGAGGCCTTAAAAAATTTAAGAAAGGAGTCCAAGGTTTTAATCGGTTTGGGGGCTTGCGCTTGTTTGGGCGGCATTCCCGGAATTATGGATAAAGATCAAAGAAAGAAATGGTATAAGAAGATTTATGGAGAAAAATACAAGCCAAGAGGAATTGACGCTTTACCTTTGTCTGCTTATGTTCAAGTTGATTTTTTGATTCATGGTTGTCCGATTAATGGCGGGGAATTGGTTAGAATTGTAGAAGATTTATTAGCCGGCAAAACGCCGAAATACAGAAGTTATTCAGTTTGTTTTGAATGCAAGCAGGCAAATAATGATTGTAGATTATTAGATAAAAAGCCGTGTTTGGGTCCGATTATTCAAGGCGGCTGCGGGGCTGTTTGTATTAGCGGCGGTTCACCCTGTTATGGTTGTTTTGGTTTGCGCGAAGGCGCGGAAGTTAAAAATTTGTTAAAAATTCTTGAAGGAATCAGTGATAAAAAAGAAATTGAAAGATATTTTTCAATGTTTTTGAAACGTACTGACGAGTATCAGAATATAGTTGTCAAGTAATCAAGGACTGTCCTCATATTTGCTTTTTAAAAAGCAAATATGAGGACAGTCCTTGATTAAGGATTAACTTAAAACAAAAAATAATGGACAAAAATTTTATTGCAAAAATTGAAGGACACGGAAGTTTGGACGTTGACTGGAAAAAGGGTCAGGTCAATCTTAATATTCACGAAGGCGAACGGCTTTTTGAGGGTTTGTTAGTCGGCCGAACGGCTGAAGAAATGCACTGGATTACACCAAGAATTTGCGGAGTTTGTCCAACTGCCCATAATATCGCTTCTCTAAGGGCGTTAGAGGACGCTTTGGATATTAAGGCGAGTCCAGCAACTGAGATGTTGCGTGATTTAATGAATTGCGGGCAAATGATTCAATCACATGCCTTGCATCTTTTCTTTTTATCTTTACCTGATTATTTAGGTATTGACCGAGGCACTGAATTAGCTAAGAAAAATCCAGAGGCCTTTAAACAGGCGCTTGCTTTGAAAGAGGTTTCTGATGAGATTGTTCGGATTGTTGGTGGTCGGATTGTTCATCCAACCAGAACCAGAATTGGCGGATTTCATAAAATTCCTAATAGAAGACAATTGGAGAAATTATTGAATAAATTAGAAAAGTCAGAAAAAGCCGCCCAGGATACGATTAGTTTAGTTAGTAAAATTGAATTTCCTAAGTTAAAAGTTGATTTACAATTAGTTGCTTTGGATAAAGATAAAATTGCGGCGGTTTCTTCCAATAATCTTAAAGGCAGAAAAGAGGCGTCAGTTAGAAATTACAAAGAAACAATTGAAGAAGAAATCAGGGATTATTCTACAGCTAAGTTTGGCAAGTATCAGGGACAGGAAATGTTAGTTGGTTCTTTAGCCCGATTGGCTGTTTATGGAAATTATGATAATAAGAAATATCAAGTTGATTTTGAGAATCCTTTTTATAATAATTTAGCCCAGGCAATTGAGATTGGGATTTATCACCAACAAGCCAGAGAAATTATTAAAAAATTGTTGGAAGCTAAGCTTCCAATTGGAAGCTTAGCTTCCAAACCAGGTAAAAACCTATCTTTAAAGGGGATTGGCATTAATGAAGCGCCGCGGGGCGGACTTTATCATGAAGTTCATTTAGATAAAGAGGGAATTATTAAAGAGGCCAATATTATTACTCCGACAGTCCAGAATCTGACTTCCATTGAAAAAAGTGCCCAGGCGCTCTTAGGCCAAACAAAAAACCGTTCCCAGAAAGAATTAGAACGGTTAATAGTAATGTTAGTTCGCGCCTATGACCCTTGTATTACTTGTTCGGTTCATTGAGTTTAAGGTGTGTGAGATTCAAGGTACGGCCTCAAAACATACGTCCTTTGCAAAGGACGTATGTTTTGAGGCCGTACCTTGAATCTCCGAATCCCAACCCTCGTATTATCTGTTCAATTTACTAGAATGGTTCTCAATCATTTCCAGGATTTTCTCGGCTTCGGGTTTGGAAAGTTTGTTAATCGCTAAATTATTATGGATTAATAAATAATCGCCAATTTTAACATTTTTGACTAAATCTAAATTAACCCGATGCTGGTGGTCTCCGGATTGAACTATTGCCTTATTCTTATTAACTTTAATTACTTTACTAGGAGTTGCTAAACACATATTATAAATAATTATATTACAACTATGAACAAAAATAAAGGACTATTATTAATTTTAGGCACAGCCTTTATTTCCGGGGCTGTTGTTTTTATTAGTAAATTTGGAGTCAGCGTAGTCAATCCATATATTTTTACCGGATTAAAAAATATTATTGTTGCCCTGCTTTTGGTTAGTTGGCTGTTGATAATGAGGGACTGGCAAGTTTTAAAAAAGCTTTCTAAAAAACAGTGGTTGATATTAACAGGAATTGGATTAATTGGCGGTTCAATTCCATTTCTATTGTATTTTAAAGGCCTTTCTTTAACTACTCCTATTCAAGCGTCCTTTATTCATAAGACCATGTTTATTTACATAGCTGTCTTAGCAGTTGTTTTTTTAAAGGAAAAAATCAACCGAAATTACTTAATTGCCGGTCTATGTTTGGTTTTTGGAAATATTCTTTTATTAAAAATAATTCCTCATAGTTTTGGCTGGGGCGATTTCTTTATTTTCTTAGCTACCTTATTTTGGGCTTCAGAAAACGTTTTAAGCAAATACTTGCTTAAAGAATTATCGCCAAGAATAGTTATTTGGGGAAGAATGTTTTTCGGTTCTTTGTTTATTATTATCTTTTTACTCTTTACCGGACAATTTTCTTTAATCAGTTCATTGAGTTTAGAACAGATTGGCTGGGTAATGATTACTTCGGTTTTCCTTTTGGGCTATCTTATAACTTGGTATACTGGATTAAAATATGTTAAAGTTTCTGTGGCAGCGACAGTTTTGCTTTTAGCTAGTCCAATAACAATTTTATTAACCCTAATATTTTCAGGAGGCGGTTTATTAATCAGTCAGTTTACGGGGATTTTGCTAATTGTTTTGGCGATTGGAATAATCTGCCGTTATTTTTTGACTACTCACTATGGTCAAAACAAATCAACTTCCAGCATTTAATCATCAGGGGATCTCCAGATGCGCTCGTTATGCCTTTATGCCTAATAAGCTTAGTTTTTGCGGGCCGGACAAAAACAGAGACCTTTTTGAATACTGCCACACAGGAAAAGTTGACCAAGGATTAAATTTAATCGTGAAAGAATTTCAAGTCCTTTATCCCTATTTAAAATTAATTGCTTGGAGTAATCAGATTAAGGATGTTTTTGATGAGAGGGTAATTGAAGCATATTGGATTGGAAATTCTCTTTTAGATAATATTAGCAAATCGGGTTTGTATAATCATTTACTTGATGAACAGCAGTTAAAGAAAAAACTAAATAAAAAACTTTTAAATAAAGTGATTAGCAAGATTCCGTTAGGCGCAAAGCCGCATCATAGTTTTCATGTGTTGAGTGTTTGGAAAAGAACAGGTCATTTGGATACAATGCATACTTTAAGTACAATGGATTTGTGTAGGATTAGTTGGGGTAGGGTTAAAAAAGTGGAAAGGCCTCATTTAACAGTTGAATATCATCCTTTAGTTTTTAAGGATGATAGGTTAAAATTAGGTGATTTAGTTGAGCAGAAAATTCTATTAGAAATGGCTGATTCCAGTTTTGTTAAGAATCCAGAGATTAATCAGTGGGTATCTTTTCATTGGGGGTTCGCTTGCGAAACTCTGAATGATTTACAAGTGAGAAATTTAAAAAAATATACGCAAGTGAGTATTGACTTGGTTAATGTAAATGTATAAAATAATTTAAAAATATGATGGAGGTGACTTAATGGCTGATAAATATAAAAGTTTAGGTGTTAAGGTTGTTACTGGAGAACCAAGGCAGTCAGGGCAGAATGTTTTAGCTCAGTGGGAAAAAGATAATCCTGACTTTATTGTTGGTCCGTATAAATTTACTAATGAGGGATCAGTTGTTCATGTTGTCTTAGAATACGGTATTCCGTTAGAATAAAAGGGGGTCAAAAAGGGTAATAGGGCAATTAAGATAGTTGTCCTATTATTTTTTTAAATTGTCAGAAATATCTGATATATGTTAGAATATCTAAAATATAATTAATTAAAATATCAAAATCTATGTACGACATTATTATTATCGGTGGAGGTCCGGCCGCAGTCAGCGCTGGAATTTACGCCGCTAGAAAAAAAGTGAAAGCGCTTTTATTAACTAAAGATTGGGGCGGCCAGATGGCTTACGCTCCGGAAATCCAGAATTACCCCGGGTTAGATGATATTACGGGTATAGATTTAGTTAATAAATTTACTAAACATTTGAAAAGAAATGAATTAGAGATTAAGGAAGAGGTGAAAGTAAAAGAAGTTAAACAGATTGGCGATTCAGGATTAGAAGTAAAAACAGAAGGCGAATCATATAAGACAAAGGTTGTTATTGTTGTCACCGGCCGCAAGGCGCGACGGCTAAATGTGCCGGGCGAAGAAGAGTTTTTTGGCAAGGGAATTAGTTATTGCGCTACTTGCGATGCACCCTTATTCCAGGATAGAACTGTGGCTGTGATTGGTGGAGCTAATGCTGGTTTGGGAACGGCCTTGGAATTGGTTAATTATGCTTCTAAAGTATATATTCTTGAAACTACACCTCAATTGCAAGCTGATGAGTTTCTTCAGGAAAAAATTAAAAAAGTTGCTAAAATTGAAGCAATCGCCAGCGTTAAAGTTTCAAGGATTAAAGGGGATAAATTTGTAACCGCTTTGGTTTACAGTAATGGAACCGGGGGCAAAGATAAAGAATTGCCTGTTCAGGGGATTTTTCTGGCAATTGGGTCTATTGCTAATTCCTCTTTTGTTAAAGATATGGTAGAATTAAATGAGTCGGGGGAAATTAAAATTAATGGACGTAATCAGACATCCCAGCCCAATATTTTTGCTGCTGGGGATGTTACAGATGTTTCTCATAAGCAGGTGATTATTGCCGCAGGCGAGGGCGCTAAAGCGGCTCTAAACGCTTACGATTATCTTAAAGAATTAAAATAGTTAAATAGCAGTCATTCTGAGCGAAGCGAAGAATCCCGCAGAAGTAGTTTTTTTTACGAGATCCTTCGCTGACACTCAGGATGACATTGGTTATTTATGACTGAACAAAAACAAGCTGTTGTTAAGGTTTACAGCACAAAAACTTGTCCATACTGCGTATCTCTAAAAGCATATTTGGACGAAAAAGATATTAAGCATGAATATATTGATGTAGGTCAAGATAAAGAGGCGGCTCAGGAAATGATTAATAAGTCAGGTCAAATGGGCGTGCCGGTTGTAGATATTAACGGTGAAATTGTTATTGGCTTTGATAAGCCAAAGATTAATCAATTGTTGGGTATTGAAGAATAATAAACTTTTTTGGAGGTCGTACCTCCAAACTTGGAGGTACGACCTCCAAAAACAATCCAACATCCAGCTTCCAACTTACAATTATGATTAAAATAGCCATCAATGGTTTTGGTCGGATTGGTCGGTCTGCTTTTAGGCGTATTTTAGAAAAGCATCCTGATTTGGAATTGGTTGCTATTAATGATTTAGCTGATCCTAAAACCTTAGCTCATCTTTTTAAATATGATTCGGTTTACGGGACTTATGATAAGCCAATTAAAGCTAAAATCTTAGCTGAAAAAGATCCAGCTAATCTTCCTTGGGAAGATTTAGGCATTGATGTTGTTTTGGAATGTACCGGCATTTTTAGGGATTCTCAAGGAGCTGGCAAGCATTTATCAGCCGGGGCTAAAAAAGTCATTGTTTCTGCCCCTTGTAAGGGAACAGATATCTCTACCTATGTTTTAGGCGGGAATGAGGAAAAGTATGATTCTGGCAAAGATAACATCATTTCAATGGGTTCTTGCACCACTAACTGTTATGTGCCAATAACTAAAATTTTACATAATACTTTTGAAGTTGAGCGCGGGTTTATGGTTACAGCTCATGCAGCGACTAATAATCAAAAGGTTTTAGATTCGCCTCATAAAGATTTAAGAAGAGCCCGTTCAGTTCTTGATAACATTATTCCGACCACGAGCGGTTCAGATAAAGCAACCACAGAAGTTATCCCTGAATTAAAGGATAGATTGCATGCTATGGCTATGAGAATTCCAGTTCGGGTTGGTTCAGTTATCTATGCTGTTTACGATTTAAAGAAAAAGCCCTCGCCAGACCAGGTTAACCAGATTATGGAAAAAGCCAGTCAAGAGGAATACAAGGGGATTCTTAAGTATGGAGTTAATCCAATTGTTTCTTCAGATATTGTTGGTTCTCCTTACTCGGCAATTTTTGACTCTTTATTAACTGAACAGAGTGATGATTTAATTAAAATTGTTGCTTGGTATGATAATGAGTTTGGTTATGCCTGTCGTTTGGCTGAGTTTGCGGAGTTTATTGGGAAGAAATTGTAAAACCTATAGCTAAAATAAATGATTTACTTAGGAGCTGACCACGCAGGATTTCATCTTAAAGAAGAACTCAAGAAATATCTTGAGGAGCTTGGGCATGAATACGAGGATACGGGAGCAGAGGAATTTAAAGCAAAAGACGATTATCCTGACTATGCTTCTAAAGTCGCGAAAAAAGTTGTTGAAACAAACGGATTGGGTATTTTAATCTGCGCTACTGGTTCTGGTATTTGTATTGCTGCTAATAAAGTTAAGGGAGCTAGGGGATCAGTAGTTTGGGATGAGTTTACTGCTTTACAGGCAAAAGAGCATAATAACGCCAATATTATTTGTTTGGCGGGCAAGGTTTTAGACATAGAAACATCCAAGAGGATTGTTCGTCTTTTCCTGGAAGCGGAGTTTACAGAAGAGGAAAGACATGTGCGGAGATTGGGTAAAATTGAGGAAACGGAGAAATGATTGAAGTTATTCCGGCTATTATAGCCAAGGATTTTAAAGAATTAAAAGAGAAAATTAAAAGAGTTGAACCATATGTTAAATGGGTTCAGTTTGATGCGATTGATGGTGAGTTTGCCAATAATCATAGTTGGAATAATCCGGAAGATTTAAAGCAACTAAAAACCAATTTAAAATTAGAAGCTCATTTGTTAATTAAAAACCCGGAATTAGTTATTGATAATTGGATTAATTCTGGCGTATCAAGGATTGTTTTTCACTATTCTTCAACTGAAAAGCATCAAGAAATCATTGAAAAAGTTAAAAAAGCTGGTTTAGAAGTTGGAATAGCTATTAACCCGGAAATATCTGTTGAGATTGTAGGCCAATATATTAATCAACTTGACTTGGTTATAGTCATGACAGTTAATCCTGGCTGGAGCGGTCAAGGATTTATGGAAGATATGTTGGGTAAAATTGAGCAGTTGCGGAGCAAATATCCAAATGTTAAGATTGGAGTAGATGGAGGAGTTAATGTTGAGACAGCGCCTAAAGTTATTAAAGCGGGAGCTAATATATTAGCTGTTGGCAGCGCTATTTTCAAAAGTGATAATATTAGGAAGTCAATCAAACAATTAATAGATCAAGGACGTTCCTTAAAATGACGTCCTTGGCACAAGGACGTCATTTTAAGGAACGTCCTTGATTCAGATAATTAAAAGGAGAGTAATTTATGGAGATTAAAGAACTAAAGAAAAAAGCGAATAAGATTCGCAAGGATATTATTGAAATGTTAGTTGAGGCCAAATCAGGACATTCAGCCGGTCCTTTGGGTATGGTTGATGTTTTTACAGCTTTATATTTCGGCGGAGTGGTTAAATATGACGCTAAAAAGCCGAATTGGCCGGAAAGGGATATGGTCGTGCTTTCTAATGCCCATATTTGTCCGGTTTGGTATGCAACTATGGCCCATGCCGGTTATCTTCCAATAAAAGAATTAAAAACTTTAAGAAAATTAGGCACTCGTTTGCAAGGACATCCTAACCGGCTTGATTTGCCCGGGATTGAAACATCGGGCGGTTCTTTGGGTCAGGGATTGTCAATTGCCTGCGGTATGGCTTATTCTTCCCATAAATTAGATAAAAAAGATAACTGGATTTGGGCTTTGACTTCTGACGGGGAACATGATGAAGGTCAAATGTGGGAAGCAGCTATGTTTGCCGGCAAAAACAAGCTTTTTAATATCACTCAAATTATGGATAGAAATAATATCCAGATTGACGGATATACTGAAGATGTTATGCCTTTAGAACCGCTAAAAGAAAAATATGAGGCATTTGGCTGGCATGTTATGGAAGTGGATGGTCATAATATTGAGGAAATTATTGAGGCCTGTAATAAATCAAAGGCAATTTTTGAAAAACCAAGTTTAATTATCGCTCATACTATTCCGGGCAAAGGAGTTGATTTTATGGAATGGAAGTATTCTTGGCACGGCAAGGCGCCTTGCGCCGAAGAAGGTCGAAAAGCGCTTCATTGTTTAAGAACTTTGGACGGGAAAATTAAAGGAGAGCACGAATAAATTTATGAACCTAGAAAAAAACTTATACCAAAAAGATAAATTAGAGCAAAAGCCGACCCGGGACGGATATGGCAAAGGGTTGGTTGAATTGGGTAAGAAAAATGAAAATGTGGTTGCTTTGGGAGCTGATTTAACCGGTTCTACCCGATGTAATTGGTTTCAAGATGAATTTCCAGACAGGTTTATTCAGGTTGGCATTGCTGAACAGAATATGATAGGTATTGCCGCAGGATTGGCATTAGTGGGTAAAATTCCATTCGCTTCTACTTATTCTGTTTTTTGCCCGGGTCGCAACTGGGACCAGATTCGCATTTCTGTCGCTTATAACAAAGTAAATGTTAAACTTACCGGAGCCCATGCCGGAATTTCCGTGGGGCCGGATGGAGCGACTCATCAAGGGTTAGAAGATATTGCTATTACTCGCTGTTTGCCTAATATGACTGTGTTAGCGCCTTGCGATATGATTGAAACCAAAAAGGCGACTATAGCGGCCGGAGAAATGGATGGACCGGTTTATCTGCGTTTTGCTCGAGAAGCGACTCCAATCTTTACTACAAAGAAAACGTCTTTTCAAATTGGTAAAGCGGAGATTTTCCGAGAAGGCAAAGATGTAACCGTAATAGCTTGCGGCCCAACAGTTTACGAGGCCTTATTAGCCGCTCATTCCTTAGAAAAAGATGGGATTTCAGTGGAAGTAGTTGATAATCATACAATTAAACCAATTGATGAAAAAACAATTATTGAAACAGCTAAAAAGACCGGGGCTGTTGTTACGGCTGAAGACCATCAAGTAATGGGCGGTATGGGTTCGGCTGTGGTGGAAGTTTTATCTAAAAAACAGCCGGTACCAGTAGAAATGATTGGAGTTCAGGATAGATTTGGCGAATCGGGCCAGCCAGAAGAATTAATGAAGGAATTCGGCTTAGTGGCGGAAAATATTAAAGAGGCAGTCAAAAAAGTTATTAAGAGGAAATAAATCAAGGCACGGCTTCTAAAACGGCCTCTGAAAGATTTATGGAATACGATGTTATAACATTAGGTTCAGCCACTCAGGATGTTTTTATGAGTAGCGGCGATTTTCAAGTGGTTGAAAGCGAGGAATTTATTACCAAAAAAGGTCTTTGTGTTTCTTTAGGGTCTAAATTAAAGATGGACAGAGTTGATTTTGCTATGGGAGGTTGTGGGACTAATGCGGCAGTAACTTTTGCTCGTCAGGGATTAAAAGTAGCTTATTTGGGATTAATCGGCAAGGATTGCTTTGGCCAAACAGTTAAAGGTGAATTAACCAAACAAGGTGTTGCCGCGGATTTATTAATTGAAACAGCTCAAGAGCCAACTGCTTTTTCTGTGATTGTTTCTTTACCAAAGACGGGTCGGAGTATTTTGAAGAAATTAGGCGCTTGTCATAAAATGACTGATTCAGATATTTCTTTTGATAAACTTAAAACCAAATGGATTTACGCCGGTTCATTGTCAGGTCAGGCCTATAAATCCCTTGACAAGTTATTTGATTTTGCGGCGGAGAATAAGATTAAAATTGCGGCTAGCCCGGTAGGTCAAAGTCAGTTAGGCAAGGGATTAGACAGAACCAGGGCTTTATTAGATAAAATAGATGTTCTCATTATGAACCGGGAAGAAGCGGCTCGTTTGACTCAAATTGACTTTGATAAAGAAGATGAGATTTTTGAAAAATTAGATGAATGGGTTAAGGGGGTTGTGGTAATGACTAAGGGGCCAGAAGGAGTTAGGGTTTCCGATGGCCAACATCGTTATTCGGCTGGAATTCCTGAATCTGATCTAGTTGACCGAACCGGTTCGGGCGACGCCTTTGCATCGGCTTTTTTAGCGGGGTATATTGAAAAAGGGGATATTATTCACGCCACTCAATTAGCTACCGCTAATGCTACCGCTGTTTTGCAGAAAATGGGCGCGACTAATGGTTTATTAAAGAAAGGCGAGTGGGGACCCTGGGAAAAAGTAAAAGTTGAAAAAAAGAAAATATAATGTTTGGGTTTTCAAGGCCCAAACTTTGTTCTGGATTATGAAGGAAGAAATTGAAAAATTAGCTAAGTTACTAAGAACTTCTCCAAAAGTTGTTTCGGATTTGGAAAAGAAAATGGAGCGAATTAGCGGCAAACAAGGAGTGATTGAAGAAATCGTTAAAGAAAATGATGATAGAATTGAACAGGGCCTAAAACAATTGGGGTTAAAAAGAAATTCTTCCGCGGAAATAGTTTTTGCCGGATTGATTAATAAGGTAAAAGAGGTTGACCAGGCGCTTTTGAGTAAGTTTTACCAGCCTCAGCTTTCTACGGAAGTCGGCTGCCGCAGTTTAATTAACGCAACCAAAGAATTAGTCGGTGATTTGACCGGTTTTTATTTAAAAAAAGAAAAAGCCAGGGAGTTATTCCGGGTTAATCCGCCTAAGCGGATTATGTCCAGTTTAGGTTATGGAGCTGATATTGATAAAATGCTGGAAAAGGAAGACGTCTTTGAATTATTTGCCGCTTTAAGATTTGTTGAAGATAAACATTGGCTTAATGATGTTTTTTTTAAATCATATCAGGGTTTAACTAAAGATGATTTTGAGGAAAGAAAAATTAAAGTAATGGTTTTGCCGGAGAGATGGCTGGGTATTGGCCAGAAATTTTTAGGCAAAAAACTTCATCATATGAGTCATTTGAAAGAATTAGGTTTGGTTTTTATCATTCCAATTACTCAACAGCATCTTGGAGAAATTGTTTATCTTTTTTTTATGACTCTCCATTATATCTATGAAGTTGACTGGCATTCAGGGCTTTTTAAAAAATACAGCCAAAGCAAGGATTTTGTTAAGAAAATGATTGAGGCCCTAAAAGTAGAGACAAGCGGAATATCTTTACCCGACCACAAAGAAATAAGTTGGCGCATTATCCCTTCTTATTTAGCTAAGAAGGACAAAAAGGATCCTCGGCTGGCTGAACCGCATATTAATCCGGAGGCCTGGCATTACACTAAAGCGGCTCAAGTGATTCATGAATTTGGTGAGCGTTTTCCAGAAACAGGACTCGATTTTTTTGAAGATTTAGATGTTGCTGGCGAATATTTTCCTTCAGATGGAACGGAAAATTTGATTAGTTTTGATTTGTTTGATAATGGGATTTCTTTATTACAGCAGATTGGCTTTGAGTCAAAATATCTTTATCATCAGCAGGAGGCCTTATGGAATAAGGTTTTTGTAGAATATATGGGCGAAGAAGCGCTTAATAAAGCGATGATGGATAATTTGGATAAGGGATATGTGGTTTTATAGTGTAATATTTTACAAGGAAAGTATTTTAGCTACGTATTCAAAGATAAGAGAATTAATTTTCAAAAGACGCAAATTTTTCTCCAGCGGAAAAATTTGCTCTGAGTCCGGCAAAATTCTTTATCTGAAGTTTCTTGGAAGCGAAGCTTCCAAATTTGGAAGCTTCGCTTCCAAGAAACTTCAGATAAAAACCAAGCAATTTTGCCTGCCTAAGCTTTTGAAAATCAATTCTCTTATCTCATTATATAAGTAATAATTATGTTAGAGATTTTTCAGAAAGCAAAGCAGAATAGGTACGCAATAGGGGCTTTTAATGTTTCTAACTTAGAACAGCTTAAAGCCATAGTTTTGGCCGCCCAGAATCTAAAAAGTCCGGCGTTTATTTCCACTTCAGAAGGTGAAAGCAAGTTTATTGGCAAAAAGCTGGTTCGGGCTTTAGTTAATGTCTATAAAAAAGAGACCGGCTTGCCATTGATTCTTCATTTAGACCATGGAAAATCTTTAGAAGTGATTAAAGAGGCGATTGAAGCAGGCTACGATTCAGTTCACTTTGACGGTTCAGAACTGGATTTCGAAGAGAATATTAAAATAACCAAGCAAGTGGTTGAATTAGCTCAAGAGAAGGGCATTGAAAACGTGGAAGGCGAAATTGGTTATTTAAGAGGTAAGTCAGAGATTCAGGAGAAAGTGGAAATTCAAAAAGAGGATTTAACTGAGCCCAAACAGGCCTTAGAATTTGTTAAACAGACCGGAGTTGATAGCTTAGCTGTCGCTGTTGGCAATATTCATGGGGTTTTTAAATCGTCTAAAAATCCTCATTTGTTTTTAGAGCGTCTGGAAGAAATTAGCCAGGTTTTAGGCGATGAGATTGGTTTAGTGCTTCATGGCGGTTCTGGCACACCTGAACAAGATGTTAAAAAGGCGATTGAGTCAGGCGTGGTTAAAGTTAATGTTAATACAGAATTGAGAATGGCTTATACTAATTCTTTGAAAAAATCCTTGGAAAATAATCCTAATCAAATAACTCCTTACAAATTAATGCCGCCAGTTGTAGAGGCGGTTCAGAAGATTGTGGAAGAGAAAATTAAATTGTTTGGCAGTGATAATAAATTATGAAGATAAAAATTAACCAGGAAGAATGTATTGGTTGTGGAAGCTGCAGCGCGGTTTGCGGGGAGGTTTTTGATTTAAATGAGGAAAACAAAGCAATAGTTAAAGATACTGGGACAGCTCAGGGGGAAGCGGATAAGGATTGCGTCAAAGAAGCGGTTGATATTTGTCCGGTTCAGGTGATTGAAGTAGAAGAGTAATTTTTGAGAATAATTGATAAATTTCCCGAAACAAGGGAATTTTTTAGTATGAGAAGTTGAGGGGTGCGATTCAAGGTACGGCCTCAAAATTACTACCCTTTGCAAAGGGTAGTAATTTTGAGGCCGTACCTTGAAATTTCTTGACCAATATGGGTTTTTTGATTAGAATAATTGTATGTTAGAATTATTAGCTAAATTGCGGTCTGAAACAGGCCGTCAAGTTGGAAAAGTCCGGAAACAAGGTTTTATTCCGGCTGTTTTATATGGTCAAAAAGTAAAGAATCTAAATCTGTCAATTGATTATAATACTTTTGAAAAAATATATCAGGAAGCCGGTGAAAGCACTTTGATTAGGTTAAATATAGGTGATGGCGAATCAAAAAAACAAAGAGTTGTTTTAGTTTATGATGTGGCTAAAGATTCAGTTAGCGACCGTTTTGTCCATATTGATTTTAAACAAGTTAAAATGGATGAAAGCATTACTGTAGAAATACCTTTGAATTTTGTTGGCGAATCAGAGGCGGTTAAATCTGATAATGGTGTTTTAATCAAAAATATTCAAACAGTGGAAATAGAGGCCTTGCCTCAAGATTTGATTCATGATATTAAAGTTGATATCTCTTTATTAAAAACCTTTGATGATAATGTTTATATTAAAGACCTTAAAGTTCCGGAAAAGGTTAAATTAACAGCTGAAGCGGAAGAGGTGGTTGCTTCAGTAGTGCCGCCCCGAACTGATGAAGAATTAGAAGAATTGGAGGAGAAGCCAACCGAAGCAATTGAGGAAATAGAAATTGAAGAAAAGGGCAAGGTTGAAGAAGCTGAAGAAGAGATTGAAGATTCGCCTCGCGGCGAAACAAAGGAGCCAGAAGAGCAAAAGGAATCTAAAGAGCCCAAGGAAAAATAATATAATTTAAAATCGGGAATCGCCTAATTGGAAGTCTGAAAAATAGTTGGGAGTTGCAATTCCCAACTACTTTTCAAGTTTCCAATCAATAGATAATTTGGAGGGTCAATGGATAAGCTATTAAAAATGAAAATATCTGTTTTCAAGCCCTTTTTGATTTTTTTAACGCTATTTTTTTTAGTTGTTCCCTTGGTTTTGAAAGCGGCTGATGTAGCTGAGTTAAAACAAGAATTAGAAAATCAAATTAAGCAAAAACAACAGGAGATTAATCAGTATCAGCAAAAGATTGGCCAGAACCAACAAAAAGCCAAGACCCTTAAAAACGAAATCCAAATTTTAGAAGACCAGATTTATCAGATCCAGTTAGAGGTTGGACAGATTAATTTGACTATTCAAAAAAGCACTTTAAATATTCAAGAAATAGACGGACAAGTTAATGATTTAGAGATTAGAGCAGAAGAAAAAAAAGATCTTCTGGCTGAATATATTCGGGTAATTGCTCATTATGACCAGGAAACTCTTTTAGAAGTTGTTTTAAAAAATGATAAATTTTCTGACTTTTTTGACCAGCTTAACGCTTTTGAAAATGTTCAAGAGGAAGTTCAGAGTGTTTTAGCGGCAATTCAAAGCATAAAAAATCAATTACAGGATCAAAAAGAGGAATTAGAAGCAGAACGAGAAGAACAGAACCGTTTAAAATCTCTTCAATTAGTTCAGAGGCGCAGCGTTGAAACAAAACAGTGGCAAAAGGAGGATTTATTGGATAAGACGCATGGCGAAGAGCGGCTTTATCAACAATTGATTCAGGGAGCGGAAAAAGATATTACTTATATTAAAGAACAACTTTCCTTATTAGAGAGGTATAGTTTAACTTTAGAAGAAGCGGTTGGCCATGCTATTTTTGCCGCTACTAAGACAGGTTTAAGACCGGCTTATTTACTGGGAGTTTTAGAAGCGGAATCTCGATTGGGACTTAACGTCGGCAAAGGTAATTGGAAGGAAGATATGTATCAGTGTTATCGTAAGCTGGGCTATATTACCAGGGCTAATAAAGAGAAGAACGCCTTTTTCCAGGTTTGTCAGGAGTTAGGTTTAAATCCTGATTCGCAGCCGGTTTCAGCTGAACCCTGGTATGGGTGCGGCGGAGCTATGGGCATTGCCCAATTTATGCCCACAACTTGGCTGGCTTACAAAGATAGGGTAGCTGGTTTAACAGGCAATAATCCGCCCAGTCCCTGGTCGCATCGCGACGCTTTTATGGCGGCGGCTATTAAATTGTCTGATGGCGGGGCAAATCAGAGAACTGAAATAGGCGAGCGAACCGCTTATGCCAAGTATCTGGGAGGCAGTCGTTATCAGCGTTGGATTTACAGCAAGGTAACTGATTATGTGATTCGGCTGACTAATAATTTCCAGAAGCAGTATTTTGATTAGATTAGGCGCGTTAGATTAAGGTACGGCCTCAAAATTACTACCCTTTGCAAAGGGTAGTAATTTTGAGGCCGTACCTTAAATTTACTCCCAATTGGGAGTGGCACTCCCAACTTCACCTTTTTACTCCCAGCTTAATGGCTGGGAAGAAAAACCGCCATATGTGTGTGGACATTACCAAAAACCCTTGACAAATTTACTGTGGTATGATATACTTGAAATAAGTTAGTAATTTGATAATTAATTAATATTAGCAGGCAGTAGTGTGAGAATCTTGACCCGTTCGGGGTTCCAGGATCCCTCCTTACTGGAACGGGCCTTTGTGCCCAATAGATTCTCACGCTACTGTTTACTAGTTGTATTAGTGACAGTAGTATTTCTCTTTGTCTTTTAGCTAGGTCTGACTTAGTTGTTAGCTTAGAAAATACTTATCGTTTGCCGTTTTAAACGGTCGAGCGATGTTCTCTTAAATAGAATATTGCCAGAGGTTTTCCTCTGGCTAAAGGACTGCTTAAGAGAAATCCTTTAGCTAGAGGAGAATATGTCCTCAAATTCAAAATCCCCCCGGTATTACCGGGGGGATTTTGAATTTTTAATATAAGAGAAAGAACTATATATTACCAAGCAACCAAAGCGCTGTATTTTTCTAAATTCTTTAATTGCTCGGGTGTTAATTCAAGCGAAGCGTCAATCGCTTCTTTAATTAAATCTTCGGAAAAAGAAATTTCTTCGTCAATTTCTAATGGCTTTGAGCCAATTCTGTCTTTAAGATAATCCTCAATATATATTTTATGTTCATTGGTTAATTCCTGCGGATGGTCTTTGAGGTAATCTTTTAATGCCCGTCGGGCCAAATGAGTCACTCCGTCTCCTTTAGCCGCTTTTTCTATGATCTTGTTATTTTCTTTTCTGCCTTCAGGAATAATTTTTTGAATTGATTCCAGTTCGTTGTTTTGCTCAGCGGTTTGACTGATTTCCGATTCGGTTCCAGGAACAAATCCTTGTTCAGAGTCAGGCAGTTGTTCTTGGATATCGGCTAAGTTACCTTCCGGAAAAAGACCCGCCTGTTCATTTTTTTGGCTAGTGTAAAGGTAAATGCCGCCAGCCAAGATAGCTAAAGCAACAATCGGCAAGACAACCGAACTGCCGTATTTATTAATCCAACCCCTTATTTTTCCCTCTCGGCCGCTTTGAGTTTCTGAACCAAATTGAGGGCCGCCTCCGCCGGTTGGCGGATTTATCGGAGAGGAGTTGTTGGGGTTGTCAAATAATTGAGGATTTTCTCTGCTTGTTTTTAAAGGTTCTGTTTGAGCGTTCTTTTCTTGAATCATGAGTTATTTTTTCTGATTTATCACGCATTTTTGCGGTATTTATTTCATAGGGATCGACCTTTCCCCCCAATCAAATTTTAATATTTAATTTTTAAGAACTTTAAAGATAAAGGTTGAACTTCGAGAATGTCTAGAGGTTGAATTGTCTAGAGGTTGAACCTCGATTCTACCAACCTTGGTTCTACAGATTTTAAATTACAATAACTACCGGTAGGACCATTGGTCTTCTTTGGGTCTTAGTATAAAGGAATTGGCCAATTTTGTCACGAATATTATCTTTTATATAAGTCCGATTTATAGTGTTATTCCCAGTGGCGGCTCCTTCAATGATTTTTTTGACTCTTTCTCTGGTCTGGGTAAGTAATTCTTTGTTTTCTCGCAAATAAATAAAACCGCGAGAGATAATATCAGGTTCGCCGCGAACTAACCCCTTCCTACCGTCAATTAAAGCAATTATAACAAACATTCCATCCGCGGCCATAGCTTGTCTGTCGCGCAATACCACCTGACCGACATCGCCGACCCCTAGACCATCAACCATTACATAATTAGCCGGCACTCTTTCTTTACCTAAGCGAATCATTTTTTGGTTAAGTAGAATAGTGTCGCCATTGCTGGCTACCATAACGTTTTTTGAAGGAATACCAACGCTTTCAGCGATTTCACCGTGTAATTTTAACATATAATAGCTGCCGTGGATAGGAATAAAGAATTTGGGCCTGACTAAATTAATCATCATTTTAAGGTCTTCTTTTTGAGCATGGCCGCCGGCATGAATATCCATCATTTGATAATGATAAACCCGAGCTCCTTGACGCCAAAGAATATCTTTAAGATTCTGAACAGCTCTTTCATTGCCCGGGACAACCGAAGAAGAAAAGGCAACTGCATCGCCTTTTTGGATACGGACAAAACGATGTTCTTTATTGGCCAGGCGCATTAAAACAGCATTGCCTTCGCCTTGAGCCCCGGTACAGATAACCGCTACTTTATTGGCTGGATAGTTATCAATTTGCTTTATTTTAATCAAAGTGCCTTTCTTTGCTTTAAGATAACTTAGTTTTTTAGTGATTTCAACATTCATTCTCATACTATAACCATCAACCGCCAATTTTCGGTCATACTTTTCACATAAATTAATTACTTCTTGAATTCGGCTAATTAATGAGGCAAAGGTGCCGATAATAATCCGACCGGGCGCTTCTTTGAAAATTTCTTCCAAATTATCTTGAATTTCTTTTTCTGAAACAGAGTGGCCTGGTTTTTCGGCATTAGTGCTGTCAGACATTAAAGCCAAGACGCCGCCATTGGCAATTTCTGAAATACGGGAGATATCAGCCGGTTCATCGCCAATTGGACTGTGGTCAAATTTAAAGTCGCCCGTATGAACAATGCGGCCGACGGGCGTATCAATAACCAATCCAATGCCATCGGGAATATTGTGATTAACATGAAAGAATTCAATTTTAAAACAGCCTAGTTTGATTTTATCATTCTTTTTTATTTGGTGGATATCTAATTTAGGCGAGTTAGGAAAATCTTCCTGTCGCTTAAGAATAATACCGCGGGTTAAGGCAGTGGTATAAATAGGCGGGTTGCCTAAACGGGCCATAGAATGGGGGATAGCTCCAATATGGTCATAGTGGCCATGGGTGATAACTACTCCGCGAATTTTATCTCTTTTATCTTTGAGATAGGCGGTATTGGGAATGATGTAATCAATCCCGGGCATATCCTCTTCAGGAAATTGCAAACCCATATCAATAATAATTGAATCATTTCCATATTCAAGAACCATCATATTGCGGCCTACTTCGTTAAGTCCGCCTAATGGAATAATGCGTAAATTTTTTGTTTTTGTCATTTTGTATTGAGAGGTTTGACATTAAGAGTAGTGACATTTTGCGAAGCAAAAGGTTACGCTCGAAAGGTCGAATCTCGGTTAAAGGGCAAATCCCTTAGTTTTGTTAGTGCCGAAGGTGGGATTCGAACCCACAAGCCCTAAAGGGCACACGGTTCTGAACCGTGCATGTTTACCAATTTCATCACTTCGGCAAAAGAGAAAAACCAAGAGGCTTGTCCTGCAAAATGATGTCCCTTTATTAGAAAGTCCAAGAGGCTTGTCCTGCAAAATGATGTCCCTTGCGTAGCAAGGGCGTCATTTTCAGGACGATGCCTCTGGATTTGATGTCTTCGCCCTTGATTAATTAAATTCTATAGCTTATTATTAAAATAATCTTTAACAAGTTATTTATTAATGAAAGGAGGATAAAATGTCATTTGAAGAGCATGAAAGATTAAAGAAAGAATTAAGAGAGCGTGAAATATCAGAGGAAGAATTAGGGAAACATAAATCTTCTGTCGGCGATCGTTCGTTATTTCTTATAGGGATTACAGTTTCTCTTTTAGGTGGGTTTGCCATAGGGGTTCTTATCACTCTCGATTATTGCGGCTGTTCTTTGGCATCTTTCTTTTAGTTTTTGGTCAACTAAGGCCCGAATTAGTCCCGAATCGGATTTTGTATCTGATTCGGGTCTTTTTATTTCCATTCAAAATCCTGCGGGGTTTTTAAAAAGTCCAGTTTTTTTAGTTCTTTGAGCAAAGAATACATTTCTTTGTTTTTATCTATTTTAAACTTGTTCAGCCAATGGTTTGGCTCTTGGAATCGCAATTCAGGGGTATCTTGATAATTAAGATTTTTACGCCATTCAATTTCGTTAGTTGGTCCCTTAACAGCAAAATAACTAAAACCGTGTTTTTGGCGAAAGGGTTTGTAATCATTAGAACCAAAATCGCGGCAAATCCAATTAGCCGTTTTTATTTCCTCGTCCGAAGCGTTAATCATTAAATGTTCATAATTGGGCGGGATAATCACTTTATCGTCTTTTTTTGCTTCAACCGCGTAAACATCTTTAATGTTATCGCCTTGAGAATCCTGAATTAAAAAGATAACCTGACCAGCTAATACTTCGTAAATTTCCGGATAAGTCATATTTGTTTTTGGGACTAAAGGATGGTCATGACCGGCTGTCTTATTGTATTCCTGGCCCAGTATAATAAAAGGCATAACAGTAATATCGTATCTTAATCCGGCTTTTTCTATTATTTGGCGGTCTTTATCATTCATGGATAAATCGCGGTACATAAAATATAATTTTAAATCAGAAGCGGTTTTAGCCCAATTTTGGTCAAAAAGCAGTTCTTGTATTTCCGCTAAATAGCGGATATTTGGTTTGAGTTTTGTTAAGTCCATTTGAGTAAGGTACGTAGATTCAAGGTGGATTCAAGGTGCGGCATCAAAATTAATAACCATTGCAAAGGGGTGTAATTTTTAAGCCCCACCGTGAAATTACTAACCGTCGTAAATTTTACAAAACAACCCTATTTCCAAATTCGGTCTGTTTTAATAAACCAGTTTTCAATTTGAGAAAAACGATAAGATGGTTGAGCTAATTTTTCTATATCAATACCTTGAACTTTTTTATTAACCGGATAAAGATAAGTCGGGCTGTATAAGAAGATAGCCGGAACATCTTCAATAAGCTGTTTTTGGAACTCGGCGTATTTTTCAGCTCTTTTTTCCGGGTCAATAATTTGTCTGGCTTCTTCTAATAGTTTATCAATATCTTTGTTTTGATAAAGAGCTAAATTAAGTCCCGGGTCCTTTTTTTGGGTAGAGTGCCAAAAAGCAAAGGGGTCAGGGTCAGCATTTAAAACCTCTCCAAAAAGCAGGGCTTGGTATTGACGCGGTCGGATATTGTCCTGCTGAATGTCAGTCGCGCTGATTATTTCCAAATTAACTCTGGCTCCGATTTTCTCCCATTGTTCTTTAAGTATTTCCGCTGTTTGTTTTAATTCAGGCCAATTAGTGGCCAAAAGAGTAAATTCTAATTTTGTTTCTTCATCATTAATTGTTTTTTCTCTGATGTTGTCTCCGTCATTGTCTTTCCAGTCAGCCGCTTCAAGAATGTTTTGGGCATGGTCTAAGGCAAAATCATATATTTTTGCGCTGGTAGTATGGCCAAGCCAATCAGGCAATAAAGGCGAATCAACTGTTTGTCCTTGATTGGCTAAAACTTTTTCAATAATCTCATTTTTATTTGTAGCATAAGCCAAAGCTAAACGAACGGTTTTATCAGATAGGGGCTTGCTTTTGGTTTGATTGAAGAAAACAGCGTAATAAATAGGTAAGTTTATCCGAAAAACATTAAGATTATTTTTAAGTTTTGATTCATTGGCCGGCGAAAGAAAGCTTAAACCGTCTATTTTTCTTTTTCTGTAGGCCTTAATTAAATTATCCTGATTATTATAAAAACGAATAGTTATTTTTTCAATATATGGTTTGTTAGGAAAGTAGTAATTTTCATTGCGGATGAATTCCATTGATTCAATTTGTCCGTCATCATTTTTGCTGAATTCTTTAAATTGATAAGGCCCGGAACCGACTGGTTTGAGATTGTATTGAGCTAAAGGGAAATTGGCCGCGGAGATGCCTGCCCAGAGATGTTTAGGTAGAATGCCAATGGTTAGATTATGCAGAAACGGGGCATAAACATTATTTAATTTAATCCGGATGCTGAATTCATCAATTTTTTCCACTTGAACACCCTGCCAATTATTTTTAAGAGGACTTCTGTATTCTGAATCTTGAATAGTTTTAATGGTGAAAATAACATCATTGGCGGTTAGCGGCTCTCCATCGTGCCAGACAACATTCTTTTTCAAAAAAATATTATAAGTAACATTGTCTTCTTCAATACTATATTCATCAACTAAATCAGGTATTAAATTGCTCTGGTTATCGTATTTAAATAAACTGGAATAGACCAATTTGGTTAAATCCCTGTCCGCATCATTGGTTTGGGCGAGAATGGGGTTAATAAAGCGAGGTTGGCCTAAAATACCTTCTTTGTAATCTCCGCCTATTTGAGGCGCTATTTCAGTTTTATTGGTGTAAATATTGTAAACAAGAAGGCCGATAGAGATTAGAATAACTAAAAATAGGCCTCGGACTATCCAGCGTTCCCGAGAAGGCAGAATTTTGGGCAGGTGTTTCCATTGGCGCAATTTAGGCCATTCTCCGCCAGGAACTTTAAAAATCCCTCGCAAGTTAAATTTCTTGAAATATGATATTAATTTGTTGAGTTGAGTACGAATAAGTCAAAAAACGTCATTCTAAGAGCAAATTCTTAAGCTTAATGAGCTGAAGAGAATTTGTTCAGAATAACTTACAAAATCAGATTCAAAAAACTGCTGATTAAGAATAGACCAGCTAAAATAATAGTGGCGATAAAGAGGACTTTTTCAAATCCTCTTTTAGTATAATAATCGGCGCCGCCGCCTCCGCCGCCAAAAATAGATGAACCGCCAGCGCCTCGTTGTTGAAGCAGGATGGTGGCAATCAAAGCCAAAGAAATAACAATTTGAATAATGGATAGAATCTGCTGCATTAACGTCTAAGAGGCTTGTTCTGTAAAATGATGTCCCTTGCGAAGCAAGGGCGTCATTTTCAGGACGATGCCTCTGGATTAGTCTTTTTTCTTCTTCCCAGTTCCAAAAAACATATTAACTAAACTAATAATCAAAACGCCCCAGAAATATGACCAGAAACCAGTAATGGTTAATTCTGGAACAAAATATTCTAAAAGCCACAAAAGAGCAATGTTAATGGCAATGATAAACAGACCAAGAGTTAAGGCAATTAGAGGAGCGGAAATAAGCTTAACAATTGGTTTGATGAAAAAGTTAATTAAACCTAACAATAAACCGGCGATAAATAAAGTTAAAATATCGCCTTCAAAAATAATGCCCGGCACCAGATAATCAGCCAAAAAAATCGCCAGGGCATTAACTACGACTTGGATTACAAATCTCATATATTCCTATTAGATTATCACAGAAAAAATCCCAAGTCAAGGAAAAGGGAGTCCAGGAGGCTTGTCCTGTAAAATGATGTCCCTTTACTAGAAAGTCCAAGAGGCTTGTCTTGTAAAATGATGTCCTTTTATTAGAAAGTCCAAGAGGCTTGTCTTGTAAAATGATGTCCCTTGCGTAGCAAGGGCGTCATTTTCAGGACGACGCCTCCGAATCAACCAAGACGATGCCTCTGGATTATTATTTCTTCCTCCTTCTCATCATCCTCTGCAGCTGAAAAACGCTTTTACCTGAAACCTTCATTTTCGGCTTTTTCTTTTTCTCGCGCTTTTGCGCTTTGTTTTTTGCTTGTTCTTCAACTTGTTCTAAATCACTTTTCATACTCTAAATATATCAGAAATATCAAAAATCGCAAAGCCCTATTATAAAGGTTGACAAGGTTATTTTTATATACTAAATTTAAAGTAATGATGAAGAGGGGCGGAACTAACTTTTATCATAAGGAAGGAGACTCTCAAGCTCCCTTATCTTATAACCACTAAAAATACCGACCCTCTTCATCATAAATCCGGTCCCATTCAGAAAGGAAGAACCCCGACTGAATGGGTCTTTTTTATTATGAAGTTTCAAGGTGTGGTCTCAAGATTGAGAGTCCAAGAGGCTTGTCTTGCAAAATGATGTCCCTTGCGTAGCAAGGGCGTCATTTTCAAGACGATGCCTCTGGATTAAATTCTATAAGAAGCCGCACCTTGATTAAGTAGAAAACAAAAGGATTTTATGTTAGAATTAAATTATGAAAAGAAACAGACCAAGAGTAACAGAGTTAAATAGAAGGCGCAAACGCAGGGAAAAATATAAAAAACTGCGCCAAAAATATATTTCAACTAAAACTCAATCAGAGAAAGAAAAGATTCTCCAAAAGGTTAATAAAATAGCGCCTTGGCTTTCTCCGGAAGAGTTTTTAACGGGAATTCAAAAAAACATTAAAGAGGGGAGGTGATAGATATAAATTGGAAAAAAGCAATTGGCATAGGTGTTTTAATCTGGCTTTTAATGTTCGCTTTTGTTTCAGCGGTGCTTGATTTATACCAGAGTACGATTTGGATGAAAATAGTTGTTGCTTTGGTAGCCGGTTTACTTGCCTTTTTCTTAACGATTTATGTTAAGCCAAAGAATGTTGGAACAGCTTTAGGTTACGGATTGGTTTGGGTTTTGGTCGGGATTATTTTAGATGGTTTAATAACTATGCGCTTTAATTCAGAGATTTTTAAGCTTTGGAGTTTGTGGTTAGGATACCTTTTAATTTTAATAGCCCCGCTTTTTAAAATTGAGTTAAATTCGGAATAAGTTGGGAGCGGAGTAGTTTAAGAGGCTTGTCCTGCAAAATGATGTCCCTTGCGTAGCAAGGGCGTCATTTTCA
>CAZYSH010000006.1:21506-34048 GCA_964650035.1 uncultured Candidatus Saccharibacteria bacterium | reverse complement strand
ATCAGGGTTGACAAAATTTGTCATTTTGGTATAATATTAATAAGTTTAATCTTTACAAACTCGCCTAGCGAGCGGCTAACATCTAAGCCAATCCCTCCTAAGGTTTAGTTGACGCCTAAGTTTAGGGATAATCTGTTTTTGCGGATTTATTCCTGACGCTCCTAGGCGGGCTTGTGAAGATTAAAAAGTTTTTTAATAATTTTAATTATAGAATAAGGAGGAAAAAATATGCTGACAAAGATACGTTGGTTTTGTGAATTGACAGAGAAAAGTGATGCCCTTTTTTGGGGCATTATAACAGTAGCGCTATTCTCGATTTTTGTCTTACCGAGAATAATTAGGTTCATTAAAAGGAGGCAAAGAGAATGAAAAAGAAGGTTTGGGGAGTGATTTTGATGATTGCCGGCACCTTTGGATTTTTACTCCTTTTATGGTCGGTCGGCGGGGTAGAAACAGGTTCAGCTGATTTTATTAAAGGAACTTATTCGAGCTTAATCGGCGGCGGAATTCTGGCTTTAGTTGTTTTTGTCGGGATTCCGTATCACGATAATTTAAATGGAGCTAACGCTAATGGGAGTTGAGCTTTTCATTCTAGCTCCTGCAACTCCTAACAAAGTTAGGAGTTGCACTCCTAGAGCAATAAAAAAAACAACAATTATCGGGCCGTTGTGAATAATGAAGCAGCGGCCCTTTTTATTATTTCCTGAACAATTTTTTCTTCTTCAGGGGTAAATTTTTCTAAGACAAATTTTTCTGTGTCTGTAAATAACTCTTTCGGTCTGATACCGATTCGCATTCTAATAAAGTCAGCAGCGCCTAAGGTGTCAATAATTGATTGGACTCCTTTGTGGCCGGCAGAGCCGCGGCTTTGTTGGATTTTGATTTCTCCCAAAGGCAAATCAATATCATCATGAATAACTACTATATCTTTTAATTGAAGATAGTGCTTCTTTTGGATGTAGTTAACTGTTTGACCAGAATTATTCATAAAGGTTAATGGTTTGATCAATTCAGCTTCCTGGCCGTTAATTTCTTTTTTAAGGTATAGGCAATTGGCTTTTTTGTTTTCTTTCCATTTTTCGTTTTCAGCTAAAAAATCAACCACTCTGAAGCCGAGGTTGTGTCGGGTCTTTTTGTATTTTGGGCCGGGGTTACCCAGGCCTATGATTAATTTCATAGATTTTACGTTTAAGTAAAGTCGAGGTTGAACCTCAAAATTACGAACTTCAATGAGGTTCGTAGTTTTGAGGTTCAACCTCTAGATAAATATATTTTTGAATATACTCTTGGATTTCTTGGTAGTTTCCTTGGCCGTTTTTGGGATAAACAACTGAAGCCATTTGTCCGCCAAGAGGGATTAATCCGCCTATTAAGAGATTGGTTTCTTTTTTATCAATTACCAGATTATTAATTTGGTTGGCTTTAGTAGCGCGAGCTATTTGCCAGAGGTTTTTCAACTCTAAGACGCCTAAATCGGTTTTAATATGATTATGAAGAGAATTAAACATTTTTAAATAAGTGGGAAAATCCCAAAGTAAATTAAGTTCCAGGACTTTTTGTTTAAGCAGTCCTAAAACTTGCTGTTGGCGAGTCATTCGGTCAAAGTCGCCATTAGGCGAAGTATAGCGAGTTCGGATATATTTAAGAGCCAGGTCGCTGTCTAAATAGCGCCAGCCGGCAGATAGATTAAAGGCTTGGTAAGTATAGTTAGGGCCGGGGAAATAAGGGTCGCGGATATCTTGGGGAACATAGATATTAAGGCCGTCAATTAGTTCAATGATTTCTTTGGCGACAACTAAGTCGATTAGAACGTAATAATCAACGGTTAAGCCTGTTATTTCTTTAACTTTTTGTTTAAGTCCTTCAATGCCAGCTTGATTATATAAGGAGTTTATTTTGGTTAAATAGCCTTGCTCAGGATTTTTAACCAGCAAGTCGCGAGGCAGAGAGATTAGAATTGCTTTTTCTTGACTGGGTTTGAGATGAGCCAGGATAATGGTATCTGTTAAATCGCTGCCGGGCCATCCCGAGCCAGGTCTGCCTAAAGTTAGAATATTAATATCCGGCTGGTCTTTTTTAGAGAAATTAGAGGTAAAAATTGATTTGAGAATACTTTTTTCTTTTTTAGAGGGAGTTATTTTTTCTATGGGAGTTCCCTTTGCTGCTTGGTTTTCTGAAGAGGTTTTTGCCGGGAAAGAAGGTAATTGATAAATTAGAATTGAAGAAAATATTAAAATTAAAACTAAAACAAAGAAACGAATAATTTTTAGTTTTTTTTGTTTTGTTTTTTGTCTTTGTTCCCTTAATCGTTCGTCAAATAGACCTTTTTTAACTAATCGGTTAATTTGATTATCCTGACTCATAAAATTAGTATAACAGATTAATTGGAAAATTATAATATCAGATATACAATGCGAGGCCGTACCTCAACCTCTGATTTGATTTTTTTAGGGAAATAAGTTAAAATTATCGCACTATGAAGAGATTTTTAATTTTTGTCTGGGAAATAACTAAAATCGTAGTTATTTCTTTAGCGATTATTATTCCCGTGCGTTATTATCTAATCCAGCCGTTTTTTGTTCGGGGCGCTTCTATGGAGCCCAATTTTGATAATGGTCAATATTTGGTAATTAACGAAGTTGGTTATCGTTTTGAAGAACCAAACCGTGGTGAAGTAATTGTTTTTAAATATCCACCAGACCCTTCTCAGTATTATATTAAAAGAATTATTGGTTTGCCGGAGGAAGTAGTCGAGATAAAGGATGGGCAGGTAATTATTTATAATCAGGAATATCCCGAAGGAATGATTTTGGACGAATCGGATTATTTGCCCGAGGGAAAAATTACTCAAGGGAGAATTCATCTTAAATTGGGCGGTAGTCAATATTTTGTTCTAGGCGATAATCGTCAGGCTAGCTCTGATTCGCGCCAGTGGGGCGCTTTGCCTCGGGAATATATTGTTGGTCGGGTTTGGCTGCGGGCTTGGCCTTTTGACGAAGCTAAAGTATTTTAAATATATGCCAACTAAAACTAAGTCAAAGAAAAATAAATTTCAGGCGCCTAAAGGGATGAGAGATATTTTACCCGAAGAACAGATCTACTGGGAAAGGGTTATTCAGATAGTTAAAGATTTAGCCAAGTCCTATGGTTTTGGTCTTTTAGAGACGCCTATCCTTGAGGATATTGATTTATTTGTTAAGGGAACCGGGCAATTCACTGATATTGTTGAAAAGGAAATGTATAGCTTAAGAACCAAAGGGGGCGAACGGCTGACTTTACGGCCGGAGTTCACTCCAGCGATAATTAGGGCTTATTTAGAAAACGGTTTATCTAGCCAGCCGCATCCAGTAAAGCTATACAGCTTGGGACCGATTTTCCGCTATGAAAGACAGCAAAAAGGCCGTTATCGACAGGCATATCAGGCAAATTTCGAGATTTTTGGCGAGCAGGACCCAATTTTAGACGCTCAATTAATCCAATTGTTTTTTGCTATTGCCAAAGGTTTGGGTTTGAAAAATTTAATCACCCAAATTAATAATATTGGTTGTCCTTGTTGTCGCCCCGATTATCGTAAAATGTTAGTTAGTTTTTATCGCAGCCGGAAAAAGGAAATTTGCAAGAATTGCCAGGAACGCCTTCAGCAGAATCCTTTGCGGCTCTTGGATTGCAAAGATAATAAATGTGTCCAAATAGCTAAAGAAGCGCCTCAAGTTATTGATCATTTATGCGATGATTGTCATAATCATTTTAGAAGTGTTTTAGAATACTTGGATGAAATAGAAATTCCCTACATTTTAAATCCGCAATTAGTTCGCGGCTTAGATTATTATACCAAGACAGTTTTTGAGATTTGGCCTGAAGATGAAGAAGGCCGCCAGATCGCTTTGGCCGGAGGGGGTCGTTACGATGGGTTGATTAAGCTTTTAGGCGGCAAGGATATACCAGGAGTCGGCTTTGCCATAGGTTTAGACAGGATAGTTAATTTGCTTCAGGAGAGAAATGTTAAAATTCCCTTAAGAACAAAGCCATTGATTTTTTTAGTCCAGTTGGGTGAATTAGGCAAGAGAAAATCTTTGAAGCTATTTGAAGAATTACGTCGGTCCGGATTGGCAATAACTAGTTCTTTTAGTCGCAACACTATGAAGGCCCAGTTAAAAAAAGCCGACAAATTGGGAGCAAGTTTTGCTTTAATTTTAGGGCAAAAAGAAGCGCTTGATGAAACGATTATTATCAGGGATATGAATTCAGGCAGTCAGGAAACTGTGCCTTTAAATAAAGTAGTTGAAAGATTAAAGAAAAAAATAAGGAAGAGGTGAGGGAACTGTTAAGGTTCGTAAATTCGAGGTTCAACCTCTATCTATTATGGAAGAATGTATTTTTTGTAAAATTGTATCTGGTCAAGTCCTAAGCTATAAGGTCTATGAGGATAAAAACTATTTAGCTTTTTTAGCCGTTCCTTCGCTTAATCCGGGTCATACTTTAGTAGTTCCCAAAAAACATTACCGCTGGGTTTGGGATTTATCGACTAACAAAGATGAAATTCCTAATATTGGTCAGTATTATGAATTAATCGGTAGAATAGCTAATGCTATTCGGAAAGCTATGAAGATTGATTTTTTGACTTCTGCAGTAGTTGGAGAAGAAGTGCCTCATGCTCATGTCTGGTTGATTCCGCGTTATAAAGATGATGGTCATGGTGGGGCAATTAAATTTGGGAATATTAAGGAGATAAGCGAGGAAAAAATGAAACAAATAGCTGAAAAAATTAGAAAGGAGGTTATTAAATAAGTTGATGACTAACAATAATCCTTCATCACCATTATCTGATTCTTTAAATAAAGAAAAAGAAAAAATTAGTTTAACTTCCCGCAAAAAGTGGTTTTGGCTTGGAGTGGCTGTTGCTTTAGTTAGTCCGGTGGCCGGTATTATTTTAGCGGTTGCTTTTTGGGGCGAGTCGGATTTGAAAAAAGAGGCAAAAATTATCTTAATTGTCTCAATCGTCTGGGGGATAGTTTTTATTTATCTTTCCCAGTGGTTAACCGAACAGGGCTACTTACCTAGTTATTGATAAAATGAATTTCCATTTGGAAGTCGTACTTCCAAATTTCTATAGATAATGAATAAAAAGTTTTTTCAAGCATTAGCCATTTTAGTCGGCCATATTATCGGCGTGGGTATTTTTAGCTTACCTTTTATTGCGGCCAAGGTCGGCATGGTGACGATGCTTTTTTATTTTTTTCTTTTAGGCGGAGTAGTTATTTTATTTGAATTGTTTTACGGCGAAGCGGTTTTAAGAACTCGGGAAAAGCACCGTTTGCCGGGTTACGCGGGAAAATATCTGGGTAAATGGGCCAGGAATTTAGCTTTTGTTTCCAGCGGTTTGGGGGCAATTGCGGCAATGTTGGCCTATATTATTGTGGGCGGCGGGTTTTTAGGATCTATCTTAAATCCTGTTTTGGGAGGCGGCCTTTCTTTATATATTTATATCTTTTTTGCTTTAGGCACTTTTTTGATTTATTTTGGCATTAAAAGCATTGCCCAGACCGAATCCGTTTTTTTGGTTTTTTTCTTTATTATTCTTGGCCTTATTTTTTATAAAAGTTCCTCTGTTATTAAAATAGAGAATATTTTTGTTTTTAATCCGGAGTATCTCTTTTTGCCTTATGGAGCGGTGCTTTTTTCCTTAGCCGGCACCTCCATGATTCCAGAAGTTAAAGAATTATTAATTGATAAAGCCGGAAATCTCAAAAAAGTGATTTTTTTAGCCACTCTGATCGCGGCTCTGGTTTCTTTATTTTTCACTTTTTTGATTTTGGGGATTACCGGTTCAGAAACCACGCCTGAAGCAATTACCGGATTAGGCAATCGCTTGGGCAACGGTGTTGTTGTTTTGGCCCTGCTTTTTGGTGTTTTAACGACTTTTACTTCTTTTTTAACCATGGGCCTGACATTTAAAAAAATCCTTTGGTATGATTTGGGGATTAATAAGTATGCTTCTTGGTTAATCGCTTGTTTTTTGCCTTTTGGTTTGTTCTTATTCGGCCTAACCGATTTTATTAAAATAGTCAGTATAAGCGGCGGCGCGCTTTTGGCGATTAATGCCATCATTATGATACTTGTTTATCTTAAAGCTAAAACCAAGGGGGATATGGAGCCGGGATATAGTTTAAATCTTCCCAAGGTATTGGTTTATTCTTTGGTTTTGTTTTTTATTCTCGGCGCCATTTATGAAATTATTTATTTCATAGGTTAATTAGAGGCCAAGGACGTTCCTTAAAATGACGTCCTTGTGTCAAGGACGTCATTTTAAGGAACGTCCTTGGTTTTTAGTAAAAAGCAAGATATTTTTTATCTTGCTTTTTGTTTTGAGCTTAAAACAGGTATAATAGAAGTATTATGAAAAAATTTGAAATTTTAGACCATATCGCTGATTTAAAGGTTAAGGTCTATGGTCGGAATTTAATCGAGCTTTTTATTAATGCCGCCTTGGTTGTGGCTGAACAGCAGGCCGGGATTAAAAAAGAAGAATCAGCTGATTGGGAAATAGTTGAGATTGAGTCAGTTGATTTAGAATCGCTTTTAGTTGATTGGCTTAATGAGATTTTATCCCGCAGCGACTTGAATCAAAAGGCCTATCTTAGTTTTAAAATAGAAGAATTAACTAAAAAGCGTCTGCGGGCTAAGATAGCTGGACAAAAAGTTGAACAAAAAGAAATTGAAATCAAGGCGGCCACTTATCATGATTTAGAAATTAAGCAGGTTAATGATTATTGGCAAGCAGTAGTAATTTTTGATATTTAATATATGGCTAAGAAAGATTTTAAAAAAATTAACGATTATCTTTGGGAGATTCCGAAAAGCTTTCGGTCAGATATGCGCGTTCCAGCGCGGGTTTATGCTTCAGATGAAATATGGGGCGATATAGAGGAGGAATCCCTAAGGCAGTTAGTTAATACAACTACTTTGCCGGGGATTGAGAAATACGCCATAGCTATGCCTGATATTCATCAGGGGTATGGCCCGCCGATTGGAGGAGTCGGGGCAATGCGAATTTCAGATGGCGTTATTTCGCCTGGATTTGTCGGTTATGACGAGAATTGCGGGATTAGATTGTTAAAGTCAGATTACACGGAGAAAGAGTTAAAGCCGCATATTGAAAACTTGGCTGCAGAAATTCAAAGAGAGGTTCCTTCAGGTCTTGGCAGGGGTAGGAAAATAAAGCTTGCGCCTAAACAAATGGATAGGATTTTAGAAGATGGAGTATCTGAATTAGTAAAGCAGGGATATGGCAATAAGGATGATATTAAAAATTGCGAAGAAGGAGGCAGAATGAATCAGGCAGATACTTCTTGTTTGTCTCAAAGGGCAAAAATAAGGGGAGCTGGTCAGCTTGGAACTCTTGGGTCGGGCAACCATTTTTGCAGCATAGAGAGAATTGATAAGGTCTATGATAAAAAGGTGGCTGATAATTTTGGTTTGTTTGAGAATCAAGTTGTAGTAATGATTCATAGCGGTTCACGGGGATTGGGTCATCAAAATTGCGCGGATTATCTAAAAATAGTAATGCAGTCCTTGCCAAAGTATAAAATTAATCTTCCTGACAGGGAATTAGCTTGCGCGCCTTTTAATTCTTCAGAGGGTCAGAGATTTTTTAGGGCAATGTCTGGAGCAAGTAATTTTGCCTGGGCTAATAGGCATATGATTGCTTATTATATTCGAAAGGCCTGGCAAAAAGTTTTGGGTAAAAAGATAAATCTGAAACTACTTTATGATGTAGCTCATAATATTGCTAAAATTGAGGAACATAAGATTGATGGAAGGAAAGTTAATTTAATAGTTCATCGGAAGGGCGCTACAAGAGCTTTGCCATCTAATCATCCGGGTTTGCCTGAGGTATATCAAAAAGTTGGCCAGCCAGTTATAATCCCCGGTTCTATGGGTACATCCTCTTATGTTTTAGTTGGGGCAGAAAAAGCAGCTGAAACATTTTATTCAGTTTGTCATGGGGCTGGAAGAGCTATGTCTCGACATGCGGCTATTAAAAAACTTTCCGGCCAGGAAGTAATCAGGCAATTAAAAGAAAAAGGCATTATTATTAAATGTCATTCCTATAGAGGAATTGCCGAAGAAGCGCCTCTGGCTTATAAGGATATTGATAATGTAGTGGAAGTTATTAATAAGGCTGGCTTGTCTAAAAAAGTGGCCCGGTTAACGCCTTTGGCCGTAGTTAAAGGAGAGTGATGAAAAAGGAAAAAAGGTTGCCAAAAAGCATTCGTAAATATATTCGTAAGGAAAAAGCTCGGATTAGACGAGAATTTTTTACTCTGAAAGAACAAGAGGAGAAAATAAAGGAACTTTATAGTAGATTTGAAAAGAGCGTGCAAAGTTGAGGAGTAGAGAGTTGGGAGTCGCACTCCCAACAAACAAGCAACTCTCTTAACAAAAGGTCTTGCCAAAAAGTAAAGAGAATAGTATATTAGAAGTAATGAAAGACACATTTCGCAGTCCATCAAAAGGGCGGATGAAATTGGTTAAAGTAGTCAAAGAAATTTCCAGCTATATTAACGAAGATTCGCAATCAAAGTACAGATTGATTGTCGGGACGGACTCTAATGGAACTAATGGAAACAAGAAAGCTGATTTCGTTACCGCTATCATTGTTTATCGCGTTGGCAAAGGCGGGCGCTATTTTTGGAAGAAAACTAATGGCAATAAAATTTATAATACTTTAAGGGATAGGATTTATCAGGAAGTTGCTCTTTCTTTGCAAACCGCCCAAGAAATGATTGGGAAATTAGAAGATTTATTAAAATCAGCTGGCGAACCAAATTATGATTTTCAGATTCATATTGATGTAGGACAGAGAGGACCAACCCGAGAAATGATTAAGGAAGTGGTGGGTATGGTTCGCGGCAATGGTTTTCAGGCTAAAATTAAGCCCGAATCGTACGCCGCCTCCAACGTCGCTGATAAATATGTTTAATAGGGTAAAGTTTGTAAACATTAAAAAGCCCGCTAAAGTGGTTTTCCACGAATAGCGGGCTTTTTTATTTATTGAACACACGTTTTTATTGAGCAGCGGCCTTTTTTTGCTCCAATTCCTCGGCTAATTCCGCCAAGGCCTCTTTAATCCTTTGGACGTCATCTGCTCTTATGGGTTTTTCTCCATCGTCCCATACTGTGTCTTTGACTTCCATAGAATCATTCCATATCTTCAATAATTCTATAAAATCATCTACATGGAGATCTGATTCCATATGGTCAAAATCAGGATTTTCTTTTTCTATCTTGTCGCATCCGTCTAAAAAGAAGAATGCGCAGGTCTGCACTAACTGACTTTTTGAAAAATCTTTAATAGCCGTCTGAATCTCCTTTCGAAGATTCCAAACTTGGCTCCGGAGCGCTTTTGGCCTGGCAAACATATCCCAGGTAGTCATGTAGTAGATTGTTCCTTCTACCGTGTTAGCGAGCAGCTTGTTGAATGCTTTTATCTCTTCACTCATTATTCCCTCCTATTCTCTAAATTGTTAAAAGAAGTATATCTTCTGATTGTTTAGTAAAATTTAACTCAATATTCCTGATTAGTCAAGCTGATTTTAATGCCAACTCTACCCACACAACAAGTAAGTAGGAGGGATAGAAAGAAATACCCCTTTCAACGTCGCTGATAAGTATGTTTGATATGTTTTGAATGAAAATTTGGGTTTTGTTAATCCGCTGTTTAAGGCAGCGGCTTTTCTTTTTTGGGGGATTTTGGTAGAATTATTCTATGAAACTGCATTTTCATGGAGGAGCCGGTATTGTTACCGGCGTCAATTATTTATTAGAAACAGCCCAAAACAAAATTTTGGTTGATTGCGGGCTTTTTCAAGGCAACCGCAAGCTTGCTCAGAAAAATCAGGGCCCTTTTCCCTATAAGCCGGAAGAGATTGATTTTGTTTTGATTACTCACGCTCACTTGGATCATATCGGCCGCTTGCCTCGGTTAATAGAGTATGGTTTTAAAGGCAAGATTTACGCTACTGGGCCGACTGTTGATTTTGCCCGTTTGATGCTGGAAGACAGCGAGAAAATTTTGAGGGCAAAAGCAAGGAAAGAGGATGTTATTCCTTTAATGGACGGCAAACAGATTGAAAAGATTATGAAAATGTTTGTTCCGGTTGAATATGATGAAGCGATTAAATTAACTAATGGAATTTCAGTCTTTTTTCGGGAAGCGGGTCATGTTTTGGGTTCAGCCAGTATTGAAATAGAAACAGAGGGTAAGAAAGTAGTTTTTTCCGGCGATTTGGGTTCTGGCCGAGTTCCTATTTTAAGAAAAGCCGCTCAAATTAAAAACGCTGATTATGTGGTAATTGAATCAGCTTATGGCGGCCGGGTTCATGAAGCGGAACAGTCATCTAAAGATATGCTTGAAGATGTAGTTGAGGAAACAGTTGCCCGAGGCGGCGTTTTAATGATTCCCAGTTTTGCTTTAGAGCGAACCCAGCAAATCCTTTATGAGCTTAATGAATTAGTTGAGAATCAGCGGATTCCCCGGATTCCGGTTTTTGTTGATAGTCCTTTGGCTATTAAGTTAACCAAAGTTTATGCCCAATATCCCCAATACTATGATCAAGAAGCAGACGCCTTAATTAAATCAGGCGATGATATTTTTAAGTTTCCCGGTTTGAAATTAACTCAGACAGTGGAAGAGTCAAAAGCGATTAATGAAGTCAAATCGCCCAAGATTATTATTGCCGGTTCAGGTATGTCTCAAGGCGGTCGAATTATTCATCACGAAGTTCGCTATCTGCCAGATCCCCAAAGCACTTTACTAATTGTTACTTATCAGGTTCAAGGAACAATTGGACGCAAGCTTTTAGAAGGAGTTGATAAGGTCAAGATATTAGACCGGATGATTCCGGTTAAGGCCAGAGTTGAGCATATTAACGGTTATTCCGGGCATGCTGACCAGAAAGAATTAATTGATTGGTTATCTCACATGATTGAGCCGGATTCAGGGAAAAGGCCCAAAAAAATATTTGTTTGTCAGGGTGAGGAAAAATCAGCCAGTGCTTTAGTCCAATATATTCAAGACCATTTGGGCCTATCAGCTCAAGCGCCAAAGTTGGATGAGGTAGTTGAATTGTAGTTTAGAAAATTTGGAAGCTGGGCTTCCAAATTGGGTTTTGACAAAAGGCAAAAAAAATAGTAAGCTGAATTAAAATGGAGCAAAAATCTTATCTTAAATACAAAATTTGCGTTTCTGGCGCGGCCGAGACCAGCCATTGCGCGTCCAATACTTTAGAATTAGCCAAGGAAGTTGGTCGGGAAATTATCAAACAAAACGGAGTTTTGGTTACCGGCGCGACTACCGGCACGCCCTATTGGGCAGCTATTGGCGCTAAAAAAGAAGGCGGAATTGTTATTGGTCTATCGCCAGCCGCTTCGGAAAAGTCGCATGTTAAGAAATACCGTTTACCAACTGATTTTCATGATTTAATTGTTTATACCGGTTTTAATTATTCCGGTCGCAACTTGCTACTGACTCGTTCTTCTGACGCAGTCATTATTGTTTGCGGCCGCATGGGAACTTTAAACGAGTTTACCATTGCTTTTGAGGATGATAAGCCAATCGGAGTATTAACCAAAAGCGGCGGCACGGCTGACATGGTTAAAGAAATTGTTGATAATTCTCATCGGGGGCCGGGCAAGATAGTTTATCAGTCAAATCCTAAAAAATTAGTTGAAGAATTAATTAAATTAATTGACAAAGAAAAAGAAATTAAAATTAAATCCTAAACATATTTTTACCAAGAAAAGGAGGTGAATTATGTGGCTATTGAAGTCAAGAAAAAAACGGGAGAGACAACCAGGAGTTTATTACGACGCTTTACCAGAAGAATTCAACAAAGCGGCGTTTTGATTCGCGCCCGCAAAGCCAGATTCCGAGAAAGAGAAAGAAGCAAAAGGGAAAGAAGAGCCAGCGCTTTAAGAAGAGTTAAGATTGTTGGGGAAAAAGAAAAATTAAGAAAAATGGGGCTTTTGGAAGAAGAAACAAAATGGGGAAGAAGAAAGCGATAATTTATTAAATAAATGTCTCTCAAGCAAAAAATTCAGACAGAAATTAAAACAGCTATGCAAAACAAGGAAGCAGTCAAGCTTTCTGTTTTGCGTATGGTTATGGCGGCTGTCTTTAATAAGGAAAAAGAAAAAAGGGCTAAGTTGAGTAAAGAGGAAGCAGAAGATAAATTGGAGGAAATGAGCAAACTAACAGATGAAGAAGTTTTAGAGGTGATTTCTAGCGAGGTTAAAAAGCATAAGGACTCAATTGAACAATATCAAAAAGGCAATCGTCAGGATTTAGTTGAACAGGAAAAAACAGAACTGGAGATTTTAATGGAATATATGCCAAAACAGATGGAAGAAGCAGAAGTACGGAAAATAGTTCAAGAAAAGATTCAGGAATTAAGCGCCAGTGGACCCCAAGATACTGGCAGGGTTATGGGCGCGATTATGCCGCAATTAAAAGGCAAAGCCGACGGCGGAATGGTTAATAA
>CAZYSH010000006.1:10333-21406 GCA_964650035.1 uncultured Candidatus Saccharibacteria bacterium | reverse complement strand
TGGGCGCGATTATGCCGCAATTAAAAGGCAAAGCCGACGGCGGAATGGTTAATAAAATTGTTCAAGAAAGTCTAAGAGGCTTGTCTTTAAAATGATGTCCCTCCCCGCAATTTCTGCGGGGAAGGCGTCATTTTTAGGACGATGCCTCTGGATTAAAAAAAACATGAACCAACAAATTCAACCCACCCAACAACCAAATATTCCCCAAGAGCCGCAACAGCCCCAGCCGAGTCCCCAACCAACTCCCCAACCAACCATCCAACCAGGAATACCCCAAAAACAGGGTTTACCTACTTGGATTATTATTGTGATTGTAGTTGGAGCAATAGTTGTTTTAGCCGGAGCCAGTTACGGCGCTTATTGGTATTTTGCTTCTCAATCAACCGAACCCTCGCCAACTGACCAAGGAGGAATTATCCCAGGCCAATTGCCAAGTGGAGAGCTGGATGATGAAACAGCTGACTGGCAGGCCTATACAAATGAGGAATATGGGTTTGAGGTGAGGTATCCAGAGAATTGGGCAACTGATAAGATATCCCAAGAAAGATCGGTTATTTTCTATAAGAGTAATGCGCCTAAGGATTTCTATGGAAATATTGTTCCCGTTATAATAATTGAAGTAAAAGATAATACTCAACAATTACCTGTTAATCAATGGATTGAAAATAATAAAGGGAATTTAGTATCAAAAGAAGGTTCAGAAATGGTAGATGGGATAGAAGGTTCTAAGATTATTGAGAAGGGAATAGTTGATTATTTAGTTGTATATACAGGGAAGGATAGAATAATGTATCGTATATCAATACCTAAGGATTCTGAATATTTAGCAGTTTTCAACCAAATCCTCTCCACTTTTAAATTTATTGAAGTTGATGAGACAGCTGACTGGCAGACGTATCGGAATGAGAAGTATAGATATGAAATTAAGTATCCAGGTAGTTGGCAGACTACATATGGATTTGAGGTTATACAGTCAATAGGAGATGAGGAAGTTATTAACTTTGCTGACCCAAATAATATGCTTAATTGGGTTAGTGTTGATGTTCCTCTTGGTGTAAATATTCCAATTGAGAATTCAAATAATATTAAAATAAATAATATTAATTTTTATAAATCTACTTATGGGTCTGGATCTGATGAAGAATTAGTTGTCTTTTTTGCAATTGATAAAGTTGGTACTTATAGGTTTTTGTTCAGCGGTTTTTATGGTGAAAACTCCGAAGAATTTTATAGAAATATTCTTTCTACCTTTAAATTTATTGAATAGAGTTTTGGTTAGTTCAGAGGTCAGACCTCGGGTTAACCCAGAGGCGTCGTCCTAAAAATGGCGCCCTTGCTCCGCAAGGGACATCATTTTAAGGACGAGCCTCTTAATCTTCAAATGCTTGAAATCCATAATTTTACCCAAAATGAAATAGAGGAGAAGTTTTTTCAAAAGATTGCCAAGGTTGTTTTGAAAGTTGCGGGAGTAAAAGAAGATGCAGAAATTAGTTTGGCTATTGTGGGCGATGGCCGGATACGGCGGTTGAATAAGATGTATCGGGGCAGTAATCGGGTGACTGATGTTTTGGCTTTTGGCGATAAGACAGTTTTACCTTATTTAGCAAAGGCGTTTCCTCGTTTAAAAAAAGGAGAGGATATCAATTTTATTGAAGCGCCAGACGGAATCAAACGTTTGGGCGAAGTTATTATTTGTTATCCTCGAGCCAAGAAGCAAGCTAAGCGGCTTGGTCATAGTTTAGAAAAAGAACTGACTATTTTGTTAATTCATGGTATACTTCATTTGTTGGGTTATGACCATGAACAAGGCGGAGAAGAAGCGGAAAAGATGAAAAAGATGGAGGAAAAGATATTGGCTGAGATAATAGATTGAATGATTAAGGAACACCCTTGATTACTAATCCAGAGGCGTCGTCTTAAAAATGACGCCCTCCGGCAAGCCGGAGGGACATCATTTTATAGGACAAGCCTCTTAGACTTCCAAAAGCTAAAAGCATGCCAAAGGAGACTATTATCACCAGTTTAGATATTGGTTCTTGTTTTATCCGAACAATAATAGCTAAAATGAGAGCTGATAAGACAAAGCCGCAGATTATTGGCGTTGGTCAAGCGCCGTCTTTTGGTTTGCGTCGGGGAATAGTAGTTGATATTGACGAAGCGGCTAAGAATATTAGTCAATCCATTCAGGAAGCGGAGAGGAGCAGCGGTTTGTCTATTGAAAGGGTGGTAGTTAGTTTAAGCGGTAATCATATTACCCCAAGAGTAAGCAAGGGAGTAGTGGCTGTTTCTCGGGCTGATGGAGAAGTTTCTAAAGAGGATGTTGAAAGGGCGATAAGCGCCGCTTCGGCTATTTCTGTGTCGCCTAATAGAGAAATTATTCATGTTATCCCCAGAAATTTTTTAGTTGACAATCAAGACGGCATTAAAGATCCGGTTGGTATGAGCGGAGTGCGGCTGGAAGTTGACGCTTTAATTATTGAGGGCTCAACGCCTTTTGTTAAAAATTTAACCAAGTGTATTTCAGAAACCGGTCTGGAAATAGATGAGTTGGTTTTAGCCCCTTTAGCGGCCAGTCGGGCCGCCTTAAGCAAGAGGCAAAAGGAATTGGGTGTCTTAGTTTTAGATTTGGGAGGCGGCACAGCCGGCTTGACAGTGTTTGAAGAGGGCGATATTATTCATAGTTGTATTCTGCCGGTTGGTTCTTCTCATATTACTAATGATATTGCCATTGGTTTAAGAAGCGACATTGATTTAGCGGAGAGAGTTAAATTAGAGTATGGTTCAGCTTTGATGTCTGAAATTAATAAAAAGGACGTAATTGATTTGTCAAAGCTGGGAGCGAGAGAAATTGGAGTAGTGTCTAGAACTCAAGTGGTTGAAATAATGGAAGCGCGGCTTAGTGAAATTTTAGAATTAGCCAATAAAGAGTTGAAAAGGATTGACCGACAGGGGTTATTACCTGCCGGAGTGGTTCTCTTGGGCGGCGGAGCCAAGGTTCCCGGCTTAGTTGATTTGGCTAGAGAAGAATTAAAACTGCCGGTCCAAATAGGTTTTCCTTTAGAAATAGAGGGAATAGTTGATGAAATTGAAGACCCATCTTTTTCCACAGCTATCGGCTTGATTCTTTGGAATATGGATAATCGGATTAAGTCAAATAGTCAAGGTATCTCTTTACCTGAATTTTCCGTAGGTTCAACTGTTGGTAAACTTAAAAAGTGGTTTCAGGGGTTTTTACCTTAAGGACTTGCATTATTTTAATAATTGTGATATTTTTCTAAGAAAGTTTTAATATTAATTAAACTACAATGAGGAGGGATTAGGAGCTCCTCATTGTTTATTATAATATGGCTCAAATAAGACCGGATGTGGAAACTTTCGCTAAAATTAAAGTGGTCGGCATTGGAGGGAGTGGTGGAAATAGTATTTCCAGAATGGTGGCTTGCAAAATTCAAGGTGTAGACTTTGTAGCTATTAATACTGACGCTCAAGACCTTCATCATGTTAAAGCGCAGGAGAAGCTGCATATTGGCAAAAATTTAACCAAAGGGTTGGGCGCTGGCATGAATCCGGAGATAGGCCGTCAGGCGGCGGAAGAGAATCGAGATGAAATTCATGAAGCGGTTAAGGGTTCAGATATGGTATTTGTCACTTATGGCTTGGGAGGCGGTACTGGAACTGGCGCTGGGCCGATTATAGCTGAAGCGGCTAAGGACTCAGGGGCTTTAACTGTTGCTGTGGTTACTAGACCGTTTTCTTTTGAAGGCCAACAAAGAGCTCAAATTGCTAATGATGGTTTAGGTCATTTGAAAGATAGGGTTGATACTCTAATTACTATTCCTAATGATAAATTACTTTCCTTTATTGACCGCAAAACACCTTTGCTTAATGCTTTTTCTGTAGTTGACGATGTTTTACGACAAGCTGTTCAGGGTATTTCCGATTTAATTGTTACTCCGGGCGTTGTTAATGTTGATTTTGCCGATGTCAAAGCAATTATGGAAAATACCGGTTCAGCTTTAATGGGAATCGGTCGGGCTACTGGGGAAGAGAGAGCTATTGAAGCGGCCAAATCAGCTGTTAACTCGCCTCTCTTAGAACTTTCAATTGATGGAGCTAAAGGAGTTCTCTTTAATGTCAGCGGCGGCGCTGACTTAGCTATGACTGAAATTAATGATGCCGCTAAAATCATTACTGAATCAATTGACCCGGAGGCCAAAGTTATTTTCGGCGCTGTTATGGATGATAAGTTAAAGAAAGGCGAGATTAAAGTTACAGTGATTGCGACCGGGTTTGATGAAGGTATTCTAAAAAAAGCGGCCGAAACCAGAATTCAAGACATCTCGCCCATTAATCAAATTGAAGATAAGGGGATTAAGAGAAAAACAACTTTAAAACCAAAGGCAGCTGCCGCTCCAATTGATGAGTCGGAGAGCGAATGGGATATACCAGCTTTTATCCGTCGGAAGATGAAATAGTTTTGAACAAACAGAAACAGTTCTAATTATTGGAGCTGTTTTTGTATCTTAAATAAATTATCTTTGACCTAATTTTCTTATTGGAGTACAATAGAATATATTTTAGTTTTTAAGAAATATTTATGTCTAGAACAAATTTAAAGTTTAATCAGATAAGAAAAAGGGATGGCCGGGTAGTTGATTTTAGTCAATCTAAAATCACCGAAGCGATTTTTAAGGCCTTTTTAGCTCAAGGCAAAGAAGACAGAAGTTTGGCCGAGCAGGTTTCTAATAAAGTGGTTGGGATATTGAATAGGCGTTTTGAAGGCAAAATTCCGCAAGTTGAGCAAATTCAGGATATTGTGGTTGAGGCCTTGGCAAAAAATGGACATAAAAAGGTTGCTGAAAGTTATGATTTGTATCGTCAGAAAAGAAAAGAAATCCGCGACGCTAAATGGTGGCTTTTAAGTCAAAATGTTAAAACTAAGATTTCTCCTAACGCTTTGCGGGTTCTTGAATCAAGGTATTTGAAAAAGGATGACCAGGAGAAAATTACTGAAACGCCCCAGCAGCTGTTTCAGCGGGTAGCGGCTAATGTTGCTTCAGCCGAAACATTTTTTAAGCCGTCAATTTCTGATGACGAGCTTTTTGATATTGGTAAAGAATTTTACCGGATGATGGCTTCTTTGGAGTTTTTGCCAAATTCGCCCACTTTAATGAATGCTGGCGGCGTCTTACAGCAATTAAGCGCGTGTTTTGTCCTTGATGTGGGGGACTCTATGGAAGAAATTTTTGAGGCAATTAAGAATGCCGCTATAATACATAAATCCGGAGGAGGAACGGGTTTTAGTTTTTCTAAGCTGAGACCAAAAAAGGATTTAGTTAAATCAACCCAAGGCCAGTCTTCGGGGCCACTTTCTTTTATGAGTGTTTTTAATGCCGCAACCGAAGTAGTGAAGCAAGCAGGTAAGAGGCGCGGAGCTAATATGGGTATTTTGCGGATAGACCATCCTGATATTATGGAATTTATTACCGCTAAATTAGAAGAGGGTGTTTTAAATAATTTTAATCTTTCAGTGGCTATTACTGATGAGTTTATGGAGGCAGTTAAAAAGAACAAAAAATATGATTTGATTAATCCAAGAACCGGTCAAGTGGCTAAAAAAATAGATGCCAATAAGGTTTTTAATTTAATCGTTCATTATGCTTGGGAAAATGGCGAACCAGGCGTAATCTTTATTGACCGTATTAACCGCGATAACCCTACGCCCAAGTTAGGCGAGATTGAATCAACTAATCCGTGTGTAGTTGGGGATACTTTAGTGGGGGTAGCTGATGGAAGAGATTATGTTTCTATTAAACAATTAGCTAAAGAAGGGAAAGATATTCCAGTCTATTCTTATGGAGATGGCAAGATCCAAATTAGAACGGGAAGAAATCCAAGAAAAACACGAAAAAATGTTCCGGTCTGGAAAGTAACTTTAGATGATGGAAGTCATATTATAGCTACAGAAGATCATAAATTTAGAGATAGAAATAATAAAGAAATAAAATTAAAAGATTTGAAACCTAATACGAGTTTAATGCCTTTTAACAAGTTTCAATACACAGCAACTAAAAAGAATTGTCTGTATTGGGGTGTATCGCAAAATAATGGCAAAAGAGCTCGGGCAGAACATAGAATGATTGCAGAATTTTTACTAGATAGAAAAATTAAGAAATATCCAATAGAAGTAGTTCATCATAAAGATTTTAATGGATTGAACAACCAGATTAATAATTTAGAAATTATGAGCCAAAGTGCGCACGATAGCCTGCATCAAACTGGAGAACAAAATGTAATGAAAGGGAAATGGTGGCAAAAATTAACTAAACAAGAAAAAGATATTTATAGAAAGAAAATGAGTAAAGTAAAATCGGGAAAAGGGAATGGAATGTTTGGTAAAAAACATAGGAAAGAAACAAAAGAATTAATTGGTAAATTAACAAAAGAATATTTCCAAAACCCAGAAAATAGATTAGCTATGAGTAAGAGAATAATTCAACTTTATGAAGATAATCCTGAGATAAAAGAAAAAATCAGCAAAGCAAAGACAATATATCCATTAATTTCTTCTAATTGTAAAATTTGTGGCAAGAAAATAATATACAAAGAAAATGATAGGAGAACTTTCTGTTCTCAATCTTGCTCAAGTATTTATATTAATCAACATAGAGATACTAGTAATTTTATAAAAACTAACGCTAAAAAAAGAGAAAAATTAAGGAAAGAACTCTACGATTTAGGAGTGAAATTTTTTAAAAGGAAGAATCGAATTCCAAGTTATAAAGAATTTAGAAAATTTGCAAAGCGACGTGGCTATTCTGGTGATGTGAGAAGCACCTTTGGTGGATTTATTAATTTTAAAGAAGAATTAATACTACATAATCACAAGGTTCAATCTATAGAGTTCTATGGCCATGAGGATGTTTATAATATTACCGTAGACGAATTTCATACAGTTGTTTATATTACCAAGCCGGAAGCAAAAACCAAAATCAGCAAAAGGCCACTAATTTCAGGAATTGTCAGCTCGCAATGTGGGGAACAGCCGTTGCTTGGGCAGGAAAGCTGCAATCTGGGAAGCATTAATCTGGGCAAGATGGTAATGGAAAAATCCAAACGGGCTAAAAACTTGACAGTTGATTGGGATAAATTAAAAGAGACAGTTTATAACGCGGTTCATTTCTTGGATAACGTTATTGATGTTAACCGTTATCCTTTGCCGGAAATTGAAAAAATGACCAAGGGTAATCGTAAAATTGGATTGGGAGTAATGGGCTGGGCTGATATGCTTATTATGCTTAATATTCCCTATAATTCTCTTAGGGCCTTTAGATTAGCTGAAAAGATTATGAAATTTATTCAAGAACAAGGCCGAAAAGCATCAGTTGAATTAGCTGAACAAAGAGGTGTCTTTCCTAATTTTATGGGTAGCGTCTATAATGAATCAGCTATGCCTCGGGTCAGGAATGCTACAGTTACTACTATTGCGCCAACCGGCACAATTAGCATTATTGCCGGAGCGTCTTCAGCCATTGAACCACTTTTCGCTATTGCTTTTGTCCGAAAGCACGTTTTAGGTGGAGAGGAATTAGTTGAGGTTAACCCTTTATTTGAAGAAATCGCCAAGGAACGCGGCTTTTGGTCAAAGGAATTAATTGAAGAAGTGTCTGCCAAAGGCAGTCTTCAGGACATTAAAAACGTCCCAGCTGATGTTAAAAAAGTTTTTGTTACGGCTTTAGAGATTGGTCCTGAAGACCATATTAAAATGCAAGCCGCTTTTCAGAAATATGTTGATAACGCCACTAGTAAAACAATTAATTTCCCTTTTAAAGCATCAGAATCCCAAGTTAAAAAGGCCTATCTCTTGGCCTATAAATTGGGCTGTAAAGGAGTGACTCTTTACCGAAACGAAAGCCGCAAACAGCAGGTTTTGAATATTAACAATAATAAGGGACAAAAAAAATCATCAATTAATAATGGTGAAAAAATTCCAGAAAAAGATGTTTCTCCGGAGCTTCGTGATCCTTCGCCGAATATTCCTGATTTGCCGCCGGGCAGTTGTCCGACGTGTAATATATAAGGATAGCGTCTGATTAATTTTCAAAAGACGCAAATTTTTATTAGAATCTCAAGAAGCTATTTTCAGCTAACACAAATTTCCCCAGCGAGGAAATTTGCTGCTGCGAATTGCTCGCTCGTCGCCTAAGGCGACACCATGCCCGCTCGCAATTCGACGCCGCTGAAAATACTTCTTGAGATTCTAAAATATTTATGCTTCAAGTTTATACCGGCAATGGTAAGGGCAAGACAACAGCCGCTTTGGGGCTGGGCCTGCGAGTAGTTGGCGCCGGCAAAAAAGTTTTATTGGTTCAATTTTTGAAAGATGGCAGCAGTTCAGAATTAAAAGTGATAAGAAGAATTAGAAATTTTGAAGTTAGGGTTTTTGGCAGAAAGGGATTTATCAGTAAAAACAATTTAACTCAAAAAGATTTTGACCTTGCAAACCAGGGTTTTAATTTTGCCCAAAAAGCCGTTCAAGGCAAAAAATATAATTTAATTATTTTAGATGAAATAAATGTGGTTGTTAGTTTGGGTTTGTTAAAAGTAGAAGATTTAATTAGTTTGATAAAAAAAACTCCGCTAAGGACAGAGTTGATTTTGACCGGCCGCCAGGCCTCTAAAAAAATTATTCAATTAGCTGATTTGGTTAGCGAAGTGAAAGAAGTTAAGCATTATTTTAAAAAGGGAATTAAAGCGAGAAAAGGAATTGAATTTTGAAATGAAAAAGAGCCAGAACGATTTTGCCGTTCCGGCTCTTTATTGGTTTATCTTGTACCTATTTTGGTGATGTGTGCTGTGATTGCTATCATGGGTAGTGCAAAAAATACCCCAATGCCGAATGATATGCTTTTCATATTTATACCAGCGATGACGCTTGCTATTACAGTAAGTCCGAGCCCGATCCATAATTGTTCTTTTGGTCCTAGTTTAGCCCATAATTTCCGTAATTTCTTCATCATTTTTCTTTCCTCCTTATTTCTTTATATGTTATTCATTCATTATTTGATTTTTAATACTCCCATTATATCATACCTTGTTTAATTTGTCAAGGGTTGAGAGGATGAGAAGTCAGAGGTGTTGTCTCGATTAACCCAGAGGCGTCGTCCTGAAAATGACGCCTTGCTTCGCACGGGACATCATTTTGCAGGACAAGCCTCTTAGGCCCTCTAAGCCATCTTGGGTTACTTTTATGCTATGATATAATCAATGACTAAGTCCAAGATATTTCTTTATCTCTGTTTTGTTTTTATTATTAGTGTTTTTGTTTATTCTTTTGTTAAAGCTCCTCAAGAAAATGAGGAGCTTAATCAATATTATGGTCAAGAGGTTAGTTTACAAGGCATTATTGTAGGCGAACCAGAGCAAAGAATTAGTCAGCAGAAGTTTGAGTTTGAGACAGAAGAGATTTCAGGAAAAATATTAATAACCGCTAAACTATATCCTCAATATTATTATGGCGATAAATTAGAAATCTTTGGCAAATTAAGAGAGCCGGCTCAATTTGAAGATTTTGATTATCGGGCCTACTTAGCCAAGGATAAAATCTATTTAGTCAGTTATTATCCTCAAGTTACCCGGCTGGCTCAAAATCAAGCAAATTGGTTCTTTCAAAAAATTTTTAACTTTAAAGACAAATTGAGAAATGTAATTGAGCAGACATTGTTGCCTCCACAATCAAGTATTTTAAAAGCTGTATTTCTGGGTGATAAATATGGTCTTTCAAATGAATTAAAAGATAAATTAAATACTACCGGTACGCGGCATATTGTGGCAATTTCAGGGATGCATATGATTATTATGACTCAAATTTTATTGTTTTTGGGTTTAGGTATTGGCTTGTGGCGCCAGCAGGTCTTTTATTTTGTAATAATTTTATTGGTTATTTACATCATTATGATTGGCGCGCCAGCTTCAGCTGTGCGGGCAGGGATTATGGCGGGGTTATTATTGCTGGCTCAAAAAATTGGGCGGTTGCGCGGCGCTGGTCGGGCGGTGGTTTTTGCCGCTGTTATTATGCTGTTTGTTAATCCTTTATTATTAAAATCAGATGTTGGTTTTCAATTATCTTTTATGGCTACTTTAAGTATTATTTATTTAAAACCAATCTTGGATAGGGTGATTCGTAAGTTGCCTAATCTATTAAGAATAAAGGATATTTTAACTATGACCCTGGCGGCTCAAATAGGCGTTTTGCCTCTTTTAGTTTTTCACTTTGGCCGTGTTTCTTTAATATCTCCTTTGGCTAATTTGTTAATTGTTCCTTTATTGCCTGTTATAATGATATTAGGGATAGTTTTGGTTTTTATTGGATTAATTTGGCTGCCTTTGGCTAAAATTATTGCCTGGCCAGTTTGGTTTTTATTAAGTTATCTTGTTAAGTTGGTTAATTATTTGTCGTTTATACCTTTAGCCGCAATTGAATTCAGGAGTTTCTCTTTAATAATTTTGGTTGGCTACTATTTGTTTTTGGCGATTATTGTTTACCGGAGGAAGGATAGAGAGTAAAATCGAGGTTTAACCTCTACCTTTATTTTTACAAATAAAAAGGGGATGCGAGGTTTTTCGCATCCCTGTGGAAATTAAGGAATTAATCCTTATTTTCCGTGATTTAATGCCTCCCCGCGAGTTGAGAAGGCAATGTGGTCGGTCTGTATTTCTTCTTCCAGGCCGGTGAAATTTGCCCGACGGGCAACCACGGGCTGGCCATCGACCATTGTTGGAAAAATGCCTTTATTCCAGTTGTCTTCAGATGTTTGGGCCGGCCGGATATTTTCTCCTGTTTCTTCGTCTACAACAAAAATCGCTTTTGGCATTGAAAACCTCCTTTTGTTTGTGAATTATAATTTTACAGCGTTCTATAATCTATTATCTATTTAATAATATTTATTTGTTCTTGTCAATAATCAGAAGGTTAGGAGGAGTTGGGCAAGGAGTTAGGGGTTGGGAGTGGGGCGCCCCCCACTGTTGTGGGTGGGCCGGCCCATAAGAATCGACCCAGAAAGTTTACAAACC
>CAZYSH010000006.1:0-10323 GCA_964650035.1 uncultured Candidatus Saccharibacteria bacterium | reverse complement strand
TGCGACTCCCAACTCTGTTGGGAGTCGCACTCCCAATAAGAATCTCCCAATCATCTTACCTAACCATTTTACCCTAAATAAAAAATGTTTAGGAAGGTTAAATATTCAATTTTGATAGTTTTATTTGGCGCTACTATTGTAGTTTGGTTCGCTGTTTTTGAGCAGGTCCCGGGCAATATTTTAGAAGTTGTTTTCTTTAATGTGGGCCAAGGGGATAGTATTTTTATTGAAACGCCAAATAACAGGCAGATTTTGATTGATGGGGGACCGGATAAAGGTATTTTGGGAAATTTAGGCCAAGTCATGCCTTTTCATGATAGGACTATTGATTTAGTGATTCTAACTCATCCAGACGCAGACCATGTTACTGGATTGGTTGAAGTATTGGAATATTATAATATTGGACATATTCTATTTAGCGGTTTAGAAAAAGGTACAATCGTTTACAAAAAATGGCAGGAGTTAATCAAAGAGAAGGATATTTCTTTAACTTTAGCCCAAGCCGGTCAGAAAATCGTTCTTCAAGAGGGGATTGTTTTGGAAATTCTTTGGCCGGAACAAGATTTAATTGGTTCATATTCTAAGCCGACTAATAACGTTTCAGTGGTTGGGCGTTTAATTTACGGTGATACGGAGATCCTTTTAACAGGAGATATTGAGAAAAAAGTTGAGAATTATTTAGTCAATCAGGATTATGATTTGGAGTCCGATATTTTAAAATTAGCTCACCATGGGAGTAAAACATCTACCAGTTATAATTTCCTTAAAGCAGTAAATCCTGAAATAGCAATTATTTCCGTAGGCGAGAATAATCGCTATAAACATCCAAGCAAGGAAGTGTTGGAGCGGATTAAAGATTTATTAGTTTATCGGACGGATAAGCATGGAGATATCAAGATTTTGACGAATGGGATTGATTTTGATATACTGACTGAAGAATAGTTGTTAGTAGCTATTTTTTAATTATTTAAAACTATGGATAATTACCAAAAAGAATTCCCATATATTAAAACAAAAGTTGGGGGGTTGAATAAGAAATTCAACCTAAATGACCCTAAAGAAAGGAAACAATACTTTAATCAAAAAGTAGGAACAGAAATTAAACTACTCAAAAAGTATTTTAAGAAAAATACCTTTATTGCCTATCTTTTAGGCAAGAAAAACGCTGGTAAAGGAGTATATACTAAGTTAATGATAGAAATCTTTGGTGATGATAAAATAGGGCATCTTTCAGTGGGTGATGCTATTAGAAAAGCAGGTCAAGATTTGAAAAATAGAAAAACAAAAAAAGAATTATTAGATTATTTAGACAAGAATTATCGCGGATATATTTCAATTAAACAGGCAATTGACATTTTAGCTGGCCGGAGCCCCACAGATTTAATGCCAACTGAATTTACTTTAGCTTTAATTAAAAGGGAAATTGATAAAATGGATAAGAAAACTCTTTTCATAGATGGGTTTCCCAGAGAAATAGATCAGGTTTCCTATTCGTTGTTCTTTAGGGATTTGATTAATTATCGAGAAGACAGCGATCTTTTTATTGCCATTGATTTACCAGAATCAGTTATTGATGTGAGGATGAGAGGTAGAGTAGTTTGTCCTAATTGTCATACGCCAAGAGGCATTAAGGTATTGCCTACGAAGAAGATAGGGTATGATGAGAATAAAAAAGAATTCTATTTGATCTGCGATAATCCTAAATGTCAAGGCGCGCGAATGGTAAGCAAAGAAGGAGATAATTTGGGGTTAGAGGCCTTTAGAGAAAGATTAGATAAAGATCAAGGTTTAATTGGTTTGGCTTTTTCTTTACATGGAGTTCCTAAAATTCTTGTACGAAATTCAATTCCTGTTAAAATAGCTAAACAATATGTTGATGATTATGAAATTACTCCAGAATATTCTTATCGATGGGATAGCAAAAAGAAAAAAGTTGAAATATTAGAAAAACCGTGGGTTGTTAAAGATGATCAGGGTAGAAAAGTGTATAGCTTATTAGCCCCGCCTCCAATTGTTACCTTAATTAAACAGTTGACAAAAGTTTTGGGTTTGGTAAAATAATAATAGCTTTGCTGTTCAATTAGATTTTTCTTCAAAATTTCGGTTAAGTTGTTTTTCCAGGGATTCTTAAATTGATTAGTCCTGTGGGATTAATCTGCGGAGACCCACTTGGCAGAACGGCGAAATTCTTAGAAAAATCACTGGCAGCAAAGCTTTTAGTTTGAGTAAGTACTTTGTAGCTTTTAATTATAAACAAGGAAGGAGGGAGAATGAAATGTAGAGAATGTGGAAACGATATCCCGAAAGAACATATCAGAAAGAAGGAGAACAACGGCGGTTTTTTCGCAGTTTGTCCTCATTGTTCATCAGTTAATAATGTGAAATGTCGCCATTGCAGCGGAGCGCCAAAGAGTGTTAGGATAGTTAAGGAACGGCGAGGTTCGCCGCGCTGATAATAATTTATAAGGTAAATGCCTTGCTGGAGAATAAAAAAAACACCAGCAAGGCGTTTTTTTATTCTTAAGAAAAAGTTGGGAGTCCGACTCCTAACTAATTGTCGGGCTGACTGGATTCGAACCAGCGATCCCACGCACCCCATGCGTGTGCCTTAAGCCACTAGGCCACAGCCCGATTACTTCTTTTTAGTTTTACTCATTGTTTTGATACATTTAGTACAGGCCTTAATTCGTTTGCCATCAGCAAGACGGACCCATTGAAGATTAGGGTATTTTCTTTTTTTGGCAGTTGGGTTATACTTACCACGGAGCTTCTTGCGAACCGTTGCTACCATTGATTTTTTGCCACAAATTGAACATCTTCTAGACATAATGGCTTATTCTATCATTTAAATTATAATTTTTCAAGTGGTGATTTTGTTTGTTGTCTAGAGGTTATGCGACTTCCAATTTGGAAGTCGAACTTCCAAAAGTATGGAATCTTTCATTATTCTAATTTTCCAATTAGCTATTCTGTTAATGTCAGTGGTGATTCATGAGTTTGCTCATGGCTGGGTGGCTTTTCAATTAGGCGATTCAACTGCCCGACATTACGGCCGGTTAACTTTAAACCCGATGAAACATTTAGATCCGATTGGTTCGGTTTTGGTGCCTTTAGTGATTTTTATTTTTTCCGGAGGACAGGCGATTTTCGGTTGGGCTAAACCGGTGCCTTTTAATCCTTATAATCTTCGCGATCAGCGATACGGGGAGGCGAAAGTGGCTGCGGCCGGGCCAGGAGCTAATCTTTTAGTTGCCCTGGTTTTTGGTCTAGCTTTGCGTTTTATTGATTCTTCAATATTGCTATCTGGCGGATTGGTTCAAATTTTAAGTTTAATTGTCATTTTAAATATTCTTTTGGCGGTTTTTAACTTGATTCCAATTCCGCCCTTAGACGGTTCTAAGATTCTTTTTAGTTTTTTACCTCAATCAATGGATAAATTAAGAATGTTTTTGGAGCATTACGGAATGTTCATTCTGCTTTTCTTTATTTTTTTCGCTTTTCAATGGGTTTTCCCCTTTGTTTTTCTCATTTTTAAATTAATTGTCGGTTAGATTTTTTCGGAGTTGGGAGTGGTGGTTGCAGAGGCGACGCCTCTGCAACAAGATCCCAACCCCTAATTAACATAAAAACCCCGGCGGTATTGCCGGGGTTTTTATGTTCTCAGGCAGAGAGTATCGCCTCGCTGAACTGGACGAAACTATTTCCTTTCTTCTAATTTTACCGTAGTATTGCCGAGTTTATCTTTTCTTAAAATCTTTATCTCTACTATATCACCCGGCTTATGCTTATGAATTAATTCTTGCAAAGGATGCTTCTCATTTATTTTTGTTTTGCCAAATTCTAAGATAATATCATTTTCCGTAATTCCCGCTTTAGCGGCTGGGCTGCCGGGAACAACTGCCGGGTCGCCAACACCTGGTTCTCGGATAACTAAAGCGCCGTAATTAACCGGCAGACGGATATTAAGTCGGGCGGCGAATTCTTCTTGAAGCGCCTTGTTAATCATAATATAGCGGACGCCTAAAAACGGCTGGATAATGCGGCCATGCTTCTTTAAATCATCCAAGTCCTTTTTAGCGTTGTTAATAGGGATAGCAAAACCAATATTTTGAGCGCCCATAACAATAGCTACATCAATAGCAATGACTTTTCCGTCAAAAGTAAGCAAAGGTCCGCCTGAATTGCCCGGATTAATAGCCGCATCTGTCTGAATCAATCCTCTTAATTGAGCCGTTTGTCCGGAAACGCCGTCTCGAGCGGTAATAAATCGGCTTAAACCAGAGATAACGCCGGTGGAAACAGTGTTTCGGAAAGCGCCCAAGGCATTGCCAATAGCAATGACGTCCTGGCCTAATTCTACTTTATCAGAATCACCCAATCCCAAAAACGGAAATTTTTTGCCTTTGGCGTTTTTAACTTTGATTATTGCTACGTCATTGACCGGATCGCGAGCCAAGATTTCAGCTTGATATTCTTTTTCATCAGATGTAATAATAGTGTAATCAACATCAGGTGAAATAACTACATGGCGGTTGGTGATAATAATGCCATCTGAAGAAACAAAAAAACCACTCCCGCCGCCAATCTTAACTTTTTGTTTTCCTTCTTGGCGGTATTGAGTGATTGGTGGACCATATAGTCCGGAGTATTCGTCGTATGGCTGGATATAATATTTTCGAATTTTAGGCAAATCTTTACTGATGATAATACTAACAACAGCTGGAGTTACTTTTTTAACTACTTGGACAACAGGTGATTTTTGCATAATTAGGTCTCCTTTTAGTAGAGTATATGTTATTGACTAAGAATAGTCAATAAGATAAGATAGAAAAGTGGGGAAAACTTGCCCTCGTAGCTCAGACGGATAGAGCGGCGCACTCCTAACGCGCAGGTCGCAGGTTCGACTCCTGCCGAGGGTACTCGGTGAATCTAGGGCCGTTAGCTCAGCTGGTTAGAGTGTCTGCGTGGCACGCAGAAGGTCGCCGGTTCGACTCCGGCACGGTCCACAAAATTGAATATATGCCGGGGTAACTCAACGGTAGAGTGTCTCGCTGAAAACGAGAAGGTAGTGAGTTCGACTCTCACCCCCGGCACAGTTTTCCACAATTGCGCTCTTTCAAATATTGAACTGTTGTTGTATAGTATAAGCAAGATATAGTAGAGCGGTTCAATTTTATGCGAAACGATAAACATTTAGCTATAAAGTTGCGGAAAAAGGGTTTAAGCTATAATAAGATTAGCAAAGAATTAAGTATTCCTAAAAGCACAATGCATTATTGGTTTAAAGATTTAAGATGGTCAGAAAAAATTAAAAAGAAATTGAATGAGCGAAATAATAGAATGGCCCGAAAAAGAATGAAAATTATATCAAAAGTAAATAGTTCAAAATGGGAGGAATGGAGAGAATCACATCGAAGAGAGGCCAGAAAAGAGTTTAATAATTTAGTTAAAAGCCCGCTCTTTGTAGGTGGATTGAATATGTATTGGGGCGAGGGAGATAGTAAAATAGAGAATGGGATGGTTAGATTGGCTAACACTGATTCTCGAATGATTAAACTTTTTGTTGATTTTTTGGAATTTATTACTAAGATTCCTATAGAAAAAATTAAAATATATCTTGTATTGTATCCTGATCTTTCAGAAAATAAATGTATAAATTTTTGGAGTCAAGTTACTGGAATTTCTAAATTACAGTTTGGCAAGGTTCAATTTATTAAAGGAAAACATCCAACCAAACGTTTAGAACATGGTATTTGCACAGTTCATGTGAATAGTCGAGGTTTAAAAGAAAAAATTGCAGTTTGGATAGATTTGTATTATAAAAAATATAAAAGAATTTAATATGCGGGTATCGTATAGTGGTTATTACGTCCGGTTGCCAATCGGACAACGAGGGTTCGATTCCCTCTACCCGCTCCAGATATTAAAATTGTGTTTTAACAGGCGATTTTTAGGTTGTGGAATGTGGAATTAGGAGTTGGACTCTCCTCATACTCAAGGACGTTCCTTAAAATGACGTCCTTGTGCCAAGGACGTCATTTTAAGGAACGTCCTTGAGTTCTCTCAATTAGCGCGCGAAAGGGCTTGACAAATTAAATTGAATATGTTAGTATATAGGAAATCCTCAACAGGGGATTTTTTAATTTGACATAAAAATATGTATACAGTTAATGCTAAGATTTCAGCAACTCTTACTTTAGCTAGTTTTATTTCCAATTTATTTATGCTTCAACCACAGGTCGATTCAGTTGATTTAAATCAAACAGACCCAACTGAACAATTAGCTACTATTCAGGGCCAGGCCTTAATTCAAACGGCTAATCCTGATACTCCAGTGGTTGTGGCTGAGCGATGGGTAATTGTTACCGGTTATTCCAGTACTCCGGACCAGACCGATGACACACCGTTTATTACCGCTTCCGGAACTCATGTTCATGACGGAACAGTGGCTTGTAACTTTTTGCGGTTCGGCACCAGGGTCCGTTTTCCTCAAGTTTACGGAGATAAAATTTTCGTAGTTGAGGACCGAATGGCTCTTAGAAACAGCCATAAAATAGATATTTGGTTTCCTGGACGCTGGCAAGCCAAACAATTTGGAGTTAAACAGCTTAAAGTAGAAGTGCTTGGTACATAGAAAAGACCCGTAATTAAAACGGGTCTTTTCTTTTTGTGCCGAGGGTGGGACTCGAACCCACATGGACAAAGTCCACAGAATTTTAAGTTCTGCGCGTAAACCAATTCCGCCACCTCGGCATTCATGAGGCCTGGAGGGGAATTGCACCCCTGTACACGGTTTTGCAGACCGTTTCCTAGCTGCTCGGACACCAGGCCTTATTTTTATTTTAACACATTTTTCGCTAAGTTCAAGGCCTGGATTTGCTAAAAATCTCCTCAATCCTCTGGGCTTTGTTTTCAATTTGGTCTATTTCAAATTTAAGTTTAGGAACAAATTTCAAAGTTATTTTCTTATTGAGCTCTTGTTGAAGATTGTAAATATTTCTTTGAATAATTTTTAGAGCCAAGTCGCTTTTATCTGTCGGGATAACGCTAATTTTAACCTTACAATTCTTTAAATCAGGCGAAGTATCAACATTAGTAATAGTAACTAAAAGAGCAGCAAAATCAATTTCTTTTAAAAGTATTTTACTGATTTCTTGTTTGATAAGTTCGTTGACTCTTTGAATTCGCTGGGACATCGTTTTATTCAGAGGACTTAATCCGGAGGACTGTCCTAAAAATTACGTCCTCTTTCAGAGGACATAATTTTCTATGACAGTCCTCTTAGGTATAAGATCAACTGCCGTACCTCAAAATATACGTCCTTTCCTAAATTTCCCTTTTCTTTCTTTGTTCTTGATAAATTTCTAAAATATCTCCTTTTTCAATAATAGGATCGCCTTTAAAAAGAATACCGCATTCCTGTCCTTTATTGACTTCATCAGTTTCTTTCTTATCGCGCTGTAACTGAACAATTTTACCCTGACCTATTTTTTTATTTTCCCTAACTATATCAATCAGACCGCCTTGTTTAACTTGTCCATCAATTACTTTGCCGCCAATAATTTGTCTGTCTTTTTCGGTTCGGAAAACAGCTAAAACCTTTAACTGACCTAAAACATCTTTAGTTATTTCCGGTTCCAATAGTTTGGAGAGTATTTCTCTGACTGCCTGGATAAGCTCGTAAATGATATCAAAGGTAATAATTTTTACTTTTCTTTGTTGGGCTAAACGTTGAATAGTTGAACTAATTTTAACCCGAAAACCAACTATCCGCGCTTTGGCTGATTCAGCTAATTTAATATCTGATTCAGTAATTTCGCCCGCTTCAGCTTTAAGAATTCTTAAAGCAACTTCATCAGAAGGAATACTTCTAAGTGATTCTTTGATTGCTTCTAAACAGCCGCGAACATCGCACTTAAGAATAATATTAAGAATTTTTTTATCTGGTTCAAAAACCCGGACTTCAGTTTCGTCTTCAGGTTGTCTTTTGATTGTTTTTCTGTCAACTCTGGCTTGGGCTTCGTTTAGATTGTTGAAAACATAAAATTTTTCTCCAACTTGAGGAACTTGATTAAACCCGGTGATAATGACCGGAGTTGAGGCGGTTGCTTGTTTAATCGGCTCTCCCTGAAAATCCTCCATTATTTTGATTTTGCCGAAAGCTGAATCAGCGCCAACAATATCTTGATTGGTTAAAGTTCCTTCTTTAACTAAAAGGGTGGCTGTATTGCCCCGCTTGCTGTCGCAATACGATTCAATAATTGCTCCCAAAGCCGGCTTTTTGTTAAAATCTGTTTTTAATTCTTCCATTTCCGCCACTAAATTAATCATTTCCAATAGTTCGTCTATGCCCTGACCGTTTTTGGCGGAAACATTAACTGAAGGTATATCGCCATTTAAAGATTCAACAACTATGTCGTGTTTAGTTAATTCGCCTTTAACTTTTTCCGGCTGGGCTGTCGGTTTGTCAATTTTATTCAAGGCGACAACCACTGGGATATTGGTTTTTTTAATATGTTCAATCGCTTCTTTGGTCTGCGGCTTAACTCCTTCTTCAGCGGCAACAACCAAAACAGCGATATCAGCCACTTTAGCGCCCCGGGAGCGCATAGCGGAAAAGGCCTCATGACCAGGCGTGTCAATAAAGGTAATTAGCTTATCTTGATGTTTAACCTGATAAGCGCCTATGTGTTGGGTAATGCCGCCTGATTCTTTTTCCGTTACTTTAGTTTTGCGAATATAATCAAGAATAGAAGTTTTGCCGTGGTCAACATGGCCTAAAATAACCACTACTGGTGGTCTGGATTGAAAATTCTTTTTTTGTTCTTTTTTCTTGGTCATTATATGGCTTAAATTACCATTTTTAGCCCCTTTGGTCAAATAAGTATTGTTATTTGGTCCTGTTTTAGGTAAGATAGAAATAATAACTGTTATACATAAAAAGCTGCACATTGTATTAAATTTTAACAAACAAAATTATGGAAATAAATGAATTACAAAAATTAGTCACAGTTATTGTTAAAAAACTTGATGCAAAATATCCTGGCAAACACGACTCTGACACAACCATAATTCATTTAATTGAAGAGTTGGGCGAATTGGCGGCGCAGATTTATAATAAAAAATATGGTCGGGAAAAAGTAAATCAGGAGCTTTTAGAATCTGGCTTTTGCGATTGTGTAATTTTGCTATTGCAGCTGGCAAATACTCATGAGGTTAACGTTGAAAAAGCAATCTCAAAAAAACTAAAAAAGATAAAGAAAAGTTTGAAAATATAGTTTTGTTTTTGTTCTTTAATATTTGTATTTTTTGCGGATAATTTTTTTTGCAAAGACGGGAAAGGGGGATGCGATGAAGGATTATGAAGGAAGAAAGGCCTCGAATGTAAGGACAACAGATGAAGTATGTCCCAAGTGCGGGAGCGGAAATATCGTAAAATACGACCGGAAAGCTTGAGGGAGAATTACGCCTTATCGCAGTTGCGATAATCCGAAATGCAGTTATATTGAGCGCAATTATGAGGAATATCAAGAAACAGAGACAGACGCAGCTTCATGCGTCATTTAGAAAAATATAAAATAGCGGAATAAAGCGAGTTGGTTTTTCGCAGGCAACAAATAGAACGACCGGCTATAGTAGTATAGCCGGTTTTTGCGTGTATGCTTTTTATATATAAGAATTGTTTAAATCTTAACCCCTGCTTTTTTTAGAACTTCTAATTCTTCTTTGGATAAAGGATATTTTGATTCTCCGTTTTTGATTGGTTTGCTGTAAATCCTATTGCCTTGACGGGTGAATAAGCTGGAAATTATTAATCCATTATTTTGAGAATTAAGTAGAGCAATGGCAAAACTTTGGTCGCCACCCGTTTCTTTAAAGGGATTAAATCGGATTACTTCAACTTTTTGAATGCTCTGACTGGCCATTTTTTCTAAGACCTTGGACGATTTAAAAAGTTCTTTAATATCTTCTTCAGCTTTTTTTAAACGTCTGATTTCTTCAAAAAGCACGCCTTCTAAATCAGTCGCTTTTTTACCGTTGAAAAAGACCTTTAGTTTTCTTTTAATCCGCAAAAGCCGTAAATGAATAAAAATATTCCAAATGAGCAGTAAAATTAAACCAGCTAAGAGAATAAAATAGATCGGATTTCCGTTTAAGATATTGGGCATATTTTTTAGGAGTTGGAAGTAGAATTAGGAGTGCAACTCCTAAAGAATTTAGGAGTTGCACTCCTAATTTACAAGTTGTACTCCCAACTCTAATAGAATGCGGTGTTTTCTGGACGATGTTCGAACTTTCTTTGAACAAAATCCAGAATAATGA
>CAZYSH010000005.1:0-36551 GCA_964650035.1 uncultured Candidatus Saccharibacteria bacterium | reverse complement strand
ACAATATAAATGTCAAATTGAGCCATACCTTCAGCCGCGGAATTTTGAATCAAATCCCCGTCAACAACATCAACAGCCAACACAGCGGTTGGAACTAACATTGCCACACCTGAAAGCCAAAGAGTTGTAGTAACAGAAGTTACAATAGAAATTGACTTTTTGAATTTTTTCATTTTTATATCTTATTTTTATCTCTAAGATTATCTAATTCACGTGCTATTAGACAACCTTATTCGACTTTTTTTGTTCTTCAGCCGCATCGACCCTTTCTGCCTGTTGCCATAAATTAAACAACAGGTCTTTTTACGACTGACTCTATAATTTAATATTAAATTCCCCCGATGTCAAGGATTTTTCCCATAAATGGGCCTCGACCTTTTAACTTGACTCGGGTCTCCATATTTTAAAGTATATTGTCAATTAACTGATTAATCAAGCCAAAACTGTGGATAAATCATTCATTCCCATTAATTACCTTATCAGTTGTCGTAATTGTCCCATCTTCCAACTCTTCCAGGAAAATAAGAATTTCTTGGTCTGTACTATCTATACTAATAGTCGTATCCCCGCTTTCTTGCTGTTTTTTCTTAATTAAAGCGGTTAAAATCTGCTTATTAATCTGTTCCACTGCTTTTTCCGCTTCAGCCAGTTCTATTTGAACTTCTGAAGATAATTCTTCTTTAGTATTGCCCAAATCCTGCTTTATTTTCTGGACTTTTTTAGCTACGGCAATCACCTTATCTTCAGATATTTTATCCGCGTAAACACTGGCTTCCGCCAAATTAGTTTTAAGTTCGCCGATTACTTCCTTAACTTCTTTTTCAGAAGAAGAATCTTCTGAAATTTTATTCAATTCTTCCAAGCGGCGGCTGGCAAACTCCATTTTGAGCGGAGTTAAACTATCTGCCGAAGTTACGGTAATTTGTACACCTTCAGTCGCTCTTTTAACTGAATAAAGCAATTCTCCAGGCAAACTCGCTTTTGAGGCCTGAAGTGTTAACCAAGGTCCGCCTAAAAAGATAAATATCAAACAGACCGCCAAAGCAAAGGATTGGGGCTGTTTTAACCACTGAAAAAAGCCGACCCCCATAACATCGGCTCTTTTATCAAGCTCAATTTGGGTTATCAGCTTATAACGAGTCGCATCCATCCATTCAGCTGAAGGCTCAATTGCCTTCAATTCTTTAATTTTTCTGACTAAATCGTATTCCATAGCTTCTTACTAATTATGACGTATAAACCCCAATTCCATTACACACAAACATTTAAGGGTAGTAATTTTGAGGTACGGCCTCAAAATTACTACCCTTGAAGGACGTATGTTTTGAGGCCGTACCTCAAAATTACTACCCTTCACAATTTACTTTTTAAAACTTTTAAAGCTCTATGAATCAAAACTCTGATATTATTCTCTGGTTTTTCCATAATCTGAGCAATTTCTTTAACTGAAAAATCGTCTAAATAGCGCCAAATAATAATATTCTGATAATTACCTTTTAGCTGATTTAGGGCTTTTTTAACCTTAATTATATCTGAATCCAAAACTAATTTAGCATTTAAATCGGTCTTATCCTTGATTTTAGCTAAAATAGCGTCCTCTGGATCAATTGTTATTTCACTCCGGGATTTTTTTCGATAAAAATCAATTACTAAATTATTAGCAATTTTATATAATAAAGCTTTAGGATTATCAATTTTTTTCTTTTTATTGTCTAAATTTTCCCAAAACTTGAAAAAGGCCTCTGAAGTCAAATCTTCAGAGTCCTGAGGCGAATTTACCTTTAAATAGACAAAGCGGTAAATACGCGGCGCGTTTTTATCATAGAATTTTATAAATTGGCGCTTTTTCACATTTTTTGGCTTAATTAAATCCTAAATTGTTTAAGTCCATTATTTTTCTTAGCAATAAAATTATTAGCTTTTAATAAAGAATCAAAAGTGCCAGCGTCAATCCATTCTCCTCTAACCTTATAATAAGTCATAGTATTTTCTTTAACATAGAAATTTATCAAACTCGTAATCTCATATTCCCCTCGTTTTGACGGCTTTATTGTTTTAAATACATTAAAAACCCGCTTATCAAACATATAAAAGCCGGGAACCATCCAATTAGTAGGCGGATTTTTGGGCTTTTCAATAACTTTTGCTATTTTATCGCCTTTTTTATTGAATTTAACTACGCCAAATCTTTCTGGATCAGATACTTGTTTAATGGTAATTTTCCCGCCTTTGCCTTGTTTTTTAAAATCACTAACCGCCTTTTTTAAGCTATCTCCAAAAATATTATCGCCCAAAATCATAGTAATTCCCTCATCATCAGCAAAATCTTCGGCCATAGCTAATCCATGCGCTAAACCTTTTGGTTCCTCTTGAATATCATAAACTAAATCCACGCCTAATTCTTTGCCATTCTTTAATTGATCTAACAACTGACCAGCATGACCGGGCCCGGAAATAATTAAAATCTTTTTAACTCCGGCGTCGCGCAGAGTTAAAATAGGATAATAAACAAGCGGTTTATCATAAACCGACAAAAGCTGTTTATTAACAACTTTAGTCAAAGGATTCAAACGAGTCCCGTGACCTCCAGCCAAAACTACACCTTTCATAATTTTAATCTTGAAGGACGTATATTTTGAGGCACGGCCTCAAAATTACTACCCTTAAGGGTAGTCATCTCAAGGTGCGGCCTCAAAAAGTACGTCCTTTAATAATAATTTTTGTTTTACTTCCTGTTCAGTAATATCTTTATAATCCTCTGATGATTTATCTAATAAAACCATATCCTTTTCGCAAAGCGTTCCTGGCCGTAATCCAATATAATCAGGGTAACTTGACCATTGATAGTCTTCTAATTTTTCAACTAAACCATCCATTAAAGGATTAAGGTGAATATATGAAGAAACTTGTAAAAGATATTCATCTTTATCAATTTCTTTCTGCTTAAATCTTCCTTGAAATAAGTGTCCTGTTTTATCATACTTACGATTAACATAAATAGAATAACTGGTATGCAATCCATGAATAAACTTATATATAGGATTTTCTGAATTCTGACGAACAAGTAAATGAATATGGTTAGGCATTAAACAATAACAAATAATTGTAACTTCGTGTTTTTCCTTATAATCTCTTAATTTTTCTAAATAATAAACATAATCATTGGGTTTGAAAAAAATATCCTGTTTCCGATTACCTCGATTATAAACATGATAATACCCTCCTGAATATGACATTTTTTGAATAGGTTCTTTCATGATTTTGTAATCAATTTAATTAAAGGTTCCGCATTTTGAGGTACGGCCTCAAAATTACTACCCTTGAAGGACGTATGTTTTGAGGCCGTACCTCAAAATTACACTATCCTTTTAATTAATTATAAGATATTTTGAATTTTCAAGCAACAAAAAAGATATTATTCTCCAAAAGCGTATAAGGTACCGTCATAACTGGCTACATAAACCGTACCGTCAGAACCAATTACCGCTCCATATTGAACTATATCGCTTAATTCAGCCAGCCATTTTAAACTGCCATCGGAATTCAAAGCGTAAAACTTATTATTCTGCGAACCAACATATATTACTTCTTGATTATCAATAATTGGCGTCGGAGCAGTTGAGCCGCCAGTACCATATTGCCAATTAATGCTTCCATCCGATTTATTCACCGCCACAACAGCACCACCATCAGTCCCTATATAAATTTCGTTATCGCCAATAGCTGGAATAGAACTATCAATATCACCGATAACCGCTTTCCATTTCTGGTTCCCATCAAAAGAATTAATTGCGTAAAGACCATCGCCTCCAACATAAAGCGTTCCCTGCTCATCCAAACTAAGGGCTGTATTGTATTCTCCTTGAATTGTCCAATTAATACTCCCGTCTTCAGAATTCAAAGAATATATAAAATTACAACTATCACAAGAACCAACTCTCCCAACTGTATATATATTCCCGTTAGAATCAATAACCGGAGACCTAATCCATCGTCCATTGCTCAACTGCGGACTCTGCCAAATCTTTTCGCCGTTAGGATTCAACTTATAAAGATAATATTCAGAAGCAATATAAATATATCCACCTGAAGAAATAATTGGAGCAGAAGCGCCTGAAACCGGATATTTCCAAATAAGCTGCCCACTAGAATCCACAGCGAATAAATAATGATGTCCATCGTTTAAATATATTCTGCCGTCTGAAGAAATTACTACGGCTTCTACGTTTCCATTATTCCCGGTATCATAAAACAAACTAACTTCGCCAACAGTAGTCACCTTGTAAAATTTGCCTGTTTCCGCGCCAAGATAAAGCGAATTATCAGGCCCGATTATTGGCGAATGCGGAACACCCACCCCAAAATTAACCGTCCATTTAGGCGTGGTAGTTGGCGAACCAGTCGCATTATTACTATACAAACTCGCGCCTGTATGTTGCAAATCATGCTGTAAAGTCGACCAAGCTGTATCAGCTAAACCGGCAAAAATGGCTCCTGGCTCAATTAAGCTTAATGAATTCTGCGGATTAACAACGATCTGTAAAACAAAATCCTGACTATTATTATCCGAATCCCAGTTATTGCCCTGCCAGTGTTCTAAACCATTAACCGCCAATAAATCAGCTGTGGAAGTTGCCCCATTCTTCCGTTCTAAACTCTGTCCTATGCTCGACGCAGAGGCAAATTCCGAATTTTCAGGGAAAAGATATGTTCCGCTTCCATAAGCTACTTTATCAACAATTGAATCCTCGTCTCCAGTAGTTAACAAGGTCTGATTATTAACTAAAAACACGGTTCCGCCCACGGCTGACATTTGAAAAGAATTATGACTCATATCCGCTTGCATATAACCATCATAACTGGAATTAGCAACCAGGAAAAATCCATAAGCCGGAATAGAATTATTGCTGACAAAATTATTTTTTTCAAAACTGGCTGATTCACCGCCCCGATATTGAATTGACCAACTACTCAAATCAACAGCTGAATCAGTTGAATTATAAAGCTCAATAAATTCATCATTGGCGCCATTGGCGCCATTTAACTGGACTTCGCTAATTACTAAACTGCTGGCCTGGGCTTGCGGGCTGGAAGAAGCGCAGTTGGAAATCTCTGATAAATTGCCTACTTCATCTTCGGATTTAATCGCCCAATAATATGTCTGACTAGCGTCTAAATCGCTGACTAACAAACTTTCAGTACTGCTGGCTGAACTTGGATTTGGCTCAATATCAATATCAGTTGAAGAAGCCCAATTAAGAGAAGTAATTTCTGAAGAAGTGGTGTATCTAATAATATATTGATTAACCCCGCTGCCTGATTGGTCATCACCCGGCGCTGTCCAAGACAAACTAATTTCACCTCGGTTATTGCCAAAGCCGGCTGATAAATCAATAATCTGACTTGGTCCGGTTGTATCAACAATTAAATCCAAAGAGCATTCCTGACTTTGGTTTCCAGTAGAATCTTTAGCAACAACCACAACTGTATTTTGACCCTCTGGAAGCTCAATTATTTGCTGCCAATTACCGCTTTCATCAGTAGTGGTTGAATAACTCGGATTAATTGAAACAGTAATTTCTGAACCTGATTCAGCTGTGCCTATTAAAGTAATGCCGGTGCTGGTAACTATATCACCGGAATTATGCGAAGTAATAATAGGCGAGTCCGGCGGAGTAGTGTCGCCTGTAGATATTGGTGCCTCTTCTGAAGGCCCGCCTCCCCCAGGAAAAAACGACATTCCCGCAGGCGGGCTCGGCGGCAAAACTTGACTATTTTCGCTTAAATCTTCAATGCCCAAATCCTGTTCTTGTTCTATTCCTAAATTATCCTCAACCTCCTCCAAAATAATTTCTTCTTCTGGCGCTACTTCTGGCGCTTCTACTACTTCAAGAATTTCAGGTTTAGAAAAGGATTTGGAAACCGGGCTTCCAGAAATCTTGGGAGTAGAAATCTTGGGAGTCCGACTCCCAACTTTGTTGGGAGTCGGACTCCCTTGTTCTTTTACAGATTCTTCTACTAAATTCACGATTCCCGCTTGTTGCTCATCCGGCTCAACCTCCTGAAAAACATTTTTAACCCGGTTAACCAAACCGCTGAAAAACCCGACCACTTTATCTTTTGTCTGCCTAACCTTGTCAGAAACATATTCGGCGACTAATTTCCGCGAAATCGGCCTAAGCGTATCTGGGTTTGTAAAACTCTCTTGTTCCCAAGCATGGAGCGGCGGACTCCCACCCGCGCTAGTATCAAGATCATATATCCCGAACAACTCTTGTTTAATCCCAATTAACTCTAAAAAATTCATTTCTAAGATTGGCGATTTTTCAAAGGTTATTGCTCCCTTAAATACGCTTATAAAATCAAAATCTATTTCTATTAAATTATAGTTATTATAATTTATCTTTGGACCCTGTTTATCCCACTTTTCAAAAGATTTCCATCTTTTACGGTCACACGCGCCGTCATCTTGACGATCGATACAATTAGCATGAGAACCTCCTCCAATATAAGTCCAAACATGACTCGTTTCTGGCTCGTATATTTCAGTATCAAATATTTCTCTTTGATGAGCGGTGCCAATTACTTTAATTACCTGACCAGTTTGCTTATCCACAAAAACAAAGACCGCCTCCCAATCACTGTAATGTTTATTTTTAATAAGCCCTAATGAATCATTAAAAACATAAAACAACCAGTATTGATAGACCCATTGATCATTATAATCAAGAATATGATAAAAAACCGTTAACTTATTAAGTTTATCTTGAAAAGACAATTGGTTGTATTTTTCAACTGCGACTTGACCAGGAATTTCTTCCCCATTTTGATAATAAAAATCCAGGGGATTAACTGGATAATATTGCTCTTCTGAATCAAACCAAAGATTAGGCGCGTAATTTATCGCGGGCGGCGGGGTTAAATTAGTATCTTGAGCCCAACTAAAAACATGAGCCAAACTAAAAACAACAGCCAATAATAAAAACAAAACCAATAAAAATATGGCTGATTTTTTAAATCTCCATTCCTCCATTATTGACATTATTAAAAGGAGTCCGACTCCTTTTTAGGAGTCGGACTCCTAAGAGAAGCTCGGACTCCCAAATATGTTCCCCAGCTTAAAAACAAACCAAAAATAATTCCTATTAAGCAAAAAGTGATTAAATAGCTTAATAATAAACTATTGCAGGCATTGCCAATTAAATTGCCAATTACTGGACTAATTAAAGAAGCCAGGCCCAAACCAATTCCAGCCCGCCAGATTAAAGACCAGATTTTTAATTTTAAAAATAAACTATAAAACAAACCATTAAGTACCCCTATTAATAAAAATATCAACCAATATCCGCTTATATAAATATTGGGGTTTAAAATCATTAAATTATTATCTACAACAAATGAAGGAATTAAAAAAACTGAAAAATAACCACTAATAAGAGATAAGGGATATATCAAAATACCTATCACCACAAACCCAACCGCCCAACCTAAAAATCCAGCTAAAACTGACTTAAGAATAGTTTTTATGCTTTTGTCAAACCAAACTAAAGAAATCCCTCCAAATAAACCCATAGTGATTATAGCCATAAAATGAAAGGGATATCCTAAATCCGGCAGTTCGCTGTACAAAATCCAGCCCCAGAGCAAACCGCCCAAACCAAAACCAATTGCGTTAATTAACAAATATTTTTTAAAAGATATTTTTGTATTCATAAAAAATCCCTCCTTAATAATATTATAGACCAAAATCCAAAAACAAACAAATCTATAACCAAGGACGTTCCTTAAAATGACGTCCTTGGTCTAAATATTGTTCCCTATAATACTCCAAATACTGGCCTGATTTAAGGGGCTGCCACCAGGAAAGATTATCCTTGTACCACTGTATGGTTTTCTCCATTGCCTCTTCAAATTCAAAACGGGGTTGCCAGCCAAGTTTTTGCAGTTTGGTTGAGTTTATTGAATAGCGACGGTCGTGCCCGGGCCGATCCTTAACATACTCAATATAGCTCTCATCTAAACCCAACTCTCGCAAAATTATCCTTGTTATTTCCAGATTAGTCCGTTCATTGCTGCCGCCAATATTGTAAATCTCGCCAACCTGGCCGTGATGCAGAACATAGTCAATCGCCTCACAGTTATCTACTACATAAAGCCAGTCGCGGATCTGTTGCCCGTCCCCGTAAACCGGTACCTTTTTATTCTCCAAAAGATTAGTCATAAAAAGGGGAATTAGTTTTTCCGGATACTGAAAAGGCCCAAAATTATTTGAGGACCGGGTAATAATCATTGGCAAGTCAAAGGTCTTATAGTAAGAGAGCGCTAAAAGAGAGGATGCTGCTTTACTACTTGAATAAGGACTAGAGGGATCTAAATTATCCGATTCTTTAAAAGAACCAACTTTAATACTCCCATATTCTTCATCTGTGCCAGTATAAATAAGACGTCGAATCTTATATTTATGAGCTATTTTTAATAAAACATTTGTGCCAAGAACATTGGTCCTTAAAAACTCATCCGGTCCTAAAATAGATCTATCTACATGACTTTCTGCAGCCATATGAATTATCGCATCCGGCTTTTTCGAAACTAACCGCTCAACAATTTTTTCATCACAAATATTCCCTTTGACAAAACCGTAGTTAAGATTATTTTCAACATCGCGCAAATTTTCTAAATTCCCTGCATATTTAAGCGCATCCAGATTAATAATCTTGTATTCTGGATATTTGGTTAAAATATACCTAATAAAATTGGAGCCGATAAAACCGGCTCCTCCTGTAACTAACAATTTCATAATTAAACTAGAGGTTGAACCTCAAAACTACGAACCTCGGATTCCTAAAACTCAATTAATTCCTTTATTTTATCAACCGGCACAGTTTTTGAAAGTCCGTTTTTATCAACCAAATTCAAGCCAATCACCTCGCCCTTAATATTAACTAAAGGGCTGCCATTGGCCAAACTGCTTTCCTCTGAAAGATTAAGAATCAAAGTTTGTTCATTAATACTGCGGATGATTCCCAAATTAACAAATCTATTCAAATGACTGCTGATTAATTCGGCTCCGACTAAAATAACTCGCTCGCCCAAATGCAAATTCTCTAAATCAGTTAAAGAAACCACTGGTAAATTATCCTCTTCTATCTGAAAAAGAGCCAAATTATTCTCTAGATCCTTCTTGATTAACTTAGCGGCTGAAGAATGATTATTCCGAAAAACCAGGTACTGGCTGGCCTTTAAAGAAACCAAATCGCCCGAAGTAATTATTAAGCCGTCGCTGGTGATAATAAAGCCGGTCCCCTGATTAAGCAATCTTTTATTTTGATAGGACTGGATAGCCACTAAGCAGGGGTTAATTTTATCAATTGCCTCTTCAACAGCAATATTTTCAGTAATAATAATTTCTTCGGTCGGGTTAATAATAGTGGTTCCGTTGCTGGCGTTTTTAATAAATTCAAATTGAGCAAAAAAGGGAACGGTTGATAAATAGGGTAATAAAAATTGGTCAGCCAAAATCCCTCCCAAGCCGCCAATGATTAAGATAAGAAAAAAAATTAAAGTTTTACGCATAATTAAGGTGTCCAGGTTAACTCCACTTTTCTACTAGTCCCTAAATATTGACCAATGGACTTGATTGTATCCGAACCGTTATAAGTTACAGTATAAAAAACATTATCAAAAGGCGAGACCGTATCAAGCTGAACATCAGTAAAAGGACAACTACCCGCCCCGCTCTTTCTTACTTCGTACAAACATCTTTCCGCTCCGGCTTCTGCCGCATAAAAAGCTACCACAGAATAACCAACTTGTCCAGACATCTTTAACTGGGCAATCATCAAAGAAGAAACTCCCAAAGCAATAAGCAAAATTACGCTTAAAAGCAAAACAGATAAAAATATTGATATGGCTCCTTGTTGAAACATAAAATATTGGGAGTTGAATGTTAGGAGTGCTGGATTAAGGTTGAACCTTTGCAACTAAAATTAGTGGTTGTTCATCTATCTTAAGGTATCGGTGGAAAGGTTCAACCTTTATCTTGCTCCTAATAACTCTAAACTTCCAATCAATCAAACACCCTTGACGAGATAGTGCTCTGTAAATAAACTTTAATTTGTTCTTCAGCTTTTGTTTTAGCTGTTTTAGATTTTACCTGCATAACAACAGTTACTGCCACCCGAAACGGGAAAGCGCTTTTTCTAATATAAAAATTGCCGGTTACTTCAAAATCATCCGAGCTTAAAAACAGCGGCGACTTAGGCGCGCCCGGGCCGGAAACATACTGACGTTCTAATCTTTTGGCAACACTATCAAAGGTATACTCATAAACTCGGCCTTGTGGAGTGGTAATATTTAAAACAGAGGAAACGCCGGCTGCTGTATTCACCTTGCTCATTCTAATCTCTTTAGTTAAAGATTCCATAATATAGCGGCTGGTTTCCTGACTGCCTTGCAGGCCAAAGGACTTGCGCTGGCTTTGAATCGCCATAGAAGCAACTGTTGTCATAGTCAAAACAACTACGCTAAAAACAGCCACGGCAATAATTAATTCAATTAAAGTATATCCTTTATTTTTATTATTGAGCATTTGTCTAGAGGTTTTGTCTATAGGTTGAACCTCAAAACTACGAACCTCTGCGAGGTTCGTAGTTTTGAGGTTCAACCTCGATTCTACGAACCTTAGATTAGCGTCATTTCCAATTCCATAATCTGTCTTCGGCTTTCAAATAATTCCATTTGTTTTTCATCCGCCATTTAACTTCAGCCACAACCTTAACTTCTTTGAAAGAAATCTTGGTCAAAGTTATTTTGCGGTAAAAAGGCGAATTATTTCCAGAATCATACTGATAAAGACCTGTACCCGTATTAAGTTTCAAAGGGGTTTCTGAAAAAGATATTAAAGAGCCGCTATCGTATTGAAGACGATAATTCTGGCTGGTGCTGGTGGCGACTACTGCGCTATACCATTCCCAATCAGCCCAGTTGACATTTGACTTGCGTATATCCCTGACAACTTCTATTCCTTCCTGGGCCAAACCGGAAGCAATTAATTTTGCTTTACTTAAAGAAGGCCCCTTCAAAGATATATTAACCAAAGCCAAAATACCGACCAAACCAACGGCGGTAACAAAAATAGCCACGATAACCTCAAGAAGAGTAAATCCTTTTTTATAATAATCAGACATATATTCTTTAATTACTTTCAATTAAGCCGCTAACATAAATAGTAACTGTTTTAGTTGAAGAAGTGCCGCTAAGCTTTAAAGTAATAACACCAGCGCTAGTAGTTGTTTCGTCTTGAGCGTTAATATAGACCGTTGGAATTGGCGGTTTAAAAAATATATCAATCGGCGCTGGAGAAGTTAATTGAACTTCTATTTGATTAGACAAATTAATTGTCTCAAGAATATCGTCGCTGCCATCGTATTTATTATTACTGGTCTGGCAATTTGCAGATTTGTCAGCGTAAAAATAATAAGAATTAGGCCGGGCGGCTTGATTGAGCTCTATGCCGTATCCGCAATACTGGCTTTCAATATCAACACCGCTCATAGCCATATTTTGAGCCCTTCTTATATCAGAAACCAATTTTTGAGTATCCTGTCCCAAAGCGTATTTTTTCTGGCCGCTGCGATAATCAGCCAAAACTAAAACAGTCAACAAACTAATAATTGAGATGCTTATTAATAATTCTATCAAAGTAAAACCAATTTGATGGACAAAATATTTCTTCTGGAGCTTATCTCTTAACATCAATGGTATAGGTTGAACCTCAGAAATGTATAGAGGTTGAACCTCATAACTACGAACCTCTGCGAGGTTCGTAGTTCTGAGGTTCAACCTCGGATAAGTAGGTTCGTAGTTCTGAGGTTCAACCTCGGATTATTATTTTACTGAGGCAAGATTTCCTGCCAGCCGGGCAATTCTGCTTGAATACCAACATTCTTAGAAACAGAACAGTAAAGACCATCCGAGTCAGTAACCTGCAAACTTACCTCCTTAGAACCATTGCTCGTAAATTGAATGGTCGGATCCTGCCCGCTGGAACTGGCCGGATTGCCGTCTTCAAAAGTCCAGGACCAAGTGGATTTGGTTGCTCCGCCATAAATAATTGACTGGTCAGTAAAAAGAATATCCTCGTCTTGGCTTGGTTCTTGCGGAGACCAACTAAAATCTATTGTCGGATATCGATGCAACTCAGTGGTAAAAGCAGCTCCCGGACAAGCGCCGCCATAACAAATCCAGCCGGAATCGATATCCTGTGAATCCCAAACCTTGACCCGCCAATAATAAGCAGTGCTGTAACCAATTTGGTCCGGGCCAGGAGAAACAGCCACAATAACTGTTTGATTATTAAATTCTCCGTCGGCCACAGTACTGATAACTGTCCGGTCAATCTCTAAAGAGCTGAAATCACTATTATTATCCATTTGGAACTGGAATTTACTCTGGTCATCCCCGTCCGGGTCAGAATAAATCCATTTAAAATAATGAACCGGAATAGAACAATAATCGCCTTTAACTAAAGCATCCAGAGGAAAGGAAACGCTCGGCGGATTAGTTAGCACAGTAATAGTCTGTCTATCTTCAGCCGCCAATGAACCTCGTTCCGCAATAACTTTAGCTGTATAATCGCCATATGTTGCATAATCACAAACATCAGCAGCTGTTTTTGGATTATCAGTAACTCCATCATACTTAGCCGCCCAACCAGAAGTAATATCAGTCCCGGAATCAGAACGATTACAGTAAAAAGTATAATTGATAGTGCCGGGAATATTACTGGTTACCGTAGCGGTTAAATCAACGTCATTTAAAGGAGCGTAACCTGAACCTGAGGAAGGATCAACCGACAAAGCAACTGAAAGCGTACACTGTGGAGTCGCATCATTAGCCTCATTAGAATAATCGGAATTACCGCCATCATTATAGGCGTAGACCCGATAATAGTAAGTGGTATCCTCAGAAACAGTTGTATCCGAATAACTGATCGCATCAGCCGCCACTGAGGCAAGATACGTCCAGGAACCGCCGGCACCAACTTTCCTTTGAATCTCAAAACCATCTTCATTATCGGAATTATCAGTCCAAGAAAGATCAATTTGATTACAATTAATATCAGTGGCTGAAAGGTCTGAAGGAGCTGCAGGCGGACAATAACCAGCCGTAGTGAAGGCGTCGGGATCCCCAATATAGGACCAATCTGTCTGAGAACCATAATCATCTTTAATTCTTACTTGCCAATAATAATCATCACCAAAAGATAACTCTGATGTGCCGACCGTGTAAGAAGCATCAGTAGAATCCACCCAGCCAGTATCTATTAAAGGACTATTAAAATTTTTGTTATTATCAATTTGAACCTGATAATATTCCTGACTAGAAGCATCCCACATACCATCAGCATCGCTGCTAATTGTCCAATTCAAAGTAGGAGTAGGAGAACTACCTGAATAACAGCTAGGTTGAGTAACGCTATCAGCGCAAACCGTAATATTGCTCTCCTCATTGAGGTCAGCATAAACAGAAACAGCCGCCAACACACAAACAAAACAAGCAATAATTATTAGTATTATTGGTTTTTTGCTAAAAAAACTAGACATTGCTTTTATTTTATCAGAAAATTCAATAACAATAAATAGACTTATCCACACCTTATCAATCTTTAACTTAATCCAAGAAATAAATGCAACAAAGAACTTTTGAAAATTAAAGTAATAATCACTCCAACAAACATCCAAATCACAAAAGGAAATGGTTTATAAATACTAATCGTTCCCGTCTTATTCTGCTGATTCTTTTGAAACCATTTCTTTACTGCCACCGCTTGCTCCAGGGTTAAGCCACCGGGATAAATAAGACCAATACACTTGTCGTAATACTTCTTATCTTTTTTTAATTCCCCTAATGTTTCTTCGGTCAAATTTATTCTCGGTTTAATGTCTCTTATTTTTATTTCCTCTAGACCGGTTTTGAGAACATAAAAATCAATTAATTTTCTAAATAAAGTCAAAATAACCATAAAAACGGCCATTATTTTTACGGTTTGATAAATAGTTTGCCAAGTGGCATTAGGAGAAGAGATAAATCCATAACCAAGAATAATGGCTAAACTAATAATGATTATTTTAAAAGTAAGAGGCTTCTGAAAAATTTTAGACAATGCCCCGCTAAAAATTATCAAAGCGGCAAATATAAACATCTGCAGAGAAGAAATATCAATAGCAAAATGCTCTTTAATTGGTTCTTGAAATAACCCAAAAACTAAAAATATGCCAATAAAGCCAAGGAACATAACAATCATACTTTTTATTTTTTCCCAACTGGCCTTTTTTTTATCTGTCTTTTTTCTTGCCCGGCTATTTTTTAATAATTTATTTTTGTTATCAGTTTTAGTTAACCGAAGATAAATAAATTTAAAATAATAAAAACAAGACCTAAATAATAAATACAGAAAAATAGGAATAAAAATGTTTATCAATAAAACAAAAGAAGGAAAATAAGGAAGATACGATTTCCAATAATACTTCAAAGGAAGAAGCAAGGCGTAAACAACAAAAAGCTTGGCATCGCCAGCTGCCCAGGCATTAAATCGCCACATTAAAAAAGCAACCACTAAAGCAATAACCGTATTAAGGATTACCCTAGCTAAATAAACTAAAGAAACAGTAAAAACCGGCGCCGGAGAATCATCTGGTAAATTTTGAATTTCAAAATAATAATAACGAGTAATCGGCGAAGCAATAAAATACCAGACGAAAAAGAAAATAATAATAGTTAACCCCCAAATAAGACCCAAAAGAATCCACTTATTTCTTACTTTGCCATATCTAATATCTCCATAACTGGTCACTAAGCCAATCAAAAAAATAAATGGTAAAAATAAAATATCAAAAATCATTTATAAATTACCCGACTAATAGGATGATAAAAATCGCCCGTCTTGTGAATAATAAAATCCTTTTCAATCGCTTTAAATTCCTTAGTCCCGATTATTTCCGAATAATCCTTGGGAATACCCAAACAATATTTCTTAAAATTACATCCCTGGCAAGCTTTAACGAAAACAACTCCATCTTCGGGTAAAGTACGCCAAATAGAAGACCAAATTTTCCCCGGCAAAGTACATAAAGGGAAGTGATATAATCTGATTTCATTAAAATCTTTTAATAAAAGGGTTATTTTTTCTATCTCCGGCCTAACCTGATTATAAGTTATTTTAACTGCTTTGATATTCTTAACTGCCTGGTTTTCTATTTCCCAGAAAATGAGCATGATTCTGTCAACTGAAGAAAATCTTTTCTTAATTAATTTTAACAATTCCTCCAAATATTGATAAGAAAGCTTGGTGATAATGTAACGGACATTAACCAATTGATCTTTGCTTTTATATTCAAGTAAGTTTCCTAATCCTTTAATAGTTTGTTCAAAACTGCCCGGCGCCCTGGTAATTGTCTGATGCGCTTTTTGATTAGGTCCATAAATAGACAGTTCTATATCCAGATTATCAGTTATCTCTAAAACCTTTTTGGTAAAATCAGGATACAAAAATTTCCTCCCATTGGTTAATAATTTTATTCTCTGCTTAGGAAAATTCTGGCTAACATATCTTAAAACATCTAAAAACCGAGGATTTAAGGTCGGTTCTCCGCCGCTCAGATAAATGGAATCATAAGTTTTAATTTTATCTTTTAACTTTTCAATCCTTTTAATTAAAGAGTCATAATTATAATCAAAACCGCCATCCCAAGCAGGCCAAGGCCAGTCCGGATTAGTGCACATCAAACAATTATTATTACATTTATCCCAAACGCAAATATCCATAGTAAGCTACGAAATTGGTTTTAATTCATCATCGCCGTATCGTTTAAAGTATTCCTGCCAAATACCTTCACATAAATTAAACAATTGGCAATTTTTGCACTTCTTGGGCTTAATACGACCGATTACCTGTCTAGACCCCTCTACGTCCAAATTTTCAAAATCAGGCGCAATGTGTTCGGTATGAAAAGTTTTTACTTCCTGCAGTTCGCTGATTTGATTAAGATAATCTTGAAAATAACATAAAGGCACATACCTGATATGCCAATGAGAAATTTTATTCTTCCTGCCAATCTCCAGACATTTTCTGATATAAGGAGCGACTTGAGAAATACGAGGCACTAACTTATCAAAACCATCATAAGCCCCGCCATAATTAGGGTCAACGAAAATAAATTCAGAATTCCTGATGCCTTGATTATAAATAAGCTGGCCGATCTGCGATAAATATTTATAATTTGGTTTGACAATGGTTGTATTAGAACCAATTTTCTCAAAACCTAATTTTTTAAAATTATTCAAACCAGCCATTAATTGTTCAAAACTGCCCGGGGACTGAGTTAAATAATCATGAACCTCTGGTTTATGACCATGAATAGAAAACACAATATCCGTCAAGCCAGCTTTAATCACCTGTTTGGTCAATTTCAGATAAGAAAACATTCGGCCATTAGTTGCCATAGTAATAGTTTGAAAACCCAAATTTTTGGCAAAGCCAATTAATTCTAAAATATCCGGCCTAATCGTCATTTCCCCACCAATCATTTCTAAATAAGTAGTGCCTCTTTTTCTGGCTTCAATCATCTCCTGTTTAATTTGTTGACTGGTTTTATTATACAGTTCTCTCTTATTGGCCTCATTGCAAAATCTACATCGATTATTACAATGGTAGCCAATAATAAGAACTGTTTTTTTGATTTTATTATCTTTTTTCATTAAATCAAAGTTTAAATTCTTGAGGACCATAAAGAGCTAAATAGGACTTACTAATACCGGTACATCTATCTTTGTATTGACACTTTTGACACAATTTAATTCTCCTTTTTTGAGGATTTTCTTCTAAACAGGGAAAGGCCAAATCTCGATACGATTCAGGAAAAACACAGGCCGGATACTCAACAAATAAAAATTTTATTTGCTGGCCGTATTTATCTTGGCAATCAACTAAAAAAGGAACTACCTGGCTCATTTGAGCAATCACTTTTTTAGAATGAACTATTTTTTTATTAAGCGGCATAATATGACCAATATTTATTTCCTTAATCCCTAAATCCGAGTAAAAATCAACCATTTTGACTAAGTCCTTAAAATTTATTTGAGTAATCATTAAATTAAGTAAAAAACTCAAATCCGGCTTTTTATATAATAATATGTTTTTAATACCCAATAACGCCTGTTCAAAGCTACCCTTGGTGGCTGTATGTAAGTCATGCACTTGAGCGGTACTGCCGGCCACGGTTAAGCCAATCTGATTCAAACCGCTTCCCAAAATATTTTTAGTAAAATCCTGATAAGCAAACATCCGACCATTAGTAGTGATACCTATCTGTTTGAAACCTAAACTTTTAGCATAGCTAATCAACTCAATAATATCATCCCTTAAACTTGGTTCCTGGCCCATAAAATTAACAAAATCAAAATTCTTTCTGATAATCTTGACTTCTTTTTTTATTTGTTTGGCGCTTTTATAAAGAAATTCCCTATCTGCTTCAAAACAAAAAATACAGCGGTTATTACATTTATACCCCGCATAAACAAATGGGCTCTTGCCTACGGTATAATAGACATTTTTGTTTTTACTTTTTTTCATTGATAAATTTATGTTTTTTAGCTAATTCTTTTATTTCTCTATCTTGATATTTTTCAAAATAAGGCCTGGCTATGCCTCCGCATTGATTATAATAAATACATTTCTGGCAAAAATCTGGTTTTACCTTATATTTATCCTGATAAACTATTCTCTCGCCTTGAACAATTTTATCAACCCTTGAAGCGGGATCATGAGCTTGCACCTCTATATCTTCATATCGCTGTTGAGGGGTAAAATAATTAATATTTTCATTATCTAAAAGTTTCTTATCAAAAAGACAAAAAGGGAAATCAAAAAAATCAATCCGCTTAATCTGATGACCAGCCAATTTGGCTGTTTTTTTAAGATAAAATGAAAGCTCTTTATAAGGAACAGCTAAGCTATGATAACGTTGAGCTCCCCGTCCGTCAGGCAGTAATTCCAAAGGATGCCATTCTTTTACGCCTAACTGCTGAACAAACTTACCAATTTGAGGTAAAAATTTGTAATTAATCTTTGAAACAACTGTATTAATAATCAAATTCACCGCTTTAGTTTTAGAAAGATTCTTTATACCTTTAATGCATTGTTCAAATGAACCAGTTGTTCTGGTAACGCCATCATGCAGCGTCTTGTTATGACCATAAAGAGAAACCACTACCACGCGCAAGCCGGCTTTGAGCGCTTTCTGAACAAACTCCGGATAAGCAAACAAACGACCATTAGAGGTAATGCGAATATCCTCAAAACCAATCTTTTTAGCATAAGAAAGCAGCTTAAAAAAATCCGTTCTAATAGTCACTTCTCCGCCGATAAACTCTAAAATCCTAAATCCTTTTTTATAAGCCTCTTTAATCTGATTCAATATTTCTTGAGTTGGACTGTTAAAATCCCTATCAGCTACATTAGAACAAAAAATACAATTATTATTGCAGGAAAAACCAGTCAGCAGCAAAAGCACATTGGGTCTTTTAGTTTGCTCTTGGTCTTTTTTCAAAACTGGCTTAAGCTCCTTAATACCAAACATTTCAACATAGGTTCGCCAAATACCGCCACATTTTTCATTATAAAGACAATCAGAGCACCAAGAGGCTTTTATTTTTGTCTTCTGATGGAATTCCTTGGTGGCTAACTGGTATTGAACATCCTGATTAGTATCAACCAAACCTACTTTTTCTGGTTGGTCCAATTCTTGCTGTTTAACTAAAACATCCTCATATCCTCTTAAAAAACAAAGAGGAATGGTCCCACAAGTACTAATGGAAAAATCAATTGAATATTCTTTAGCTAAATCCAGGGCCTTTTGGAAATACGACTCTACTTTAGAAAGCTGGGGGAAAATACCTTTGTTTTTAAGGGCTGCTCCAGCTGGATAAATAAAAGAAAAAGTAATATTTTTTATTGCTGGAAATTTTTTATGGATAAAATTAACAAAAGCCGGCAAATCCCGATAATTGTATTTGGTGATAATATGATAAAGAGACAGATTAGAACAACCGTTTTTAATAAGATTTTCTATACCTTTAACGGTCTTATCAAAAGTATTCTTCCTGGCAACTAATTTTTCAGAAATATTTTTCTTATGAGAATGCAAAGAAACGCAAAAAGACAGGGTAAAATTTTGGGTGTTTTTGACAGAGAATAAATCCTTGACTAATTTATCTTTTGAAAGTAAAACTGCATTAGTTAAAATATTAACCGCTCTAAATTTTTTATCCTTAGCAAATTGAACTAGCTCAACCAAGTCCTTTCTTAGAGTCGGCTCGCCGCCGTCAAAATAGACCTCTTGATAGCCCTGTTTTTTCTTTTCAGATAAAATCTTTTTTGCCTTCCCGGTCTCAATAAACTTAATAGGCGTTTCGTCGCCTCGCCGGGTACAAAATAAACAATCCTCATTACAATTATTTAAACTGGCAAAATATAATCTTTTCATTTTTTATATAACTTTATACTTTAAATACAAATAATAATTCGTTAATTAATTTTCGGTCGAACATAATAAAGTTCATTATTTCCCATAGTTTTTACTAGTTTTAAAGAATAATTATTTAAGACAAATCTATCCAAAGATGATTTATTATTTCCTTGATCTATAATTAAATAATTATCTTTCTCCCAGTCAAAAGGGAATTTTATTTTTTTAAAAAATTCTTCTTCAGAAATTGATCGCTGATGATAAGCTAAACCAAGAAACTTTGCATCTCCCAAATGATCAGCTTGATAATCTAAAAATCGTAAAATCATGCTGTACCGACCTTTATAAGTAGTTGCTATAAATATAGAATTATCCGGAGAAATACCCTCTACTAAATTCTTAATATTATTATAATCATCAGAGAAATACATTATGTTATCTCTGCCAAAAAGGAGCATTCTTTTTTCGACAAAATTAAAAGTCGGTGATAAAACTAAAAGAGCCAATAAAATAACTATGGATACAATCATTAATACTGACTCTTTGAAAAAAAATCCAATTCTGCTTGAAATTAAATCAACCGCAAAAGCAGCAAAAATTACTATTAAAGCAAAGGTAGAGATGGCAAATCTAGGCTCGTAAAATATAGAGGTTGCTAAATATACCCAAGAAAGAAATAAAAATGCCAAAAGGACAAATAACCATTCTTTCTTATACTTTTTAAAGCTAAATATAACTCCTATAATTGCGAAAATAGAAATTAGCCAAAAATATTTTGAAGTCCAAAAATAATAAAAATTTGGCATATCATATACCATATAACTAAAGGAAAATGAATTATTGATTAATGGTTTCAAAATATTATCTAATCTATCAGCTACGGCTAAACTATAATGATATTCTTGGCCATCCCAAAAGACCTGAGAAAATCCAACCCAACCTGATTGATGCGAATCCTTTAGACGAGCATTTAAAGTAAAAACAGGAATAGATAAAAATAGAAACAACAAAACAACTAATATGAGTTTTGACAATCTTATATTTCTATATTCTTTAAAAATCAGAAAACAAATAAAATAAGGCACAATTAATATAAAATACTCTAATCTTGTCTGAGCAGCCAAGGTTATTAAAAGTAGTGTTAATAAATGCAAGCTTAATTTACGATACCGAAAGGCCAAAATTCCCGCCACTATCATTAGAAGAAGAAAAAAACCAACTGTGGTCGGCTCTCCCATTTGATAAGCAGTAAAGGAAAAAACTAAAGGATTAAAAGCATAAACAAAAGCGGATATCAAAGCTATACTATCTTTCTTAAAAATAATCTTAGTTAATAGAAAAACCAAAAAAATTGAAAATACGGCTAAAATAAGATTTAATACCGAAGCTATCACAGGATTAAATCCGAATAGCTTAAAACCAGTACCGACTAACAAAGGATAAACTAAACCATGGAAAATATAATTAAATACTTTTTTATCTCCCAGAACTAATTGCTTGGCATGGCCAAATGCTTCCCATTCATGACTAACTTCCTGAAAACTTTTAAAATTAAGTCCCTTGAGACCACAAAAAATAACCAAACCGATAATTAAAACCAATAAAAGTATATAAGTAATTTTATTGATATTTTTTAATTCTTTCAGGAAAATTTTTCGTTCCCGCCAAACAATAAAAACCGCCAACAAAAAAGAAATAACAATAAAAACTGTCATAATTAAAGTTATGTTTTGGGCAATAAATTCATTTAACATAGGTCCATGATTCTCGAATAAATAATTCAGATAAATCTATAAATTTAACCTTAAAAAAATAACACCAAGCTCGGTGAAGATGCCATAAAAAAAGATAAAACCTGTTGAAGGGTAATTTTATTAGAATCTTTATCAGCGGAACAAAAATTGGAAAGGCAACAGCCAATGAAAACAGATGATGTAATCTTTCCATTTTTTTTATATCTTTTATCTTCATTACACCTCGGTTAAAAAATGACCCTTCAAGAGAATCAATATCACCATTGAAATACCCTTTTTCTTTAGAATATTCGCACAATTCTGTCCTTGGATATGGTTGAAAAATTGAAACCCAAGAATACGATGGTTTACATTTAATATTAAGTGCTATAGTTTCAAAAGCCATATCCAGTGTCTCATCAGGTAACCCAATCATATTTTGGACAAAGGTTTTCAGGCCATATTTATGAAATAGATTATTGGCCTCTATTATTTGTTCTTCTGAAACACCTCTCTTAAGTACGTTATTTCTTATATGTTCATTACCACTTTCTATAGCAGCTTCAACGGTAATACATCCGGCATCTTTAAGTGCTCTGACTATCTTTTTATTCACTAAATCCACTCTAAGACTGACGGTAAATGGAATATTGATTTCTTTTTTATAAACATGGCAAAAATCTAATACCCATTTATAATCAAGAATAAAGATGTCTTCTATAAATCGAAATCTTCGAGGAGAATATGACTTTTTTACAAATTTCAGCTCTTTAACAACATTGTCTATGCTTCTTTTTCTAATAATTTTTCCCTTATTTTGATATAGTTTGCTATACGAATGATTAAAGCAATAAGGACACTTATAGGGACATCCTTTCCCAGTTAAGATAAATCGTCTGTGCATCTTTTTATAATGATTATACTTATTGATTAATTCTCGATCTGGAAAAGGTAGGATATCTAAATCTTCAATTAAATTTCTTACTTCATTTTTATATACTGTATTGTTGGATTTTATCCATAGATTCTCAATTTTAGTTATCTCCTTTCCTTTCTCAAGACTATCAACTAATTCTAAAAAAGGAAGTTCGCCTTCGCCTCTGCAAATAGCATCAACGTCTTTTTCATAAATAAACTCGGGAAAGAAAGTACAATGAGGCCCTCCGAAAAAAGAAAAGAATCGGAATTTCTTTTTTAATTCTTGGTTTAATTTTGAATAAAATTTATATTTACCTGTAGTTATAGAATAAGCAATAATATCTGGTGATATTTTTTGTATTTCTTTGATAAAATCCCTTTCAAATTTAATGTCTATGAAATAACAATCATGTCCATGTTTCTTCAAAAAACTCGACAAATACATTATACCAAGAGGTTCCACAAATTCATATTTGTAAACAAAAAGAATTTTCATAGTTATGCCTACATTACATCTAAAAATAGATAAAGTTTATCGTTCCCAATACTCTTAATTTCTCTAAGAGAATAATTATTGATAATAAAATTACAGAGCATACCTACTTCACCTTCACAATATTGGGATTTTAAAAAATAGTTATTATAGTTTTGACGCAGAGGTAATTTTATTAACTTTAAATAATCCTCTTTATTTTCCGCCTTTATATAATCTATCTTTAATAAATCATACAAATTGCTTGAGTTATATCCTAAAATAATTAATATATCCTGTTCATCGTTATGAGGTACTATAAAATTAGAATTCTCGGTTGGGATATTTTCAGTTAGCTTTCTTAATTTTGTATAATTATCATTTAAATTTACTCTATCAGTAATTTCTTTATAATGATTTCTGATAACCGGAAACTGATATTGGTTAATCCAAAAATCATTAAAATGCCAATAAGCAGAAATAATAAAAATTGCGATAATTATTAAAATATTTCTTATTAAATAATTTTTGTCTTTCTTAATGAATTTATTGAAAGCAAAATAGATGCCAGCCGCAGCAAAAATCACAAAATAACTAATATAAGGAAAAGCAAATCTGAATTCATAAAAACCACAATCAGCTAAATAAAGAAAAGCCATAAATGAAAATGTTGTTAAAATATACAAATACTCTTTTTTATATTTTTTGAATTTAAAAATAATTCCCCCGATAGCGAAAATGAACATAAACAAGAAAGAGCCAAAAGTCCAAAATTTAAAAAAATTAGGTAAATCATAAATAAAATAACTAAATGACATCCGTTCAGTGGCTAAAAATTTTAAGATCACGTCTAATTGATCAGCTACGGGCAAACTATAATAAACTCTTTGGCTGTTCTGAAAAGATTGCGTATAGTGACCACACCATCCCTCCATATCATTATAACTTTTTCTGAAGTCAGCATTCTTGTCAAAATAAGCCGAGGAAAATATTAGAAACAAAATAATAATTACCATCAACTTTTTGAAGGGAATGCGTTTATATTCTTTAAATATCAAAAAACAAAAAATGAACGGAAAAATAATAACAAAATATTCTGGCTTAATCTGGCTAGTCAAAGCAATTAAAGCAACTGTTTGAATAAGAAGACTGACTTTGTGGTGCCTGAAATATAAAATAGCGGAAATTGTAGTTAAAAGGAGGAAAAATGTTATTAAAATGGAATAACCCATTTCTATCCCAGAAAAAACAAAAACCAAGGGTGTAGATGCGTATAAAAAAGCAGCGATTAAACTTATTTTGCTATTCTTGAAAATTGTTTGGGTAAGAACAAAAACTAGAAAAATCGAAGAGATAGCTAAAATGAAATTAAGTATTGAAGCGACAAAAGGACTAACGCCAAATATTATAAAACCAAAAAATAATATTAAGGGGTAAACTAAACCGTGACGAATATGATTATAGATCAACTCTCCAGAAATCAACTTTTGAGCGAATCTTAATTCTTCCCATTCCTGATCAGTAGATATAAATGTGTTGAAATTCTCTCCCCAAATGATACAGATTAAAGAAAAAACGATTATTATGGCCAATAAGGTTATCAGAACAAACCTATCAATACCTTTAAACAAATCATAAAAAAATTTACGATTATACCAAAGAACGACAAATAAAATAAAAAACATTACCATTATAAAGGCACAAAAGATAAATTGAACCCATTGAAGAGGTAAATTAAAAAACATAAATCATTTCGGCTTAATCCATTTGAGAAAATTAAATATATTAAAGAATGACTTTAATGAATTAACTTCTCTTACAATCTGGATAAACATTTTGGGACGAAAATAAAATTTTCTATAAGCTCTATCCCTAAATTTTTTAACTTGGCCTAGAGTTAAAGTTTCATTTCTCATTACTGATTTAGTCAAATCATATTGGGAATAATCATCTGTTTTCAACCAGTTATTTTTTCGAACCAAGACCCCTAATTTAGTTTTAGGATAAGGAATAGCACAATAAAACTGGGCATAATTAACTCCACTGGCTAAAGCAAATTTCGTTGTTTTTTGGGCCGTTTCTTTTGTTTCACCGGGCAAACCAAAAATAAAATGCCCCATAGATTTTATCCCTGCGTTCTTAACCATCGCAACTGCTTTTTCTATTTGAGCTACATTAATTCCCTTTTTTGCCCCATCAAGCACATCCTGACTCGTTGACTCTATTCCTAAACTAAGTAAAACACAACCAGCCAATTTCATTTTATTTAGCAGTTTTTGATTAAGAGTATCTACTCGTGAGGCGGTTGACCAAACTATTTTAAAACCTCTTTTAATAATTTCGTCACAGATTGCTTCTCCGTAATTCGGGTCTAAAGTAAAGGACTCGCCCCAGAAAAGGAAGTTTTTAATGTTATACTTTTTAACACATTCTTCTATCTCATCTAGTACTGATTTTACTGAACGCTGACGGAATTTCTTTCCGTAATATATATTGGCCACACAAAAACTACAGTTATAAGGACAGCCCCGACCAACGCTTAGCAAGGTAAATTTTTTCCTATCTATTGGCAATCTATAAGCTTTATTATTAAATAAATCACGAGCTGGAAATGGTAATTCGTTAACATTATTACGGGTTAAATCTTGAGGCTGATTAACTTTAATCTCTCTTCCTTGTCTAAAAATCAACCCTTTAATTTTCTCCAACGACAAATTGTTCTCCAAACTCTTGATCAAATCCTTAATTACCCACTCTGGCTCACCAACTACTCCGAAATCAATACTTTGATATTGTCCTAAAGATCCTTTCTCTAATAAAGTAGGATAAAGACCAATTATTGCTATTTCTGTCCCTGGATAAGCTTTTTTAATTTCTGCAGCGGTAATCATGTCTCCTTTGATTGAAGGAAAGGCAGTATTAAGTACTACCATCGTAGGCGAAAAATCCTTAACTAATTCTTTTAAAGTCCCAATGTCCATTTTTTCGGCAATACAATCAATTAATTGAATCTGATGTCCCTTTTTTTTCAAAAAAGCTGCCAAATAAGCTAAAGAAAGCGGCATCCACAAAGCCGCCCAGGAAGACTTGAGTTGCATGCATCTGCCTTCGCGGATGTATTCCTTATTTTCATATGCTGGAGGATTAATAATTGAAACTTTCATTTTTAGTAATTGTATTTTTAGTAATTGTCTTAACTAAATATTCTTCTCCAAAATAAATGTTTTAAATTTCCCCAACCATCCCTAAACATTCTTAGCTTAACTCTGCCCAACCGTTTTCTGTAACTTGAATCTATTTCTTTTGCCTTAATTTTCTTAAAAGCCTCAATTTTTATTTCTTGGCTTAAGGCCATATTATCACTAGTTAAATTTAACTTTTTTAGCGCCTCTTTTCTAATGACCCACATTCCACTTTGCGAATCTTTTAAACTTAAATTAAACAATAAATTAGTTAAAAATGTCAAAACAAAATTACCCAATCTGTTTAGGGGCCTCATTGCTCCTTTATCTAAATTAGCAAAACGATTTGTACTAATAAAATCAAAGTCTTCTTTTTGTAATATTTCTAAAAATTTAGGAATTTCTCCCATGGGGTAGCTATTATCAGAATCAGCTGTCGCAATAATATCACCCTTTGCTTTTCTAAAACCTAAATGATATTGCCAGCCGTAACCGCGCCGAGTAGAAATTACTCGGGCACCCAAATCTTTAGCTATTTTAACAGTGGAGTCAATACTCCCTCCGTCAATAATTAAAACTTCTGTCTTATAACCAATTTTCCCGAGTTGTTTCATAGGAATATTCTTTAATGTTTTACCAATTGACTCTTCCTCGTTCAAACTGGGCATTAGAATAGTTAAATCAAAATTCATATTAATGGAAAGTTAAGAGTCTAACGCCGCACAGTGTGAAGAGTTAAACTCTTAAAATCTATTCAGATTATTGGCTTAAATTCCCCCCAACCGAAAAGTTCCGGGTATTCTTTCCAGGGCCCCTCGCAAATCTGATTATATTTGCATTTCTCACAATTAGGCCCCTTAGCTTTACCTTTTTCCCGACGGTATTGAGCATAATCCTCTACAACAAAACCCGCATCGTAAACTACTGAATCAGGGATGACTCTTTCTGCGATATAATCTTCGTAGCCCTGCATTAAACAATAAGGAATTGCTTCGGTCATCACTTTTTTATTTACTTTAATGCCGATATCTAAACCTTTTTTAACATATTTCATAACCTCACTCTTACGAGGCGCAATCCAATCTTTATTTTCTCCAGCCCGCCCGCCAAGATGAATAAAAGCAAATTGATATTGGTCAACTCCCAAATCAATCAACAATCGGGCGATTTGAGGCAAAAACTTGTAATTCTTGGTAGTAATAACAGTATTGGTTAAAACATACTGATTAAGTTTTTTCAAATTCTTAATTCCCTGAATGGTCTGATTAAAACTACCCTGGGCGCCAGTTAGAAAATCGTGAATTTTAGCATTAGGCCCATGGAGAGCTGGCCCAAACTGATTTGCTCCGGCCTGAATAGTTTTTAAACAAAAATTGTCATAAGCAAACAGCCGACCATTGGTCTGAATTTGAATCTCATTAAATCCCTTATTTTTGGCAGAGCTAACTAGTTCTAAAAAATTAGGATGAAGAGTCGGCTCGCCTCCGGTAAAAACAACTTCTCTTTTACCTTGTTGATAGGCTTCATTCATAGCTTTTTCCACTTCTTCTCTGTTTTTAAAAATACAAAAATCCCTTTTGTCGCCCTGAACGCAAAACTTACAACGATTATTACATTGAAATCCTATTTTAATATCTACTCTTTCCATAATATTCTATATTAGCCAATGGATCTAAATCTTGATACTGACCAAAGACCATTTTTGCCGCCTGTCGACTACCGCCCCGACATTTAAAAACAAACGAACAATTCTCGCATTGCTTTGGCAGAAACTCAAAATTTCTCATTTTTTTTACAAAATCACTTTGCCAGGCCTTTAAAATATCTGTTGGTTGGCCAAGGTTTTCGTTTAAGAAATAGTGGGGCTTAACAAATCCCCTTGGATCAACAACTAACCTATTATGACCATCATCATATAAGGCGCCTTTGCTAACACTATTAATCTTGTTTAAATCTTTAATACTGCAAAAAGGAATAGCATTGGCAATAAAAACAGGCTTATCTGTTTTTATTCTTAAATCAATTAATTTATCTGCTAAAATATTTATCAATTGAGAACTAAGATTATCTTTTTTGGAAAGAGGAATAGGCCGGTAAAGCTCCCACTCATCCAAAGGCAAGCTATTGATTAATTTAGCTATTTTATCAAAATTAAGGATATTTTCCTTAATCGCCACTGTGCCTGCCCGAACCACAGGAATATCTTGTTTTTTTAATAGTTCAATCGCCTTTATTTTTTTACTCAAGGCCTTATTATACCCAGTTATTTTTTCCTCTTTCTTATCAGTATAGCTTTCAATTGGAATTAAAACATTATCAACAATATTTTTAAATTCTTTAACATTTTTCTGGTTAATCAAAGAAGCATTGGTATTTAATCTTACTTCCAAATCCTTTTTCTTGGCATATCTTAACAAATAGAAAATATCTTTTCTTAATAGAGGTTCTCCGCCTGTAAATTTAACTATTTTAATTCCTGTTTGAGAAATATTGTCAATTATTTTTTTAAAATAAATTGTACTCAATTCTTTGATATTTCTTCCATCTTGGGCAAAAGATATATAGTTAAAACAAAACTGGCAATTAAAATTGCATTTAGGTGTGACTTCAATCATTACTTCTAAAGGCAAGTCCGGCACAGGACAAATTTCTTGAAGATTATATTTTTTTAAATATCCTTTAGGGAAACCAAAACAAAATTTATTCCAGCGGCATTTCTGGCAATCTTTTGCTTTTTCTCCTGGCTGCCTTCTTTTAATATGATCTAAAGCTTCTAACCCAACCAAACAAAATGGGAAATCCTTTATTTCAACCTGGAAATATGGTTCATAATCCATTAATTGATAGAGATAAGGGACTATATCTGGCAAGAAAGGTAAATATTCAACTTGCTCAGTTAACTCCAATTCAATTTTCTCTGTCTTATTTTGACGCAAAAACTCGGCTAAGCGAGGTAAACTCTGATAATTAAATTGGTCAACTTTAAACTTCATATTAATTTTAATTTCTTAAGTAAGATGTTCTGGTCTCTTTCTGAGTAAAGATAGCAAAAGGAAAAAATAAAATAATTAACTTCTTGATTTTTTGTTTTAAAAGGCAATATTTGATCATATTTTGGCTGTAAAAAAATTCGTCCGTCTGAAATATCTAAAACTTCTTTAATCTTGTTAATTGTTTTATCAAATAAATTTAAAGATTGTGGAAACTTTTCCTTAATAATTGATTTATAAACTCCAATTCTTCTTAGATTTAAATTATAGATAAGATGATTTCTTAAAGATGCTTCTCTGGAAAGGGTAAAATACTTATATTCAAAAAAACCTTTCTTAATATCATCTTTGTAACCTGTAATATCATCATTCTTATTCCTATTAATTCTTTGGATATAGCGTCCATTATGCCAGTAGTCTCCTTTAGACCCAAGGCCAATAGCTAAAACATTTTTTAATAAACACCTTCTTAAAAAGAAATAGCTTGAACCTTTAAAAGATGGTTTATATAAATATCTTTTCTGATTTTTAAGGTCTTTCTGACGTTTATAAAAATCAATATTAATCTTACTACCTATTGTTTTTTTAATCTGCTCCAAGTTTTTTGATGAAGAATTAGCTATTGTTTTAGGAAAGTCTGTATAATTCTGTAAAGGATAAAAAGTAATATCTCTTGGCTTTAATTTAACAATATGCTTTAAATTATCATTTAAAAATTCTTGAACAGACTCATTTGGTTTTAATCCATAAATTAAATCAAAACTAATATTATCTATTCCAGCTTTTCTTAAATAATTTACTGCCTCATAAACATCTTTATTCTTTTGAAAATGACGATTGCATAATTTCAGTTTTTTCTCGTTAAAAGTCTGAACTCCCAAACAAACCTTGTTAATCTTGCTTTTAGCCATAGCCTTGGCCATTTCTCTAGTAATATCACTAGGACAAGCCTCCATATTAAACTGAACATTTTCAGGAAAATTGAATTTGTTGTTAATGTAGCTGAATAAATTATTTAAATCTTTGGGCTTAATCAAACTGGGAGTTCCTCCGCCCATAAACACAGAAAGGATTTTTCTCTTCTTATTAATCTTAAGAATATTTTCCAGTTCCTTTTTTAAACAATCAATATACCCTTTAGATCCTATCTTATTAATATTACAAGCGCCCTGAATACTGCAATAATCACACCTATTTCTACAAAAAGGAATATGAATATATAAAGCGAATTCCTCTTGTTTTTCTATTTGATTTATTATTTTCTTGCTAACCCTTTGCTTATAATTATCTATAACGAAAGGAAGCGGGAATATTCTATACCAAACCTCGTCATTACTACGATTTATTTCCCCCACCACCTTATTTAAATTCTTTTGTAAAATCCTTATATTCTTTTTACTCATTGGAAAAAACTAATACTTTCATTATTTATTTTAAATTTTATTTAACAATTTTATCTGATTTATGTTTAAACTTTGTTTACCATCACAAAGCGCATTATTAGGATTATTATGCACCTCGATTAATAATCCGTCGGCACCAAGTGTTAAAGCTGCTCTTGAAAGAGATATAACATATTTTGCGGCTCCACCAGAATGTGATGGGTCAAAAATTATCGGCAAATTAATTTTTTCTTTTAATTCTAAAATTGAAGCCAGGTCAGGAGTATTCCTAAAAGAACTATTGTTATATTCAAAAGTCCTAATTCCTCTTAGGCATAAAATTACATTTTTGTTTTTTTGAGTTAAATACTTACTAGCTTCAATAAATTCATTAATTGTAGCGCTAAATCCTCTTTTTAAAATAATAGGTTTTTTTATATTAGACAAAGCTTTTAAAAGTTCATAGTTATACATATTCCTTGCGCCAACTTGTATTATATCTACATATTTTTCAAAAAGATCTAACTGTTTTATATCAGTTATCTCTGTAACGCTTTTTAAATTATACTTTTTACATACATCAAATAGATACTCTAGGCCTTTTTTTTCTAATCCTTGAAAGGACGAACGTTTTTTTCGTAATTTAAAAGCTCCAGCTCGCATAAAAAATATACTCCTTTTAGAAATCTCTTTGGCAATTATTTCAAGCTGGTTTTTGCTTTCTATTGCGCAGGGGCCAGCAATAATTAAAGGCTTCTTTTTAAAAATTTCTTTTATAGATAGCATAAATTATTCATAAAATTAATCCTATATAATTAAATCGGAATATGAGGCTGAAATATTAACCTATCAATCCCTCTTTTGGCCAATACTTTAAAATCAGCTCTGTTTCTTATAAATTGAGCGTTGCCTTTAAGGATAGCTGTTTTAATAAGAATATTACTATCAACACTTAATTGACCTATTCTCAAACATTCTTTCGAGCAATTAATTATCCCATGATTCTCAGACTTATTTTTATCAATACTAGCTATTGGACAATATCTGGTAACAGAGAAAAAAGAATATGGATAATAATATGAAACTTTATCTGCTCTGCCTTTTTTAGTTTCTCTTAGGTTATCAATTTCAAGACGTTCAATCCCTATTCGTTTAAAAAAACTTTCTCTATACAAAATCAAATAACGAGACAGCATTCTACCTAAAACAATTTGACAATCAGGGAAATTTTTTCTGATATAGTAAAGTAATCCATAGTCATTTACTACTACCTCTTCTAGAAGCTGCTCTTTATCTAATTGATTAACAATATCTTTAATTCTTTTTAAGGATTGACCGTCTATCTGAGAAGTTAAGAATGTAAAATTTAGATTTGTTTTTTTTACTTTTTTAAGAATATCATCTAATTCTCTTTTGTTTGGCAATAATTTAGGGCAAAACTCATTACCAAAATATATACGGCTAAATTTTCTAGTTAAATACTTAAAATCTTCTATTCTATTAATAATAATAGCATGTTCCATATTTTTAACGCATAAAATGAGGATAGTAGCAAAATTGCCTATTACATCTTCTTTTAAACCTATCCTTAAATAAATTCTCTATTGCTTGATAATATTTTTTCTCTGAATAATTCTTATTTAATATATCTAACGCTTGTTTAATAAAAATAACATTTTCAATTTTATGTTTTATAGGGAAACCTCGACCTACTATCTTAACAAACCTAACAGGATATTTATTAAAATGATAAAGTGCGCAAACACCACATGTAGACAAAGGCATTCTCATTCTACCAGCAATAATTTTTTTATCTCCTGAATCTAGATAATGATTCCTATTTTTTTTATCAATATCAAAAGAACTAAGACAAAGATGAATACCTAATTTATTACTTTTAGTAACTAGATGTCTATTACAAGCGCCATTTAAACTTCTACATCCTGAACCTTGAATAAATACTTCGAGTTTAATCTGAGGAAACTCTGCAACAATCCCATCTAAATCATCAAGGGTAATTTGCCTATCTAAAATTATATGCTTAACGCCAAATTTCTCTACTAAAAACCTTGTTGTTTCTTTGTTTTTTATTTCTAGCAACGAACTGGCTATTATTTGTATTCCATATTTTCTTAATCTTTCCATTAAATTTATATTACCAACGATTATTGAATCAGGCCTAATTTTTTTTATTCTTTTCATATTTTGTTCAATCACTCTAAAAGCATTTATATCATCATGTGGAATATTTAAATTTAGAATAATTTTCTTCCTATTTCGTCTGACAATTTGAGTTAATCTTCCAAATTCATTAAGACTATCCAAGTTACTCCTTTTAATACCAGCTATCCGTCTAGTACTTAGATTTTTATTATTAATGATAACACCACAATAAAATGCATCAGCCCCAGCCTTAATTAAAGGAACTGCTTCTTTAACTCTATCAATTGGGGATAATATTTTTATCTTATGATTAGACATCTTTATTTCAACGCAAAATTTTGATATTTTTACCTTTTATAGCCACTACACTTGACGGTTTTTTTATAGGAATTCTACCAGCATCTAAAATTAAATCTGGATAACGGTTAACTCTTTTAAGCTGGGTTAATAAATCTCTTATTGAATAAACAACTGGCTGATTGGAAACATTAGCGCTGGTGCCAATAACCGGAGATTTAAATTTTTTAAGCAGAGTTTGGGAAAAAAGACATTTAGGCATCTGAATACCAACTGTATCAAAATCCGGATTTAAATGCCTAGGTACAGTCCTTTTTCTAAAAACTACAAAAGTATACATCTTTTTTGGATTTTGCTTAATCATTTTTCCAGCCAAAGAATTCCAATTACCATATTTTTTAAACTGAGTGATATTAGGAGTAATAATAAAAAGGGGGTTATTAAAATCCCTCCCCTTAAATTGATAAACTTTCCTAATCGCTCTTTTGCTATTAATATCAGCCGCAATTCCATAACAGGTATCTGTAGGATGAATAATAATACCTCCTTTTTGCAAAACTTCTATTGATTTACTAACTGCTTCCTGAGTTTCTAATTTGCTTCTAGGATTAAATTTAAATATATTCATTTAGTAATATTTGGTTTAAAGTTCTTAAATTTAATTTTGTATTTTTCCTGATAATAGGCCAAAGCGCCAATCATAGCTGCATTATCCAAACGATATTCTTTTTTAATTGGATAACGCAAAACAAAAGATAATTTCTTTTCCTTGATTCTTTTCTTTAACTTGCTTTCTAAATACGTATTTTCTGAAATACCTCCGGCAATATGAATTTCCTTAACTTTTTTCATCTGAGCCAGTTTAAATATTTTTTGAGCTAAAATTTCTGTGATTGATTCCTGAAAACTAGCTGCGATATCATTAATAATTTTAGGAGACAGTTTTTTTTGTTTTTTTATAAATCTATCTATTGAATTTAAAAAATCAAAAAAATTCAAATCCAATAATTTACCTCTATAGTATTTAGTAAAATCGAATTTAAAAGGGTTACCTTTGTCCATTGCTTTAATAGTTCTTTTTATAGAAACGGTTTTATCAGTTGGTCTCGTTGTACCCAGGCTTTTACCTATAAATCTAAAAACCTTACCTATGCCAATAAAGGTCTGAACACCGCCAAAATCTTTAACAGCCACTTTATGACAAATCGATTGGGATCTACTAATATCCCTAATCAGAAAAAAATCACTATGACTACCTGAAGCGGAAAAGACTAAAATAGGGAACTGAAATTTTTCCGGCTTTTCCTCCAACCAAGTAGAATAATTATGAGCCAAAATATGATCAACTTCTATAACTGGTTTTTTGTAAACTTTTCCTAAAGTATAAACAATAGCTTTGCCAACTAAAATACAAGTGTAAATTCCTGATAAAGCGCTGACAGAAATAGCATCAATATTATTCCACTTTATCTTGTATTTCTTTAAAGTTTTTTCGATATTATTCAATAAAAATTTTTGGTGATGACTAGGTAAAATATATACAAATTCTTCCCATTTTTTAGTTGGCAGAAAACCAGAACTGTTTTTTAAAAACAGGACTTTTCTTCCATCTTTAACTAGAGATATAGAAGCAGTAAATCCAGTTGTATCAATTGCTAAAATTAACATAAATTAAGTATTATTTTGGCAATATCTTGATTACCTGCATTTAATTCAGGAAATTTTTTAAAATTAACTTTCATTTCTTCTAAATTATTATAACTATCAGTTATTAATTTTAAAAACCTAGCCGGAGAATTTCCTTGTAAAACATTAACAATTCCTTTTTTCTTAAGATATTGAGCTCGTTCAAACTGTTCTTTGTTTTTCCTCCATAAAGGAACCAAAACAGCTGGCGTTCCTGCTTGAATAATTTCTTGACAAGTATTATACCCAGCCGGAGAAATAACTAAATTGGAAAGATGAATTAATTCTAAAAAATTCTCTTCAAATTCTACTACTTTTATTTCTCCAAAAACATTAAGTTTTGACATATTTTTTTTATTGTAATACGGACCAATAGATATTACTACTTTTAGATTGGGAATCAGTTTCTTTAATTGAGGATATATCTTTAAAAAATTCTCTACTATTTTACTAGGGGATTCGCATTTTCCTACTTTCAATTCCCCTCCTCCGCCTAAAGTAATGGTAATTAAAAAATATTTTGAAGAAATCCTATATTTCTCGCGGCAAAAACTTATTTTATTTTTATCTATTTCTCTAAAAACTGGCCCGGAAATTTCAAATTTAGAATCTTTTAAAATTAAAGTGTTTTTTAATTCTGCTTTATCATAAGGCAAAATAATTTTTTTAAAATAGCCTAATTTATTCTTTTCTTTTTCTAAATCATCAGCCAAATTTTTAATCTCTCCCAACCGCCAAATAAATATACTTTTAGTTGGAGAATTATCCAAGGCATATTTTAAAGGATAAAAAGTAAAATGCGAACCCAATAAAAAATCAGCCACAACTAAGTCTGGCTTAAAATGTTCAAAAGCTGAAAGTACTACATCAGTATTTTCTAATCTTGCTTCTTGAAATGGCTCTTGTACTAACTTATCGGATAAAGGAATAGTCTGAACGCAATGGTCAAAAAACTTTCCAAATATAGAAGGCTTTAGCGATGAAGTAATCAAAGTTATCTTCGCTTTCCTATCTTTAATTCTAATCGCTTTGCTAATCTGACAACTTCTTTGTAAATGCCCCAACGATATGCCATTAGATGTATAAAATAAAATTTTTTTCATTGATTATTTTTAAAGTTTATCTCCTGAAAATAAAGTTTTGAATCCCTGTTAATCTTACACCGGTCATTGCATACTTTATTCTGCCCTTTTAAATATCCCTCTCTAAACCTTCTATATTTTTGATTGTCCCAAATACTCAATATATCTTTTTTATATGCATTACCCATATAATAATTCATAAAATGATAACTACAACAAGGCGTCACATTTCCATTCCAGTAAACTACAGGTATACCAGGATCAATAAAACTACACCCTTGAGATTTTCTATTTATTATTTTCATTCGTCTATATTTTTTATTCTTAGAAACAAAATCATCGTATCTTGAATCATCCTCGCCGATATTAATTGTTTTTATCCTTAACTTATCAACTCCAATTTTTTTGGCCATCTGCTTAACTTCTTTCACCTCATGCTCATTAGTTTTCATTACCAAGAACTGCCAAATAATTTCCAAATTATTTAAATTATTTTTCTTTTTTAAATCAACCAAAGAAGATAAATTATCCAGCGCTTTTTTAAGACTACCTCCTTTTCTGTAATAGTTATAAGTTTTCTGAGTTACCCCATCAATAGAAAAAGAAATTTCTAACTTATAATTCTTCTTGAAATTATCAATTATTCCCTTATTTAAAACATTACCATTTGTATGAATAAAAGCAGCTATATTATTCTCTCCTAAATAATCTACCATCTTTAATATATCCGGCGCTAAAAATGGCTCGCCAAAACCCCATAATCTAACCATCCTCAAAAAATCCTTAACTGGCTCAATGATTTTCTTAAACTTCGGGAAACTCATTGAACCTTTGGGCTTGTCATCATAATAACCATTTCCGGTTGGACAAACAGGACATTGCAAATTACAGATATTAGTTGGTTCAATCATTAATGACTTAAAATATCTATTTTTCATTTTATTAGCTGCTGATATATTTTTTCATACTTATCAATACACTTATCTAAAGAAAAATTATCTTGAGCCCATTTCCTCACTTGACTCCGATCAATTTCTTTAATCTTCTTAACTGCTTTAATCATAGCAGTAATATCCCCGTCACCAACTAAAAATCCACTAACTTCATCTTTAATTGATTC
>CAZYSH010000004.1:30869-37409 GCA_964650035.1 uncultured Candidatus Saccharibacteria bacterium | reverse complement strand
GTATTATTCCGGTTAATTGGATTAATGACCCTAACAGCCGAGTTGGTTGGAAGGGCTATTTAAATACTTTTCGGGAATTATTTAAGATTAAATGGAATCTAATTAGTGGAAAATATGATTACAGAAAATAAAAAGAAGTTTCCATCAGAGTTGCGAATGGATTTAGTTTCTAATGATTGGGTGGTTATTGCCACTGGTCGGGCTTTTCGGCCGGAGACATTTGCCAGACATCAAAGAATCAAAGAGGCAATTGACCCCAAGAATTGTTTTTTTTGCCAGCCCAAAATATTAGAAAAGTCAATTGATAAGATTAATCAAAAGGATGGTTCTTGGTTTGCCTTGTCTTATCCGAATGATTTTCCGGCTTTTGCTCCAAGTGACAATTTGGATAAGCGAAAACAAGGTCCTTACCGGATTATCAATGGGGCCGGTTATCACGAAGTTATTATCACAGCTGACCATGAAAAACAGATAGCTTTGTTTGATTTAGCAGAAATAAAAATGGTCATCGATCTTTATCAGAAGAGATATTTAGAGTTGATGAATAAGGAGTTTATTAAGTATATTTCTATTTTTCATAATCATGGCAAGGAGGCCGGCGCTTCCATTGCCCATCCCCATTCGCAATTATTGGCTATTCCGGTAATTGACCCTGATTTAAGGGCAAGCGTTGATGGAGCGGAGACGTTTTATCGTAGCCAAGGTAAATGTGTTTATTGCACAATGATTGAATGGGAACTTAAAGAAAAAAAACGGATTATTTATCAAAATGATAAGTTTTTAGTGGTTTGTCCTTTTGCCCCCCAAGTTTCTTTTGAGGTTCGGGTTTATCCCAAAGAACATCAGCCCTATTTTGAGAAAATGACTGAACTGGAGAAAAAATTATTTGCTCAAGCAATGCAAAAGGCGTTAAGTAAGTTATATAAAGGTCTTAAAGACCCGCCTTATAATTTTTATTTTCATACCGCTCCTTGTGATGGCGGGAGTTATGAACAATATCATTGGCATTTGAATATTTTACCCAAGACGAATATTTGGGCTGGTTTTGAATTAGGAGCCGGCATAGAGATTAGCACGATTGAGCCGGAAAAAGCAGCCGCCTTTTTAAAAAAGCAATAGGTTTTTTGGAAGTCGAGAAGAAGTCGGGTAGTTGAAGATTCAAGGTGCGGCCTCAAAATTACTACCCTTTGCAAAGGGTAGTAATTTTGAGGCCGCACCTTGAATCTTACCCAATTTTCTAAAATATTCTCAAACAAATGGAAAGTATTTTAATTTGGTTAGCTCAATGGGTAACCATAATAATTTCAAAAATTGGATATATAGGAATTACTTTGTTAATGACGATTGAGAGTTCTTTTGCTCCGTTTCCTTCGGAAATAGTTGTGCCGCCTGCTGCTTATTTAGCCCAACAAGGCCAGTTTAATATATATTTAGTAATTCTGGCTGGTATTATTGGTAGTTTATTAGGCGCTTTAATTAATTATTATTTAGCCCTGACTTTGGGCCGTAAGATTATTTATTCTTTAGCTAATAAAAAATTTGCCAGATTTCTGTTAATTAGTCAGGAAAAATTAGAAAAAGCAGAAAAATATTTTTTAGAGTACGGCAATATTTCTACTTTTATTGGCCGGTTGATTCCAGCTGTCAGGCAGTTAATTTCTATTCCAGCTGGTTTTTCTAAAATGAAGTTAAAGAGTTTTATTATTTACACTGGATTGGGATCTGGTATCTGGGTAACTATTTTAGCGGTTCTGGGTTATGTTTTTGGCTCTAACCAGGAAGCGTTTGAGAGATATTATAGCGAGATTTCCTGGTTTTTTCTTATTTTGGCTTTAGTTGTAATTATTGGAATTATTGTTAAAAGGAGACGAAGATTATGAGTAAATTAATTATTGCAAATTGGAAATGTAATCCAACGGATTTAGATAAAGCTAAACACCTTTTTGGCGTGGTTCAAAGAGGAGTCAGTAAAGTTAAGGATATAGAAATAGTTATTTGCCCGCCTTTTGTTTATTTATCGCCTTTAATGGCTTTGGCCCAAGATAAAATGGTTTTTGGCGCCCAAGATTGTTTTTGGGAGCAAAAAGGAGCTTTTACCGGTGAAATATCTCCTTTAGAACTTAAAAATTTAGGTTGTCACTATGTAATTGTAGGTCATTCAGAAAGAAGAAGGTATTTAAATGAAACAGATGAAATGATTAATAAAGAAATTAAAGCTGTTTTAAAATCTCGCCTTAAACCGATTTTTTGTATTGGTGAAGAAACCAGAGATACGTTTGATTCCCAAGGTAAACTGCTTAATGAAATGAGTTTAGCAGTAGGCGAACAACTGGAAAAGGGTTTGGCTGGGGTTCCAGCTGCTCGGGTTAGAGAAATAGTGGTTGCTTATGAGCCGGTCTGGGCAATTGGCTCAGGCCAACCTTGTTCTCCAGATGACGCTATGAAAGCAACTTTGCTAATCCGCAAGACCTTGACCAAACTTTATAATCGTTCAACAGCTGAAAAGATTAAAATTATTTACGGAGGAAGCGTTAGTAGTAAAAATGTTAATGATTATGTTAAAGGCGCTAGAATGGACGGTGTCTTAGTTGGTGGCGCTTCTTTAAATGCGAGCGATTTTGTTAAGATTATTGAAGCGGTTGTTGGGTAATCAAGGACAGTCCTCATATTTGCTTTTTGAAAAGCAAATATGAGGACTGTCCTTGCTGAACTCCTAAATTTCTATTATATGAAATATCTTCGGGATTTTGATTTTAAGAACAAGCGAGTCCTAATGAGAGTTGATTTTAACGTGCCAGTAGGAGATGATGGCGTGGTTGATGATAAAGAAGATTGGCGCATAGAATTAACTTTGCCGAGTATTAATTATTTATTAGACCAGGGGGCTAAGATTATTCTTTTGGCTCATTTGGGTCGGCCAAAAGGTAAGGTGACAGATGATTTGCGACTGGAGCCGATTGCCCAACGTTTGGAAAAGCTTTTGGACAAAAAAGTAATTAAGTTGGATAAATGTCTTGGTCCAGAAATTGAAAAGCAGATAGAGAATCTTAAGTCCGGTCAAGTTATTCTATTGGAAAATATCCGTTTTTATGATGAAGAAGAAAAGAATGATTTGGATTTTGCTAAAAAGCTGGCTAGCTTTGGGGAAATCTATGTTAATGACGCTTTTGGAGTTAGTCACCGGACTCATGCCTCATTAGTCGGTATTCCTAAATATTTACCTCATTGCGCTGGTTTGCTTTTAGAGAAAGAGATAAAAGCGCTTTTTGAAGTTTTAGATAAACCAAAACATCCTTTAACAGTTATTATTGGCGGAGTTAAAATTTCCACTAAAATTAAAGTGATTAAGAATTTTCTTAAGGGAGCTGACGATTTGCTTTTGGGCGGGGCTTTGGCCAACACTGTTATTGCCGCTAAGGGTTTTGCTATTGGTCGTTCTGTATCTGAAGCAGAAATGGTTGAGGAAGTTAAAAAGATGGAGTTGACTGATATTAAGCTTCATTTGCCGGTTGACGCGGTTGTTTCAACTGAACCTTCAGGTAAAGAACCGAGCCGGATTGCTCCAATTGGCAAAACTGACAAGGAAGAAATGATTTTAGACATTGGTCCTGATACAATTAAACTTTTTAAGCGGGTAATTTCTCAATCAGGAACAATTATTTGGAATGGGCCAATGGGTTTATTTGAAGTAGATAAATTTTCTTTTGGCAGTCGGGAAATAGCTAAAATAGTGGCTCAAAGCAAAGGTTTTTCAACAGTGGGCGGAGGAGACAGCGTTTCTTTATTGGAAGAAATGGATTTATTGGATAAAATAGATCATGTTTCTACCGGAGGGGGCGCTATGCTTAGATTTTTAGCGGGTGAAAAACTGCCCGGCATTGAAGCCCTTGATAATTGAAAAATAGGAGGAGAGTCGAGAGTCGAACTTTTAATTTCAAGGTACGGCCTCAAAATTACTACCCTTTGCAAAGGGTAGTAATTTTGAGGCCATACCTTGAACCTCTCCCGCGCTTATCCTTCCAGAATGACATTTTAATTTATGAAATGGAATATAAAGCCAAAAGCGCCTGGCGCTTTTTTTGAACAATTTTCCGAATTTTCTTCCTTAGTTGTCCAGCTTTTATACAATCGCGGCTTAAAAACCCGGAAAGAGATTGATAAATTTTTTAATCCTGATTATCAGACAGATTTGCATGACCCTTTTCTATTAAAAGGAATGAAAAAAGCAGTCAATCGGATTAGCAAAGCAATAAAAAAGCAAGAGAGAATAGTTATTTATGGTGATTTTGACACTGACGGGGTTTGCGCCACAGCTGTTGTTTATTTAACTCTTAAAGAATTAGGCCTTAAAAATTTAGATATTTATATTCCAAACAGAGAAAAAGAAAACCATGGATTAAACGGGAATTCAGTTAAGGGCTTAGCCAAAAAAAAGACAGATTTAATTATTGCCGTTGATTGCGCCAGCACTGATTTAAAAGAAGCAAAATTAGTTAAAGAACTAGGCATGGATTTAATTATTACCGACCATCATCAGACCAGCAAACGATTGCCTGAAACAGTCGCTTTTGTAAATCCTTGGCAAAAGGGAGATAAATATCCTTTTAAAGATTTGTCCGGAGCAGGCGTTGCTTATAAATTAGTTTGCGCGCTTTTGTCTTTAGTTGAGGAGTTGCACTCCTCAAAAATTGAGGAGTGCAACTCCTCAAACTTTAAAAAATGGTTATTGGATTTGGCGGCTTTAGCTACGGTAGCTGATATGATGCCCATTATTAATGAAAATCGGACAATAGTTAAGTATGGCTTGGGGGTCTTGGCTCAGACCAGATGGATTGGCTTGCAGGAATTAATGAAATCAGCTCAATTAGAACCCCAAGTGATTAGTTGTTCTAATAATGGCCAAGCGCCTAGGACTAATCTTGATTGTTATACTTTCGGATTTATCCTGGGCCCACGGCTGAACGCAGCCGGCCGAGTGGACCACGCTAATATTGCTTTTGAGCTTTTAGTTAGTCAGAATAGAGAGGAGGCAAAAGAATTAAGCGAGAAAATAAATCAGAGGAATTTATTGAGGCAGCAGTTAACCAGTAAAATAGTTAAACAAGTAGAGGAGCGTTTGGCTGATAATTTTTCCCAAAACAAAGATTTAAAAGTTATTTTTGAAGGCAGTCCTGATTGGCCCATTGGTTTAGTTGGTTTAATAGCTGGTAAAATTGCGGATAAATATTGCCGGCCCGCAGTTATTTACCATCAAAAAGGCGATCTAATCCATGCTTCTTGTCGAGGAGTCCCCAAATTTAATTTAATAGAAGTATTGAATAAATACGCCGATTTATTTGATGATTACGGCGGACATAAAAGGTCAGCTGGCTTTAGAATAAAAGCGGATAAATTGGATAAGATAAAGGAGGCCTTTGCCCGGGAAGCTGAAGATAGATTAAAAAAAGATGATTTAACAGCTTATTTGGATATTGATGCGGAATTATCTTTGCCGGATATTAATTTGCAGAATTATAATCAATTGCAAATGTTTCAGCCCTTTGGTCGTTCTAACAGCCAGCCCAGATTTTTAGCCAAAGGATTGGAAATCAGCAGCTTAAGAGCGGTTGGCAACGGCAATAATCATTTGAAAATGGAATTGGTTATGTTTGATAATAATAAGGCCAAGAAGTTTAACGCGATTGCTTTTGGTTTTGGTAATAAGGGGGAATTACTTAAGCCGGGGCAATCAATAGATGTAGTTTTTGAGATGATTATTAATCAATGGAATGGCCGCCATGATTTAGAGATGAAAATAATTGATTTGAAGTTGAGTAATTGATATAGTTAGAACCAAAAGAATTAATTTTCAAAAGACGCAAATTTTTCTCCAGCGGAAAAATTTGCTCTGAGTCCGGCAAAATTTCGCCTAAAAGCGAACCAAGCAATTTTGCCTGCCTAAGCTTTTGAAAACTAATTCTTTTGGTTCTACGAATTATTATGAAAATCACTATATACGCTGATGGCGGGTCGCGGAGCAATCCGGGGCCAGCCGCTGTTGGGGTAGTAATTGTTCGAAACAATCAAATAATAAAAAAATACGGAGAATTTATTGGTCAGGCAACTAATAATCAAGCTGAATATCAAGCAGTTGTTTTTGCTTTGAAAAAAGTTAAGCTTCTTTTCGGCAAGAAAAAAGCCAAAGAAATGGAAATAGAAATCAAGGTTGACAGCGAACTGCTTGCCAAACAATTAAATCATCAGTATAAGATTAAAGAAAAGGACTTGCAGCCGCTTTTTATTAATATTTGGAATCTGATGCTGGATTTTGGCCAGATTAGTTTTAAACATATTCCCAGAGGAGAAAATAAGGAGGCGGACAGATTAGTTAATCAGGCCTTGGATAACCAAGACAGAGAGCAGGCGCTTTTATAGACAATTTTGCTAAAGGTGGTAAGATGTTAAGAATTGGGAGTCGCACTCCCCAAAAAAAATTGAGGGGGGAGCCCAAAAAATAAAAAAAAAATTAAAAAATAAAAAAAAAAATAAAAAAAAAAATAA
>CAZYSH010000004.1:5110-30859 GCA_964650035.1 uncultured Candidatus Saccharibacteria bacterium | reverse complement strand
GCACTCCCAACAAAGTTGGGAGTGCGACTCCCAATTCTTAAACAGATATTTAACATTTAGATACAGAAAGGGGGATGAAAATGAAATGCTGGATAAATGGCGAGAAATGTTCTGTGCAAACAGGGAAAGAAGGCGGCCTTTTGGCTGTTAATGGGTTTTTCTGTGAGGAGTGTGGTGTATTATCTTTGGCTCAAGAAGAGGTAGAGGAAGCTTTAGAAGGAATAGGTATAAGGCTTTTTGAAGAGCCGGAAGAAGATTTGATTAGTGTTCATCATCAATGCGAGATAATTGATAATCTTGGACTTTTAATTGAAGCATTGAAATTTTTGAAGAAGAAATGTAAAAAGCAAATTGCCATCGCAGAAGACGAAGAAATCGAGAAGCTTGATGGGATCAAAGGGCTTGATAATATTATACATTTGATTGACATAATGGAAATTTTGAAAGCATTTAAACAAAATCAAAGTTAACTGATTATCTAAGACGCCTTGTCGGAGTAAGAGCTCGGCAAGGCGTTTTTTCATTTGACTTAGAAATATTTTTATGCTATTATCTTAATAGCTCAAGTAAGTGGATAGTCGCCTCGCAGTATTGCGGGGAGGAAAGTCCGGGCACTGTAAGTGGTGGTGGGTAACGCCCACCGTTCGTGAGAATAGGGAAAGTGCCACAGAGACAATGTTTCTTCGTTTTAGGGGCAATCTCCTAAAATGGGGTAAAAGTGAAAAGTGAGGGAGTAAGACCCCTCTTTCCGCAGGGAAACCTGTCGGGATGGTAAACCCCACCTAGTGCAAGAGCAAAGTCCGCCTTAGGCGGATTAAAAGTAGCTCGCTTGAGGTTAATGGCAACATTAATCCCAGATAGATGACTATCTTAGACAGAACCCGGCTTATTACTTGCTTGAGTTGTATAAGAAGCGCACTTATGAAGTGGGCTTTTTATGTTTTGTTGGATAGAACCAAGAGAATTAGTTTTCAAAAGACGCAAATTTTTCTCCAGCGGAAAAATTTGCTCTGAGTCCGGCAAAATTTCGCCGAAACGCCGAACCAAGCAATTTTGCCTACCTAAGCTTTTGAAAATCAATTCTTTTGGTTCTAATATAGATGTTTACTTGTTGCCTTTTTATTGATAATTCAGTAGTATAAAGACAAATGAAGAAGTCAGAACTTGTTTTTACAGCTATTTTAGTGCCCTTGGATTTTTTAATGTTGGCCGGGGCCGGTTTAGTATCTTATTATCTTCGGGTTAGCCCTTGGATAGCTCAATACCGTCCAGTGCTTTTCCATTTAAATTTACCTTTGAGCAGGTATTTTATTATTGTTTTAATAGTATCTCTTTTTCTTTTGTTGATTTTTGCCTTAGTCGGGCTATATCGTATTAGGCCAGCTCGAAAATTGTTAAATGATTTTTCCAGAGTTGTTATTGGCGTTTCTGCCGGAATGATGACTCTGGTCTTTTATATCTTCCTTCGTCAGGAATTATTTAACTCCCGTTTCTTGGTTTTAGTTGGTTGGTTAATTGCAATTATTTCTGTTTCTTTTGGTCGTCTTTTGGTTGGTCAATTAAAGAGGTATTTAATGAGAAAATCGCACTTTGGCGCCCACCAGGTTTTGGTGGTTGGCCGGGATGGAATAAGCAAAAAAGTTGTCGCTAATATTAAACAAGAGCCAAGTTTAGGTTATCAATTAATTAGCAATATTATCGAGCCGGATGTCAAAAAGATTAAAAACAGGATTAGAAATAAAGAAGTTGATGAGATTATTTTGGCTGATCCGGACTGGCCCCGAGAAAAAATTTTAGAATTAATTAATTTTGCTGAACAATATCATTTGACTTTTAAATTTGTGCCTAATCTTTTTCAAACTTTGACAACCAACACTTCGGTGGAAATGTTAGCTGATATTCCGATTATTGAATTAAAAAGGACGGCTTTAGACGGTTGGGGCAGGATTATTAAGCGGCTCTTTGATATTATCTTTTCTTTATTTTTCATCATTATTTTTTCCCCGGTTTACTTGGTAGTTGTTTTAGCGATTAAATTTGATTCGCCGGGGCCGGTTTTTTACAGGGATTACCGTTATGGTTATCGCAAGAAAAAATTTGTTTTTTACAAATTTCGTTCTATGAGAATGGAACTTTGTGATGGAGAGTTTGGCACTAAACAAGGTCGGGCTATGTTAAAGAAATTAGAACAGAATCAAGAAAAGAATATTAGACAGGGCGGTCCGCTTCACAAGATAAAAGATGACCCGCGAATTACTAAGGTTGGCGGGTTTATTCGCAAGCATTCCTTAGATGAGCTGCCCCAGTTTTTTAATATTTTAAAAGGGGATATGAGCGTAGTTGGTTATCGGCCTCATATGTCTTATGAAGTGGAAAAATATACTTTTGATCAGCAAAGAATGTTTTATATCAAGCCCGGCATCACCGGTTTAGCTCAAATTTCCGGCCGCAGCGACTTGGATTTTGACGAAGAAGTAAAATTAGACGTCTTTTATATGGAAAATTGGTCTTTGCTTTTAGATTTAGTCGTCATTTTAAAGACGCCTTTTATTATCTTATTCCGGAGGCATCAAGCGTAAGGTAAAAGAGTGGGTTTATATATGAAAGTTGCTTTAGTGCATGATTACCTTAATCAGTATGGAGGGGCAGAGAGAGTTTTGGAAGCGTTTAGCCAGCTATATCCCAAAGCGCCGATTTATACTTTGCTTTATGATAAAAAGAGAACTGGTTATGCCTTTGAAAAGCGAGAGATACATACTTCTTTTATGCAGAAAGTTCCTTTAGTTAAATCGCACCATCGTCCCTTTTTGATGTTAATGCCCTTGGCTATTGAACAATTTGACCTATCCGATTATGATTTAGTGCTTTCTGATTCAGCTAGTTACGCCAAAGGAGTAATAACTTCGCCCGAGACGCTTCATATTTGTTATTGTCATACGCCGATTCGTTATGCTTGGGATGATTCGCATAAATACATCGAAGAATTCGGTTATCCTGGACCAATTAAAAAAATCATCCCTTTTTTTATGAACTATGTTCGCTTTTGGGATGAGCAAGCTGCTCAAAGAGTTGATAAGTTCATTGCTAATTCCCAATTTGTCGCTGAACGGATTAAAAAGTACTATCATCGGGAGTCAAAAGTAATTCATCCGCCTATTAAGGCAGACCTTTTTTATTTAACCAAGCAGCCAGAGAAATATTTTTTAATGGTCGGTCGCTTCCTGCCCTATAAACGATTTGATTTAGCAATTAAAGTTTTTAATCAGCTGGGTTGGCCATTGAAAATTATCGGCGATGGACCGGAAAAGAAAATGTTGCAGAAATTAGCCAAGCCAAATATTGAATTTGTTGGTTTGGTTTCTGATGATAAATTAAAGGATTATTACGCTTATTGTCAGGCCTTTATCTTCCCCCAAGAAGAGGATTTCGGCATTACCGCTGTTGAAGCCATGGCTGCTGGTCGGCCAGTTATTGCTTATCAGGGCGGCGGCGCTTTGGAAATAGTTGAACCAGGGGCGACCGGCCTATTTTTTAAAGAGCAAACTATTCAGAGTTTGACCAAGACCTTGAAAGAGTTTAATCCTGATGATTTTGATTCTCAAGTAATTAGGCAAAGAGCTTTGGTATTTGACCAAGAAAAATTTAAAGAGAAAATTGTAAGGTTTATTGAGAGGCAAGGATTTCTAATCAAGGACTAGCCAAGGACTGTCCTCATATTTGTAATTTAAATCACAAATATGAGGACAGTCCTTGGCTGCAAGGTCAGTTCTTGTCATTGCTTACTATGATGAATATCGGCATTGATATCAGAGTTTTGGCTCGGGGAACAAGAACCGGGGTAGAAGAGTATACTATTAATCTTTTGTCTGAGCTTTTGCCTTTAGAGCCAAAAATCAATTATCAGCTTTTCTATAACGCTTTTAACAAGGTTGGATTGGATTATAATTGGTTTAATTTTAACAATGTCCAGTTAAAGGATTTCAGGATTCCCAATCGTTTTTTATTTGCCAGCGCTCGCTATTTGAATCAACCCAAGATAGATAAATTATTAAAAGGGATTGACGTTTATTTCAATCCCCATTTTTTTGTTGCTCCTTTGACAAATAAGTGTAAAAAAGTAATTACTTTTCACGATTTGTCTTTTGAGCATTATCCCGAGTTTTTTTCCCGGCGTAAAAGAGCTTGGCAGAAGATTTTAATGAACGCCAAACAAGAAGCCCAAAGAGCTGACAGAATTATTGCTGTTTCTCAATCAACTAAAGATGATTTAGTTAATTTATATGGTATTCCGCAGGAAAAGATAAAAGTAATTTATTCCGGAGTGGGGGAACAGTTTCGGCCTATTTCTGTCATTCTGAGGACGAAGCCCGAAGAATCTATATCTTATTCTACGGGATCCTTTGGTCTCCTTGGGCGACCTCAGGATGACGAGTTAGTTAAAGAAAAATATAATTTACCAGAGAAGTTTATTCTCTATTTTGGGACGATTGAGCCAAGAAAGAATATAATTGGATTAATTAAGGCCTTTGAAATAATAAAAGATAAGGATTTAAAACTGGTCATTGCTGGAGCTAAGGGTTGGCTCTATCAGGATATTTTTAAGGCGGCCAATCAGTCAAAAAAAAGAAAGGACATTGTTTTTACCGGTTTTGTTCAAGAGCAGGACAAACCGATTTTATACAACTTAACCCAGGTTTTTGTTTACCCCAGTTTTTTTGAGGGCTTTGGTTTCCCGCCATTAGAAGCCATGGCTTGCGGCGTGCCAACGATTGTTTCAGCTAATTCTTCTTTGCCCGAAGTAGTTGGCCAAGGGGCTTTGATGATTGACCCTTATAATATTGATGAGCTGGCTTGGGCCATAAAAATGGCTTTGGTTGACAATGATTTAAGAAAGCGATTGATTAAAAAAGGGATTGCCCAGGCAAAAAAGTTTTCTTGGGAAAAATCCGCCAGAGAGACATTAAAAATAATCAAGGACTGTCCTTAAAATACAGTCCTCAGGACTGTATTTTAAGGACAGTCCTTGTATATACGGAATAGAAAAAGCGGCCAGTTAGTTTGGCCGCCTCTATACCTGAGCAGATTAAGATTCAAGTGGGAGAAAAGTTAGCACGATAAATACCAATATTGTTCCGATAAGCATTGTATAGGCAAGTATTTGTTGTATCATTATTTACCCCCTTTGGTTTTTAAGTTGCTGGTTAAGAGTGTTGTATACGTAGAGGTTGAATTTCGAAATTACGAACCTCGCTAACCCGAGGTTGAACCTTGAAACTACGAACCTCTGCAGAGGTTCGTAGTTTCAAGGTTCAACCTCTATACATTTCTAAGGTTCAACCTCGGTTTATTTTACTATAATGTTTCAAAAAAGTCAAAAAATAAGAATTGGAATAGACGCGCGGTTTTTTGGCCCCAAACAAAAGGGTTTGGGGCGCTATGTTCAAAAATTGGTGGAAAACTTGGAACAGATTGATAAAAAGAATCAATATGTAATTTTCTTGCGTCAAGAAAACTGGCATGATTATCAGCCAAATAATCCTAATTTTAAAAAAGTTCTGGCTGATTATCAGTGGTACACTTTAAAAGAGCAAATTTTATTGCCTTTTAAAATTAAACAGCAAAGAATTGATTTAATGCATTTTCCTCATTTTAATGCGCCGATTTTTTACAGAGAACCCTTTGTGATGACAATTCATGATTTAATTCTAAAAAGATTTCCCACTCGGCGGGCTTCTACTTTAGGCCCAATTAAATATTGGTTAAAGAATCTTGGTTATCAAATAGTTATTTCTTCAGCCATTAAAAGGTCTCAAGAAATTATTGCTGTTTCTAATTATACTAAGCAGGATATATTAAAGTATTTTAAGGTTAGGCCAGAGAAAATTAAAGTTGTTTATGAAGGCGCCCCAAGGACGTTCCTTAAAATGACGTCCTTGGCACAAAGACGTTATTTTAAGGAACGTCCTTGGGGACCGTACCTTCTCTACGTGGGTAATGCTTATCCGCATAAGAATTTGGAGCGGTTGATTTTAGCTTTTGAAAAGTTAAGTAAAGAAAAAAAAGATTTAAGGTTAGTTTTAGTCGGGGAGCTGGACTATTTTTATCAGCGGCTTAAGAAAATAAGTCCGCCTGGAGTAATTTTTACGGACTTTGTTACTGATAAAGAATTAGTTAGCTTATATCAAAACGCTTCTCTTTATATTTTCCCTTCCTTATGCGAGGGTTTTGGCTTGCCGCCTTTAGAAGCAATGACTTATCAAAGGCCGGTGGTTTGTTCTCAAGCGAGTTGCTTACCGGAGATTTTAGGGGAAGCAGCCATATATTTCAATCCAGAAGACATTAATGATATGATTGATAAAATCAAAAAAGTTCTGTATGATAAAAAAATACAAAAGAACTTGATTTTAAAAGGAAAAGAACAAATTAGATTGTATAGTTGGAAAAAGATGGCTCAACAAATATTAGATGTGTATAGGTAGACTTTATTAGAACCTTAACTGAAAAAAGGAGGGTGTCATGGCTACAAAATCTGTTCCGGTTGATTTGCAGGAATTAATCGCTAAAAAAATGGAGGGTAAGACGCAATTGCCTGTGGGAACTCTATTTGAAAAATTAAAGCACGATGGAATTATTTTTGATAATGAAGAATTTGCTAGAGCTGTAATTGGTTTCTGTTTCAGCAGAGCTGATATAGCGTTTCCAGCTTTAAAAAAGGGCAATGTCAGTCTTGTTGGAAAGGGGTTAGCTTGGTCTGTGTTTCTAGAGATACAGACTATCAATAAGGTGAAGGAATAGATGGTTTCGATTTTCGTAAACTAAAAGAGCGGTCAATAAGGTCGCTCTTCTTTTGTGTTTGAAAATCCGAGGTAACCCGAGGTTGAACCTGAAAACTACGAACCTCGCAGAGGTTCGTAGTTTTCAGGTTCAACCTCTAGACATTCCTGAGGTTCAACCTATAGACATATTTTTTTGTCCACAGGCGTGGTTTTATGATATAATAAAGATGCCTGATTAAATAATGAGGCGGTTTTGGCATATGGAGGAAAACCAAAAATCCAATCAAGTTAAATTTGTTTTAAATGCCTTATTTGATGTGAGGCCTGTTGATAAAAGAGGTAATTTAGATTTATCCAAGGTTAAACAAATCAAGGAAGTTTTAGATTTACGGGAAGAAAAATCAAAATTTATTGAAGAAAAACCAAAAGTTATTCAGGATGAACAAGGAAGGATTATTAATTTGTCTTCTGAAAAACAGATTCAAGCGGAAGAAATTGTTAAAAATAAAAAACCGTTGTCAGACAATATTGAAGTATTGCCAACTAAGGAAGAAATACTGGCTGAATTAGAAAGCGTTAATGATTTTGATAAACTTTTGGAGGGTCTTCAGTTAATTGGAATTAAAGAGCCAACTAAACAAAAGGTCAGGGAAACAAAAGAAGCGGTTGAGCGGAAAGCGGCGATTAAACAAGAAATAATTGAACCGAAGCCAAAAAGGATTAAGAGAAAAACTGTTAAACGACTTATTAAGAAGGAAAAACTTCAGGATAAGAAATTAAAAGAGGCGGCTGGAATAGAGGAATTCTATTTTCCCGAGGCGGCCGAACAAAAATATGTCGCTCCAACTCAATTAGCGAGCCGAAAATCATTTCCTGCCTGGATTAAAATCTGGCCCAAATCCTTGGTTGGTTTTATTATTACCGGTTTATTAATTACTTTGATTATTCCGACAGCGGCTTGGTTAAGCCAAGGTTTGACAGTTAAAGAGGACGTACTCAACAGCAGTTTATCCGCTTACCAGAATTTACTGGCCGCTCAACAATCGTTGGAAGAGTCAAATTGGCTGGCGGCTGAACAGAATTTTGGTTCAGCTCATAGTGATTTTTATCAAGCCCACCAAGAAATTAATAAATTGGGTCAATTGACTTTAGGCATTCTGGAGCGGTTACCGGGCGGTGATTTAGTTTCTTCGGGCAGTCATTTAGTTAAAGTAGGGGAGAATTTAGCTCAAGCCGGCCAAGGTTTGGCCGCAGCTGTTGGTTTATTCTCCTATGATAATTTATTTAGCTTAATTAATTCAGGAATTGAGGATCCCGAGTTGGGAGTCGGAGTTGGGAGCGCTAATATTTTGGAAGCTTCGCTTCCAAACAATGATTCCTTGACTGATTTAATGGTTGCCAGCCAGAAAGAATTGAATCAGGCCTTGGCCGGGCTCCGGCTGGCTAATCAAGAATTGGAAGATATAGAAGTTGATGTTTTGCCAGATGAAATTCAGTCGGGAGTAGCTTCTTTAAAAGAAAAATTGCCTTTAGTTGAAGAAATGCTCAATCAGGCCACGGCTTATTCAACCGCTTTGTTAAAAGTTTTAGGCCATGATAACCCCCGTCAGTACTTGCTGATTTTCCAGAATAACAGCGAGCTCCGGGCGACCGGCGGCTTTGTCGGCACTTATGGATTATTGACTTTGGATAAGGGGGTAATTGATGATTTGTTCATTGACGGCGTTTTTAACGCTGATGGTCAGCTTCACGAAAAAATTATTCCTCCCCGACCCATTCAAAAAATCAGCACGGCCTGGTCAATGCATGACGCCAACTGGTTTGCTGATTTTCCCGCTTCTGCCCAAAAAATCCAGTGGTTTTATGAAAAAACAGGCGGACCAACCACTGACGGGGTAATCAGCTTAACGCCCATCTTGATAGAGCGGCTTTTGGAATTAACCGGCCCGATTGATATGCCTCAATACAAAGTGATTCTAAGCGCTGATAATTTTACTGAACTGATTCAGTATAAGGTGGAAGTTGATTATGATAAAGAACTTAACCGACCTAAGAAAATTTTGGCTGATTTCGCTCCTTTGTTTATTAGAAAATTAAGCGAGCTTTCATCTGAACAAAGAAAGCAGGCCTTGGAAATAATTTTTGATTGTTTGGAGGAAAAACATATCCTGATTTATTTTAATAATTTTTCTTTGGAGCAAATAGCGATTGAGGAAGGTTGGTCAGGGGAGATTTTAGAAACAGATAAGGATTACTTCAGCGTGGTTTCTTCCAATATCAACGGATTTAAGACCGATAGGATGATTAATGAAACAATTAATCATCAGGCAGAAATACAAGAAGACGGTTCAATTATTAATACTTTAATTATTACTCGCCAGCATCAGGGCGGTCGAGAGAAATATGATTGGTGGAATAGGGTTAATTCCAATTATCTAAGGGTTTATTTACCTAGAGGCAGTAAGTTAATTTCCGCTCAAGGTCAGAGTTTGGAAATTTACCAGCCACCAATTGATTATCAGAAACAGGGGTTTAAAAATGATTCATTGGTTAAAAGGATTGAAGACGGGATGGTTATTGACGGCAAAACCGGCACGCAAATCTTTCAGGAGAATAATAAAACTGTTTTTGGCAATTGGGTTTATGTCAGCCCCGGGGAAACAGTTAGGTTGGTTTATAAGTATAAGCTTCCTTTTAAAATTGACTTGACTAAATCAGCAGATAGTTATAGTTTATTAGCGCAAAAACAGTCAGGCAGTTTGGGCAGCGATTTTAAGCATCAATTGAAATTTCCTGAAAGTTGGCAGATTTCCTGGCAGCATCCCGATGATATAAATTATCAATCAGGAATTATAGATTATCAAGGTGATTTGAAAACAGATAAATTCATAGGCGTTACTTTTGGTTTTTAAAGGGTAGTCATTTCAAGGTACGGCCTCAAAATTACTACCCTTTGCAAAGGGTAGTAATTTTGAGGCCGTACCTTGAAACTCGCCCAACTCCTTTTTTCAACTCCCAGAATACTATTTTCTATGATAAAAAGATTTTTTAATAATCGATCTAAAACTATTGCCGCTGCCGCTATGATTTTAGGAGCGGCTTCTTTAGTTAGTCGGCTTTTAGGCCTGGTTCGGGACAGAATGCTGGCCGGCGCTTTTGGAGCGGGCGATGAATTGGATATTTATTACGCCGCTTTCCGAATTCCTGACTTAGTTTATTCTTTGTTGGTTGTGGGCGCTATTTCAGCCGGGTTTATTCCGGTCTTTGTTAGTTATTTGCAAAAGAATAAATCTGAAGCGTGGTATTTAGCTAATAGTGTTCTCAATTTAATGACTTTATCTTTGGTTGGAATTTGTTTAATCCTGATAATTTTTGCGTCTTGGTTAGTTCGGTTAATTGCGCCTGGTTTTTCTCCGGAAAAATTAGACATGACTGTCCAGTTAACCAGAATAATGTTTCTTAGTCCTTTGTTTTTAGGTTTGAGCGCGGTTTTTGGCGGCATTCTCCAGAGCTTTCGACGTTTTTTGGTTTATTCTTTGGGTCCGATTATGTACAATCTGGGAATTATTTTCGGAGTTGTCTTTTTATTTGATTATTTTGGCCTTAAGGGTTTAGCTTACGGAGTCATTTTAGGCGCTTTTCTTCATATGCTCATTCAAATTCCAACAGCTTATCTTTGCGGTTTTCGCTGGCAAGCCGTAGCCGACTTTAGATTTAAAGGAGTTAAAAGAATATTTAAAATGATGCCGCCTAGAATTATTAGTTTGGCTTTTTATCAATTAACCATTCTTATCATGACAATGATTGCTTCTTTTTTGGCGATTGGCAGTATTACCGTATATAATTTGGCATATAATATCTGGAGCTTTCCTTTAGGCATTTTCGGAGTTTCCTTTGCTTTAGCTGCTTTTCCCAAACTTTCAAAATCAGCTCAAAACAAAAATAAAGATAGTTTTGTTAAAACTTTTTCTTCAACTGCCCGCCAAGTCCTTTTCTTTACTTTGCCGGCCGCTGTCCTGCTTATTGTTCTGCGAGGGCAAATTGTTAAAGTTATTCTCGGCACCGGCCAATTTAATATCAATGATATAGTTTTAACTTCTCAAGTTTTGGCCTATTTTTCCATTGGTCTTTTTGCCCAGGCCTTGATTTTGCTTTTCTTGCGCGGTTTTTTTGCCTGGGAAGACGCCAAAACACCTTTATTAACCGGCTCCTTGGCTGCTTTGGTTGCTTTATCTTCAGCTTGGTTCTTTTCTCAATTGCTGGGCGTGGTTGGTTTGGCCTTGGCTTTTTCTTTGAGTTGTTTATCTCATATGGTCTTGCTTTTTGTTTTTTTAAGAAGGAAAATCGGTTTTTTGGATACGAGAAATATTTTAATTTCCAGTGGGAAAATGTTCTTGGCCTGTCTAATAGTTGGCTTGGTCGTCTCTTGGTCTTTGCCTTTTTTGTTTTTTAATCAGACAGTTTTGGGAACTTTGATTCAGGCCGGCTTAGCTGGTTTAATCGGTATTTTATTTTACTTCTTCCTTGCTTGGATTTTTCAATTAGAAGAATTAAAGATTTTCTTTTCATCTTTAGTTGGCAAGCTTCCTTGGAAAAAACTACCCAAGGAAATAAGAGAGATTAATGAAAAATAGAAATATCAGAAATTTCTCAATAATTTCTCACATTGACCACGGCAAGTCCACTTTGGCTGACCGGCTTTTGGAATTGACCGGGACTGTGGAACAAAGGAAAATGAGGTCCCAGTTTTTAGATATGATGGATTTGGAAAGGGAAAAAGGGATTACCATCAAGTTGCAGCCGGTGCGAATGGAGTATTCTATTGGCAGTCATCCTGAACGAAGTGAAGGATCCGGAGATTCTTCGGCTTCGCCTCAGAATGACAGATACGTACTTAATCTAATAGATACGCCTGGACATGTTGATTTTGGTTATGAGGTTTCGCGCAGTTTAGCTGCGGTTGAAGGAGCGATTCTTTTGGTTGATGCCAGTCAGGGGGTTCAGGCGCAGACCTTAGCTAATTTACATCTGGCTCAAGCACAGGGCCTGGTTATTATTCCGGTGGTTAATAAAATTGACTTGGCGCACGCCCAGATTGATAAAACAGTTCAAGAAATGAGCCAGTTATTAGATGTAAAAGAGGAAGAAATTATTAGAGTTTCCGCCAAGCAAGGCATTAATGTAGAAAAAATTTTAGAAGCAGTCATTAAAAAAATCCCCGGGCCAAAAGGGAATTCAGATGGGGCCCTGCGCGCTTTGATTTTTGATTCTAATTACGATTCATATAAAGGCGCTCTGGCTTATATTAGAATAGTTGACGGGCAAATTAAAGCAGGCGATAAAATCAGAATGCTCGTTTCGGAAAAAAATACAGAGGTGATTGAAGTGGGCGTATTTAAACCGGAAATGGCTAAAATTGATTCTTTGGAAGCAGGCCAGATTGGGTATATTGCTACTGGTTTAAAAGATGTTAGCCAGTGTCGGGTGGGCGATACCATTGCTAATCAAGATAAAAAAACCAAACCTTTGTCTGGTTACCAAGAACCCAAATCAATGGTTTTTGCCAGTTTTTACTTGGCTGAAGCGGATGATTATGATTTATTAAAAGATGGTTTGTCTAAATTAAAACTCAATGATGCCGCTCTGCAATACGAGCCGGAGTCCTGCGAGGGATTGGGCCGCGGTTTCCGCTGTGGTTTTTTGGGTATGCTCCATTTGGAAATAATTCTGGAGCGGCTAAAAAGAGAATATCAGCTGAATTTAATAGTTACTACACCATCTGTGAGTTATCGAATTGTTACTCAAGACAAGAAAGAGCAAATTATTTCTTCAGCTAATGATTTGCCTGCTCTGAGTAAAATAGAACAAATCCAGGAGCCCTGGGTTGGTTTAGAAATAATTGCGCCTAATCAATACTTGGGCCAAGTAATGAAATTATTAGAGGGAACCAGGGGAGAATATCAAGATACTCAGTATTTGAGCCCGGAAAGGGTTTTAATTAAATACGAAGCGCCGCTGAACGAAATTATTATTGATTTTTATGATAAATTAAAAAACAATACAGCCGGCTACGCTTCAATGAATTATCAAATAACAGATTATCGGCCCGGCGATTTGGTTAAAATGGATATTTTAGTGGCTGGAGAGAATATAGAGGCCTTTGGCCGAATTGTTCATAAGGATAAAGCGTGTTCTGAAGGTCGGGCTATAGTCAAAAAACTCAAACAAGTTATTCCTAAACAGCTTTTTGCAGTTTCTTTGCAGGCGGCTATTAATGGCAAAATAGTCGCTCGGGAGAACATCAGCGCCAGACGCAAAGATGTAACCGGCTATTTATACGGCGGTGATTATACTCGCAAGCGAAAGCTGTTAGAGAAACAGAAAAAAGGTAAAAAGAAAATGAAGACCTTGGGCAAGGTTAATATTCCTCAAGATGTTTTTTTCAAGGTTTTGAAAAAGTGACCATTTGTCAAAATCTCTGATTTTGTAACAAATGGTCATTCTGAGGAGCAAAGCGACAAAGGATCCAGTGGAATAAGAGTTTAACGAGATTCTTCGCCCCGCAGTACTGCGGGGCTCAGAATGACAAGGAATTATAAAATAAAGGGCCGTACCTTTTGGGGTACGACCCGGGTTTGCGCTATTCTTCGAGGTCTCCAAGGATTGTGGTTATGTTTTCAATTATTACCCATCCCATTTTTCCGCTTTTTCTATAACCATTGGGTTGTTTTACTGCCTGGTCTATTATTGCTATAGGTGACCGTGCAAATTTGGCGCCTTTTTGATAAACTCCTACTACATATCCTTTCACCGGCTCGCTACCAATAGAATTAATTATTATCAGTTGACCTCTGTTTTTAAGCGATTCTAGTAGATCAATGACAGCTCTCCTGGTTCTCATTTTAAACATCATTTACCTCCTTTTGTTGGGAATTATGTTTCCTAAAACAGTACCAGTGTTTTTGATTTTTGTAAAGGATTATGTTATAGTAAGGGAGCTAATAAGAAAACAAACATACTTAAAATTACCAAACTGGCTAGGATAATCCAAGTAAGACGAAATAGTTTCTTTTGGGTTGAGATTTTCATTGTATCAAATATTCAATAATATATTATCATAAATGGTTCAATCAGGCAAAAATTGGATAAAAAAACTTCTTGGTTCTAAACTGTTTCTTTTTTTAATTACTCTGGCTCTAATTGCCGTGGTTGTTAATGTTGGTCGGGAAAGTTATCGCAAATATCAATTGACTCAAGAAATTGGCCAGTTAAAGTTAGAAATTGAACGATTAGAAGGTAGGAATAATCAGTTAAGCGATTTAATGGGCTATTTCAAAGAAGAGCCTTATCTGGAAAAAGAAGCCCGACTTAAGCTTAATTTGAAAAAACCGGGCGAGAAAGTAATAATTCTTTCTGATGAGCCAGATGAACAAATTAATAATGAGTCCTTAGTTGGGGGGTCGGACTCCCAAGGAGATAATCAGGTTTCCATAATTCAGTCGTCAGAGGGAATAGCTAATTATTGGAAGTGGTGGGAATATTTTTTTAAACCTTAACCTTTTTTCGCGGGTTCCGGCGGGATTAGTATAGTGGTATTATACTTGCTTCCCAAGCAAGAGAGACGGGTTCGATTCCCGTATCCCGCTCCAGCCGAAGTAGCTCAGGGGTAGAGCAACTCTCTCGTAAAGAGTAGGTCGTCGGTTCAAATCCGACCTTCGGCTCATTTTTAGGAGTTTAGGAGTCCGACTCCTAAAGGATTTAGGAGTCGGACTCCTAAACTCCTATTCGGTCGTTTACTCAATTTTGAAAATATGGTAAGCTGGGTTGATGAAGGATTTGACTGAAAAACTAAAAGGCAGATACGACAAACATCAGGCAATTTTGTCCATTTATGCCGGAGCTGGAGGGACGGACGCCCAGGACTGGGCAGAAATGCTTTTGCGGATGTATCTTAAATTCGCCCGGAAAAATAATTGGCCGGCCCAAGTTCTCCAAATCAAAGAAGGCAAAGAAGCAGGCATTAAAAATACAACTTTAATTATTAAAGCCCCTTACGCTTATGGTTATCTAAAAGGGGAATCAGGAGTTCATCGTTTGGTTCGCCTTTCTCCTTTTAACGCCGATAATCTGCGGCATACTTCTTTTGCTTTGGTTGAGGCGCTGCCCGAGTTGGGAGAAATAGCTCAAGTTGAAATTAAGCCGGATGATTTGAAAATTGAAACATACAAGGCGAGCGGTCCAGGTGGTCAGTATGTTAACAAGACCGAATCAGCTGTTCGCATTACTCATATTCCAACTGGCCTGGTGGCGGCCTGTCAAAATGAACGTCTTCAGGGAGATAACAAAAAGACAGCTATGAAGCTGTTGCGCAACAAACTTTATCAGTATAATTTAAAAACCAGAGAGGAAGAAAAAAACCAACTAAGAGGCCAGCTATCGCCTAATGAATGGGGCAGTCAAATTCGTTCTTATGTGCTTCATCCTTATCAAATGGTTAAGGACCATCGGACTGGAGTTAAATCAGGTCAGCCCGAAGCGGTGCTTGGCGGTAAGTTAGATAAGTTTATTGAGGGGTCTATTGTGGTTTCATAAATCTGAGGTTGAACCTCTAGACACTTTCCTAACTCCACCTTTATCTTATTCGCATGATAATCTTTAAAAAAGTTTCTAAAATCTATTCATCTAATTGTTCGGCTCTTAATAATATTGATTTATCAATTAATGATAAGGAGTTTGTTTCTATTGCCGGACGGTCAGGAGCCGGCAAATCAACTTTAATCAAACTTTTAATCAGAGAGGAATTGCCGACTCAAGGTCAGGTCTTTTGGGGTAAGCAGGATATTAGTCAGATTCCGGATAAAGATTTGCCGTTTTGGCGCCGCCGTATTGGCATGGTTTTTCAGGATTTTCGGCTTTTACCCGATAAAACCGCTTATGAGAATATTGCTTTTGCTATGGAGGCGGGTGGTCGCGCTAATCAGGATATTGAACGGGATGTGCCCCAGCTTTTAAAATTGATTAATTTGACGGAAAGAGCCGAACATTTTCCCAGTCAGCTTTCAGGCGGCGAAAAGCAGAGGGTGGCTATTGCCCGAGCTTTAGCTCATCGGCCGGATGTTTTAGTTGCCGATGAGCCAACCGGTAATCTAGATTTACTTCATACCTGGGAAATTATTAAATTACTGATTAAAATTAATGAATTGGGAACAACTGTCATCTTATCCACCCATGACCGGGAAATTATCAATGGAATTGACAAACGGGTGGTTACTTTGGAAAAAGGGAAGGTGATTAAAGATGACCAGAACGGCAAATATATTCTATTTTAAATATGTTAACTAGTTTAAAACGCATTATTAAATCCGGCTGGCTAAGTTTTTGGAGAAATAAGTGGCTCTCTTCAGCCGCTGTTTCCATGATGAGTTTGGCTATTTTCAGCCTGACCAGTTTATTATTAATCAATGTTTTAATCAATTCCTTAACGGATAATCTGGAAAACAAGATTGATGTCAGCGTCTATTTTTACATTGATACGCCTGAACAAGAAATCTTAGAAGTGAGGAGTGCCTTACTTGAATTAGCTGAAGTAAAGAGCGTTGAATATATTTCTACAAACGAGGCCCTAACCAGATTTAAAGAAAAGCATAAGGATAACGAAGTTTTAATGCAAAGTTTGGAAGAATTGGATGCCAATCCTTTAGAGGCAAGTTTAAATATTAAAGCCAAGGAAACGTCCCAATACGAAATGGTGGCTGATTTTTTTAATCAGGGCCAATACCAGGATGTAGTTGATAAAATTAATTATTTGGAAAATAAGGTAGTTATTACCCGCTTAGCTTCAATTACCGCCACTATTCGTCAGGCCGGGTTTATCTTTCTGTTAATTCTGGCTGTTTTGGCTGTTTTGGTGACTTACAATACGATTCGTTTGACTATTTACAGTTCTCGCCGGGAAATAAAGGTGATGAAGCTGGTTGGAGCGAGCAATTGGTTCACTCGCGGTCCTTTTATTGTTGAAGGCGCGCTTTACGGAGTGATTGCCGCTATTATTGCTTTACTTGTTATCTATCCGCTTTTGTGGTATCTTTCCCCGAAGATTACTGATTATCTTCCGGGCACTGACTTATTTTATTTTTATCAAGTTAACTTAATCGGCCTGTTTATTTTCCAGATGTTAGTTGGAATTACTTTAGGAACAACTAGCAGTATTGTTGCCATTCGGAGATATTTGGACGCTTAATTGGGGAGTAGCCAAGTGGTAAGGCTATGGGCCCTGGCCCCATGATCGGGGGTTCGAATCCCTCCTCCCCAGCACATAAAATAACCCTTTATTTACGGGTTATTTTTTGGTAGGAGGTACAAATAGTTGGGAGTGCGACTCCCATTGGGGTTGCGAGGTTCAACCTCTAACTTGCTTCTAAATTTCTTTCAAAAGGTTTGGGTTTTATGCTAAAATATATATTATGAAGAATATTATTTCAGCAATTATTATTTTAGCGGTCGTTGGCGGCGGCTTTTATTTTTTATCCCGGATTGGTCAAGAGGGGAAATTAGAGCAGGTTGAATTTAATAGTCAGGATTTACAAATGCCGGGCGAGCAACAACAATCATCAGAGCAGACGCAGCAAGATGAAATGTCTGTGGAGGAATTTTGGAGTCAGTTAAGAGCTGAAATTATTCAGCAAGGACAAGGTCAAGGCGCTGAAAATGGCGATAAGTTAACTGTTCATTATCTGGGAACTTTAGAGGATGGAACCAAGTTTGATTCCAGTATTGACCGAGGCCAGCCCTTTCAAGTGATTTTAGGAGCTGGCCAGGTAATTCAGGGTTGGGAATTGGGATTGGTTGGTATGAAAAAAGGCGAAATCAGACGACTCTTTATCCCTTCGCAATTGGGTTATGGTGAACAGGGGGCTGGGAATTCCATCCCGCCCAACGCCAATTTAATTTTTGAAGTCCAATTACTGGAGATTGAATAAATCCGAGGTTGAACCTCGGGTTTCAACTCACAACTCCTTTGTCCTTAAAAATTTTTTGATTTTCTGTTATGATAGGGGTATGAGTAAGAAAAAGGTCCAGCTTGTTATATTAATTTTATTGATGGCTTGGTTGGGGCTTTTTTTTATGCAGAAAATTGATTTAACCACAGCGGATTTAGGCCGGCATCTTAAAAACGGGGAACTGATTTTAAATGGCGATTTTGGACTCTTAAAAACCAATTTCTATTCCTATACTGAACCGAATTTTCCTTTTGTAAATCATCATTGGGGCGGCGGAGTGATTTTTTATCTTATTTGGAAATTATTTGGCTTTGCTGGATTGTCTTTTTTGTATTTGATAATCAGTTTAATAATTTTTTATCTTTTTTTTAGAATTGCTCAAAAGGAATCTAATTTTTGGCTCGCTTTTTTGGTTTCTTTGCTTTTAATTCCCTTAATGGCTGCTCGGCGGGAAATCAGATCAGAAATATTTTCGTATCTTTTTATGGCTGTGTTTTTCTGGATTCTTTGGTATTGGCGTAAAGGCAAGTTAAGTAATAAATGGTTGTTTGTTCTGCCTGTTTTGGAGGTTTTTTGGATTAATATCCATATTTATTTTATCTTTGGTCCGGCTTTGATTGGTTTGTTTTGGGTGGAGAGAGTGATCAGGTCAAGGACGTTCCTTAAAATGACGTCCTTGTGCCAAGGACGTCATTTTAAGGAACGTCCTTGGTTTTTAATTTGGCCTTTAGTTTTAACTGGTTTGGTTACTTTTTTAAATCCTTTTGGCATAAAGGGATTGTTGTACCCCTTTAATGTGCTTAAGAACTATGGCTATCAGATTGTTGAAAATCAGTCAGTTTGGTTTTTAGAGAATTGGGGATTTAATAATCCTAATCTGCGGCTTTTTGAAATTGCCTTGGGAATTTTAATAGTCAGTTTTATTATTCTACTAATCCGAAACCGGGCTAAATTTTCTTTTATTTATTTCTGTCTGGCAGTGGTTTTTGGCGCAATGGGCTGTCTGGCAATTCGTAATTTTACCATTTTCGGTTTTTTTGCTTTGCCTATTATTGCTTATAATTTAAAGAACTTTTTTGTTGGGAGTCGGACTCCCAACTCGTTGGGAGTCCGACTCCCAACAAAATTGCCAATTTCTTTAATCATCTTTTTATCTTTGCTTATTTTCCTATTAAGTTTTTTTACCCAATACCAGAAACTGCCTTTGGATAAAATCAGGTTTGGCTTTGGTCTGATGGAGGGCAATAATCAATCAGCTCAGTTTATCAGGGATAATAATTTAGAGGGATTGATTTTCAATAATTATGATATTGGCGGATATTTAATTTATCATTTTTATCCTCAAGAAAAGGTTTTTACTGATAATCGCCCCGAGGCCTATCCAATAAGTCATTTCCAAGAAATATATATTCCAGCTCAGCAGGATAACAGCGCTTGGCAAAATTTGGATAATCAGTATAATTTTAATATGATCTTCTTTTCGCCTCGGGATTATACGCCTTGGAGCCAGCAATTTTTAGTTAGCCGGGTTCAGGACGATAATTGGGCAACGGTCTATTTTGATTCTTACGCTATTATTTTTCTTAAGCGAAATAAATTAAATCAGTCAATTATTGAACAATACGAGATTCCTAAGCAATTTTTTAATGTCAGATGATTAAAAAACTTTCTATTATTATTCCGGTTCTAAATGAGGAGGCAACCTTGGAAAAAATACTGGGACAGGTAATCCAGGCGCCGGTTTTTGGCTATCAAAAGGAGATTATTATTGTGGATGACGGTTCAACTGACGGCACTGGAGAAATTTTGGATAAGATGAAAAAAAAGGAAGCAAAAAAAGAAGCCCGGCTTCCAAAAAAGAAGCCCGGCTTCCAAAAAAAGAAGCCCGGCTTCCAAATTTCCAATTTCCAAAACCTCCAGATTAAAATTTTGAGGCATCAAAAGAGTCAAGGTAAAGGCGCGGCTTTGCGTACCGCTCTAAAAAAGGCAACCGGTCAGGCAGTAATTATTCAGGATGCCGATTTAGAGTATGATCCCAATGATTACCAAAAACTTTTAGCTGTTTTTAATAAAACTGGGGCAGTGGTTTACGGTTCGCGCAATATTAATCCGAAGAAAAGAGGTTATTATCATTATGCTTTAGGCGCCGGGGTTTTAACCAAAGTTAACAATTTGTTTTTTAAGTCAAAATTAACTGATATTTGTACTTGCTATAAGCTTTTCCCGACTGATTTAATTAAATCAATTAATCTAAAAAGCAGAGGTTTTGAGGCTGAAGCGGAAATAACAGCCAAAATTTTAAAAAGAGGTAATCAAATTAGAGAAGTGGCTATAAGCTATAATCCTAGGAAATTCAAAGAGGGGAAGAAAATACGTCCTAAAGATGGGTTGAAAATGTTGTGGACAACAGTTAAATATCGGATTTGGGAGTAACCCGAGGTTGAACCTGAAAACTACGAACCTACTAACCCGAGGTTCAACCTCTAGACATTCCAGAGGTTCAACCTCTACCTTCAACCTCTGCCTTTATTATTTTGACAGTTGGATGGTTTCTTGGTAAGATATTTTTAATGAGGAGACAGATATATTTAGACCATGCAGCAACTACACCTGTTGATTCGGCTGTATTAAGAAAAATGCGGCCGTATTTTGATGTACGATATGGTAATGCTTCAAGCGTACACCGGGCAGGTGATCTGGCCAGGCAAGGCATGGAGAAAGCCCGCCAGCAGATATCTGATTTTTTGAATTGTTCGCCAGAAGAAATATATTTTACATCCGGCGCGACTGAAAGTGATAACTGGATTATCCGAGGTATAGTTGAAAAGGTGCGCCAAAGCAGCGCTAAAAAACCGCATATTATTACATCTTCTTTTGAGCATAAGGCCGTTTTGGAACCGGCTCGGGTTTTAGAAAAAAAGGGCTTGGCTGAATTAACTATTTTGCCGGTTAACCAAGATGGTTTAGTGGAAGTTGAAGAGGCGGTTAAGGCAATTAAAAAGAATACGGTTTTGGTTTCAATAATGTATGCTAATAGTGAAGTTGGCACGATTCAGCCGATTAAGGAGATTGGCCGGCTGATTAAGAAAAAAAACAGCCAGATAGTTTTTCATACAGACGCGGTTCAGGCAATTAACTATCTTAATTGTCGGATTGAATATTTAGGAGTTGACGCTTTGTCTTTGTCTGCTCATAAGATTTACGGGCCTAAGGGGATTGGCGCTTTGTATTTAAGAAAAGGGATAGAGATTAGTCCTGTGTTTCGGGGCGGCGGACATGAAAGAGGGTTACGTTCAGGTACGGAAAATGTGCCGGGAATTATTGGTTTGGGCGAGGCGGTAAATAGCATCAAGAATCAAAGATCAAATATTAAGAAGATTAAGAAATTAAGGAATAAGCTGATTACCGGAGTAATGAAAGATATTCCAGATGTTCAGTTGAATGGTTCGTTGGAACATCGTTTGCCTAATAATGCCCATTTTAGCTTTAAAGGGATTGAAGGCGAAGGTTTATTAATTGAATTGTCAGAAAGGGGCATTTATGTTTCTACTGGTTCGGCCTGTGCCAGTCATTCCTTAAGGCCTTCCCATGTTTTAAGGGCTATGGGCTTATCAGATGAAGAAGCGCATGCCAGTGTTAGGTTTACTTTAGGCCGACAGACCAAGGAAAGTGATATTAATTATGTTTCAGAGGTCTTGCCTAAGGCAGTTAGTAGATTAAGGAAAATATCAGGTAGATAATATTGAGGCCGTAGGCAGAGGCCGTGCCTTGAAATTACTACCCTTTGCAAAGGGTAGTAATTTCAAGGCACGGCCTCGAGTTAATATGTATACTAAAGAAGTTTTAAAACATTTTAGGAATCCCAAGAATATGGGTGAGCTCAAAAATCCCGACGGCGTGGGCGAAGTTGGCAATCCAAGTTGCGGGGATGTTTTAAAGATATATATTAAAGTTAAAGATAATAAAATTAAAGATATTAAATTTGAGACCTTGGGTTGTGCCGTAGCTATTGCTGTTTCATCGGTGATTACAGAGATGGTTAAAAATAAGGATATTAAACAGGCCTCGAAAATAACAGAGCAGGATATTGCCAAGAAATTAGGCGGCTTGCCGACTTTTAAAATGCATTGTAGTAATTTGGCCACTAAGGCCTTGAAAAAAGCAATTAAAGATTACCAGAGTAAAAATTGACAAAGCAGGCCTGATAGTTATAGAATTAGGTAGTTAAGAAATTTGCTAGAGTTGGGAGTCGGACTCCCAACGATTTGTTAATCTATGGCTGTACCAAAACAAAGGAAAACAAAATCAAGAAGAAATCAGCGCCGTTCACATCATGCTTTAAAAAAGCAAAATTTTGTTAATTGTCCTAAATGCAAGGAATTAGTTTTATCTCATTGTTTGTGCCAGAATTGCGGGACTTACGCCGGTCGGGAAGTAATTGATGTTATGGCTAAATTGAGCAAGAAAGAAAGAAAAAAGCGGGAAAAAGAAATGGCTCAACAAGAAAAAGAACAAACTCAAGATAAAAAATTGAGTATGGAAGATTTATCTAAGAAATAAAGCAGAAGTTTAGGAGGTGGCTAACCCGAGTTTGAACCTCAGAATTACGAACCTCTGCGAGGTTCGTAATTCTGAGGTTCAAACTCTAGACATTCCTGAGGTTCAACCTCTAGACACATTTATATGGCTAATCGTCATTTATCAAGAAGTATTGCTATGCAGTCCCTTTACGAATGGGATTTCAAAGGCAAGGACCTTAAACAATTAAAAGAGATTGTTAAAAGAAATATCGAAGAATTTGGGCCTGGTTTAGAGGAAAATAATTTTGTTTGGCAAATAATTAATGGAGTGATTGATAATTTGAATAAGTTAAATAAAATTATTGAAAAATCCGCACCAGAGTGGCCTTTAGACCAGATTACTGTTGTTGACCGCAATGTTTTAAGGATCGGTCTTTACGAGCTTCTTTTTGGTAGTCGGGAAGAAGTCCCGCCCAAAGTAGCTATTAATGAAGCGATTGAATTGGCTAAAACCTTTGGCGGCGATTCTTCAGGTAAATTCATTAATGGTGTTTTAGGTACGGTTTATCGGGAGATTGGCGAACCGGGGAAGAATGAGTGATATAAATTAGTCGGACCTTTAAAGTGGGAATTTTAATTTGAAGATATGCTTTTTCGCTAACGCAAATTTCCCCAGCGAGGAAAGCTATATTATAGCCTTTAATAATTGCTGCGAATTGCTCGCTCGTCGCCTAAGGCGACACCATGCCCGCTCGCAATTCGACGCCGCTCAAAAGCATATCCTCAAATTAAAAAACTACTATTCCATAAGATATGGATCTATCAGATCTTGAAAAAAAAATAAAAATCAAGTTTAATAATAAGGATTTATTGCGACAGGCCTTAGTCCATCGTTCTTATCTGAATGAAAATCCGGATTTTTATCTTAAAGACAATGAACGACTTGAATTTTTAGGCGATGCTGTGTTAGAAATGGCAGTAACTGAGTATCTTTATTCCAATTATCCTAATCCGGAAGGCGATTTAACTAATTGGCGCGCCGCTTTAGTTAATGCCAAGATGCTGACTAAGATAGCTGACCAAATAGGTTTAAACGGCTATTTGTTGCTAAGTCGGGGCGAAACCAAGGATACTGGCCGGGCGCGTCGCTATATCCTGGCTAATACCATAGAAGCGTTAATTGGCGCTGTTTATTTAGACCAGGGATATAACTCGGCCGAGAAATTTATTGAAAAGACAATCCTTAAGGAACTGCCGGAAATTATCAAGCAAAAACTTTATCAAGATCCCAAGAGTCGTTTTCAGGAAGAGGCCCAGGAGCGAGTTGGTATTACGCCGACTTATCGGGCGCTCAAGGAATGGGGGCCAGACCATGATAAACAGTTTATTGTTGGCGTTTATCTGGATAAAGAGATAATAGCCGAGGGACAAGGGTCTTCTAAGCAGGAAGCTCAGGAAAAAGCGGCTGAAGCTGGATTGGAGAAAAAGGGTTGGTAAATTGGAAAAGAGTTTTGGAGTTGGATCAAGGACGTTCCTTAAAATGACGTCCTTGCGCCAAGGACGTCATTTTAAGGAACGTCCTTGATTTTTAACTCTCCTCTCAAAAACTAAATTTATATGTTAATTATTCGTTTAATGCGAACAGGTAAAAAGAACGCGCCCAGTTATCGGGTTGTTCTAATAAAAAAAACCGCTCCGCCTCAAAGCGGGAAGTTTTTAGAAATTTTAGGCAATTACAATCCGTGTTCAAAAGAGATTAGTTTAGATAAAGAGCGGATTGAATATTGGCTAAGTCAAGGTGTTCAGACCTCGGATACAGTTCACAATCTATTGGTTAACCAAGGTATTATTAAAGGCCCTAAAATTAAAAAGAAAATCAGGATTAAGAAAAAGTCAGGCAAAAGCAAATCTGAGGAAAAAGCAGGAAAAATAGAAAAAGCAGTTTCCAAGGAAGTATCTGAAGGGGCACCAGCTGAAGATAAGGAAGATAAAGTAGAAGAAAAAGAGAAGAAAAGTAAGAAGTCGGTTAAAGAGACGTCAGTAAAAGAAGAAAAAGAGGATTAAAGGGTTGTGGGAGTCCGGGTGGAGTTAGGAGTTAGAGTTGGGAGTGCGACTCCCAACAAGTTAGACCTTGACAAAACGAATAAAAAGGAATAGAATATAGTCAGGAGAGTAGCATTAGCTAAAGGTCGGACTACTCTAAGTATAAGAAAATTGACAGGATAATTTAAGAATATGGCTAAGAATATTGATCAAGAGTTTCTTGAGTTTGTTGTTAAGTCCATTGTTAATAATCCTAGTGATGTTAAAGTCAGTCGGGATGTTGACGAAATGGGAGTCCTCTTGACTCTCAAGGTTAACCCGGAAGATATGGGTCAAATCATTGGACGACAGGGTTCTACCGCTCGGGCTGTTCGAACTATCTTAAGAGTTATCGGTGTTAAAAATAATGCTCGGATTAACCTTAAGATTGAAGAGCCGGAAGGTAGTCGTAGAACTCAAGAAGCGGCTGCTTCTGATGCAAAGAAGGGAGTAGATGAAGTAGTTGACGAATTGAAACTGTAATATAAGTCCGTTTTTAGCGGATAGATACAGACAAAAACTGTGCTACTCTATATAGGCGCAGTTTTTGTATGAATATTTTTTTGTTACGAGTTCTCGTTTGTCATTCTGAGGGCGAAGCGAAGCGAGCTGAAGAATGACAGAATTAAATATGCGTTTTGATATTATTACAATTTTCCCAAAGATATTTGATTCATATTTTAACGAATCAATTCTTAAGCGGGCCCAGCAGAAAAATCTGGTTAAAATTAATATCCATGATTTGCGCAAATACACAACTGATAATCATAAGACAGTTGACGACAAACCTTACGGCGGCGGTTTTGGCATGGTTTTAATGGTTGAGCCAATTGCTAAAGCGGTTAAAGATATCAAAAAGCGTTCACGCGCCAAAAAACAAAAAATCATTTTATTGTCCGCCAAAGGAAAAAAATTTAATCAAAAAATGGCTCAAAAATTTTCAAAATTAGACCAAATAATTATTATCTCCGGGCGCTACGAAGGAGTGGATGAGCGAGTAGCTAAATATATTGCTGATGAAGAAATTTCTATTGGCGACTATATTTTAACCGGCGGCGAAATACCGGCTATGGCTATAGTTGACACAGTTACCCGTTTGATCCCCGGGACGATTACCAAAGGGTCTTTGGAAGAAGAGAGTTTTGATAAAAGCGACAAGTACCGGGAATACCCTCATTATACCCGGCCAGAAGAGATAAAAATTGATGGTAAAAAGCGAACCGTGCCCAAAGTTTTGTTATCCGGCAATCATCAAAAAATCAAAGAGTGGCAGGAAAGGCATTCTAAAGTTATTAAATAACCAAGGGTAGTATTTTTAAGGTGCGGCCTCAAAAATAAAAACCATTTGAAAAGGGTTTTTTTTTTTTGGCC
>CAZYSH010000004.1:0-5100 GCA_964650035.1 uncultured Candidatus Saccharibacteria bacterium | reverse complement strand
GGCCTCAAAATTACTACCCTTTGCAAAGGGTAGTAATTTTGAGGCCGCACCTTAAAAATACTACCCTTAAAAGCTGGGAGTCCGACTCCTAATAATCAACTTCCAGTTCCCGATTCCAGCTTCCAGTTGACAGGGACTTTTAGATGATATAAGATAGTAGAGTACTTTGATAATTTAATAGTTTATTTAACTGCAATTTTGTGCAGTTGTCCCAAATTAAATTTTTTTTGAGAGTTTGATCCTGGCTCAGGATGAACGCTGGCGGCGTGGATAAGGCATGCAAGTCGAAAGCCGGTTTACCGGCTTGGCGAACGGGTTAGTAACGCGTAGGTATCTACCTTAAGGTCTGGGATAATTCCGCGAAAGCGGAGATAATACCAGATAGTTCCCGCAAGGGTAAAGTTTTTCCGATTTATCGGAATTTCGCCTCAAGAAGAGCCTGCGTCCTATCAGCTTGTTGGCAGGGTAACGGCCTACCAAGGCAATGACGGGTAGGGGGAGTGAGAGCTTGACCCCCAACAGCGACACTGCGACACGGGTCGCACACCTACGGGTGGCAGCAGTCGAGAATCTTCCACAATGGGCGAAAGCCTGATGGAGCGACGCCGCGTGCTTGATGAAGCCCTTCGGGGTGTAAAGAGCTTTTCTGTCTGAGAAATTCCGGCTTGCCGGAGTGATGTTAGGACAGGAATAAGGGGTGGCTAACTTCGTGCATTGGCGCGACCTCTGATGGCAACATTAGAGAGAGAATCTGGTGCTAAGCTCGCACCAGAGAGAAACTTAGCTTATATGCTGGAACCCAGTTGTTTGAGGCCGCTTAATACAAGCGAATAACTGGTAATCAGCAGGGAAGTCGTTTACAATATAAGTATGAGGTTACCAAATACAGATCCAATTTCTAAACGCCAAAAGGAAATTATTATCGGTAATATTTTAGGAGATGGGTCATTAGAATTTAATGGATTCCACGGGACTCGTTTACAGATAAAACAGTCTTTAAAATACAGAGATTATGTTTTTTGGTTATATGATCAATTAAAAAATCTTTGTAATTCTAGCCCGAAACAGAGAAAAGACAACTATCAATGGTACTTTAGTACAAAGTATTTAACAGAATTAACGAGTCTTCGTAAGATCTTTTATCCCAATGATCAAAAGGTTATTCCTAAGAATATTTCAAAGTTACTTATTTCTCCATTATCTTTAGCAATTTGGTATATGGATGATGGTTCATTATATTGGCGTCCAAAGGAACATAATGGATTCAGATTATACACTAATTGTTTTTTAGTAGATGATGTTCATCAATTGAAAAACACTTTGTATAATAATTTTGGTGTAGAATCAACAGTTCAAAGTACCTCTTGTAGAGGTAAAAAATATCCAAGATTATATATCGGGGTTAAGGGTAGAGATAGGTTTTTAAGTCTAATTAAACCCTATATATTAAACTGTTTTTCTTATAAATTACCTCCATTGTAGATTGACCCTTCAGAGACTGAGTCCCGCAGTATTGCGGGACGAGATAATAGGTACTGGATAATCCAGATTTAAACTATTATCATACGCTGAGCCCCGCAATATTGCGGGGGTGATATAGTCCAATTGAATTTATAAAAATTCTATTAGCCAGAAGCCTCGGTAATACGAAGGCCCCAAGCGTTATCCGGAATCACTGGGCGTAAAGCGTGTGTAGGCGGTTTTAATAGTGGCTGGTTAAATTCCGAGGCTCAACCTCGGAGCTGCCGGCCAAACGTTAAAACTAGAGCAAGTGAGAGGCTAGTGGAACTTACCAAGTAGGGGTGAAATCCGTTGATATGGTAGGGAACGCCAAAGGCGAAGGCAACTAGCTGGTACTTGGCTGACGCTGAGACACGAAAGCGTGGGTATCGAACGGGATTAGATACCCCGGTAGTCCACGCTGTAAACGATGTCAACTAGCCGTTTGGAGTATCGACCCTCTGAGTGGCGAAGCTAACGCGTTAAGTTGACCGCCTGGGAAGTACGGCCGCAAGGCTAAAACTCAAAGGAATAGACGGGGACTTGCACAAGCGGTGGATCATGTGGTTTAATTCGACATTACGCGAGGAACCTTACCAGGACTAGACATCCTGATGACCGTTTACCGAAAGGTAGACTTTCTTTAGACATCAGGGTCAGGTGGTGCACGGTTGCCGTCAGCATGTGCCTTGAGGTGCTCCCTTAAATGGGGTAACATGCGCAACCCTCGCTCTATGTTATACGTGTCATAGAGGACTGCCTCTATATAAGGGGAGGAAGGAGAGGACGACGTCAAATCAGCGTGTCCCTTTGATGTCCTGGGCGACACACATGGTACAATGGTCGGGACAATGGGTCGCCAAGCCGCAAGGCGGAGCTAATCCCATCAAACTCGGCCCCAGTTCGGATTGGGGGCTGCAACTCGCCCTCATGAAGTTGGAATCGCTAGTAATCGCGCATCAGCCATGGCGCGGTGAATACGTTCTCAAGTCTTGTACTCGGGTGCCACGCAGTTTTAAAAGCTAGTCCGTTAAAGTCGGACCAAGAGTATTACAGAACTCTTGAAGCGAAATCGCAGGTTGCAATCGCGAGGTTGTAACTGAAGGGCGAAAGTAGCATTCTTCAGCTTGAGTATTCGTTTTAGGCCTTAAACATTGACGACCTTTCGAGTACATAGGGAAGTTATCTGTGAATATAGTGTTTAAGGTGCAGGAATACCGAGACGAAGAAGAAATGTTTTTAAGATGACCGTGGGAGATCTCGTATAATCTTGAGGTTGTCCACAAGACAAGTTTTGCTTTCTGTGGTAAACTAACCTTGAGTAGAGATAAGAGTAATTTTATTTCAATGTTATGCGAGAAGTCAGCAGAGCTCATAGTACTCAACGAAAACCTTTTCAAAGAAATCCTTCTTTGAAAAAGCCGTTGGGGAAGGAGCGAATTCGTCAAAAAAAGCTACACCCTCAATATATTGCTGGATTTATTGATGCAGAGGGTTCTTTCTCGATTAGCTTGGGGAAGAATAAGACAACACGTCGGGGAATTGAGGTTCGGCCAGAGTTTGAAATAGAGCTACGAGCCGACGATCAGGAAATATTGGAACGTTTATTAGTAACTATTGGATGTGGAAAAATCTATGATTGTTCATATGAGCGTTATGGATGGTATCCGCATGTAAAGTATAAAATTACTAGTAACAAAGATATGAAGGAATATTTGTTCTCTTTTCTTGATAAAACTCCTTTGCAAGCGAAGAAAGCAAAAACCTATAAATTATTTAAGGAAATTGTCATGATGATGCATCGGAAAGAGCATCTGACTGATAAGGGATTTAAACGGATAGAGAGGTTAAGAGATAATATTCGGCAATTAGGTAAAAAGGCAAAAACATATGGTTTTTTGCCGAAGAAGTAATTTTTGACGGAAACCGCCAGGATACGGGAAAACCGTTCGTCCGGTGGTGTGAGACATTTATTCAATGATCTCGATACCGCCCGTCACATTAGGGAAGCCGGTAGTACCCGAAGTCTCACTTTAAGTGGGCCTAAGGTAAGATCGGTGACCAGAATGAAGTCGTAACAAGGCATCCGTAGGGGAACCTGTGGATGGATCACCTCCTTTCTAAATATATATTTATATATATTTGGGGTGTCGATTATAATTGAGATTTGAAATTTCAATCTCAATTATAGGGTATTGGTCTTGGAGCCCGAAATTAAGACCTGATGGCCCTAATGGGCTTTTGGGACAACTACACAAGATTGCAACAGAAAATACTTGCTTTGGCAGGTATTTTTTGATATAATTTCGTATATCTTAAAGTTAGAATCAAGGTTCGACCTGAAATGTGCAACCTTTTGCTTGCGCAAAAGGTCCCGGCATTTCAGGTCGAACCTTGGAATCATCAGGAGTTGGGAGTGCAACTTCCAACTAGTCAAAGGGCGTGTAGCTCAGCTGGTTAGAGCGCATCACTGATAATGATGAGGTCCCAGGTTCGAGTCCTGGCACGCCCACTGAGTATAGTCTGAGGTTCAACCTCTATAAAGGTTATCCACAGTTTGTCTGTGGTTTTTTATTTTTTTATGTTAGAATATAGGTAAATAGTAAAAATCAACAAAAATTAAGCTAATCATGAAAGGGGGTGATAAAAATGGCACTACAAACATGGACTGAAGTGGTAAGCGTTTCTCTCCAAACGCTTTGGCTCGGATTTATTGACTTTCTACCCAGTCTTTTAGGGGCAATCATCGTCTTTATTATAGGTTGGATAATTGCTGTTTTGTTAGGCAAGTTAGTCGCTCAAATTATTAAAGCTTTGCGCATTGATAACATTTTGGAAAAAATGGGCTTGAAAAGGAGCTTGGAAAGAGCTAATTTGAAATTAGACGCTGGCAAGTTTGTTGGCGAATTAGTCAGATGGTTCTTTATTATTGTTTTCTTGATGGCCGCTACCGATATCTTGGGATTACCGGAAGTAACAATGTTCTTAAGGCGCGTTATCTTTTATATCCCGCAGTTAATCGTAGCAGTTTTGATTTTGTTAATTGCTGTTTTGGTAGCCAGTTTCTTGCAGAAGTTGGTTAAGGCAAGCGTGGAAGCAGCCGGTCTCCGTTCAGCTAATTTCTTGGGAGCGGTAACTAAGTGGTCAATTATGGTTTTCGCTATTTTAGCCGCTTTATTGCAATTAGGCATTGTTCCGTCTTTGATTCAAACGCTCTTTACCGGATTTGTGGCCGCTTTAACTTTAAGTTTAGGTCTGTCGTTTGGTTTAGGCGGGAAGGAAGCCGCAGTTGATATACTTAGAAAGCTAAGGGAAGAAATTCAGGAAAGGTAATCGTTAATTGATTAAAAAAATTTTAGAAATCTAAAAGCGCGTTCTTTTTATTTATTTAAGGACGCGTTTTTGGTTTGGAGGTTTTTTGCGAGAGAGCTGGGAGAGATTCAAGGTACGGCTTCAGTAGTTCAAGGTACGGCCTCAAAATTACTACCCTTTGCAAAGGGTAGTAATTTTGAGGCCGTACCTTGAACTACTAACTCTTCTCCTTTTGGGGTTGACAAGGATTTCAGGAAAATATATTATAGAGAATAAGTATGAGACAAA
>CAZYSH010000003.1:0-39536 GCA_964650035.1 uncultured Candidatus Saccharibacteria bacterium | reverse complement strand
AAAATGGTTGACAATTTGAGTATTTTTGATTAAGATGTTGTAAAATAAGCAGAAGTAATAAATATTGAATAAGCCATGCTTATTTTTTGTTTATTATTATCTGTTAGTTTAAGTTATGAATATTAAACCATTAGCAGACCGGGTTTTAATTGAACCCATGGCCAGCGAAGAGCAAACCAAATCAGGTATTATTTTGCCTGATACAGCTGATAAAGAAAAACCTGAACAGGGTAAAGTTGTTGAGGTTGGTCCAGGTAGAATTAACAAAGATGGCAAGCAAATGCCAATGAGCGTTAAAAAAGGCGATATTGTCTTATTTACCAAATACGGTCCAAATGAAATTAAACTGGAGGACAAAGAATACTTAATTGCCAGAGAAGAAGATATTCTGGCGGTTTTAGAATAATTAGATTTTTAAGGTATCGACCTTTTGAGCGTGATCCTATAATCAAGGTTCGACCTGAAATGTGCAACCTTTTTACTCCGTAAAAAGGTCCCGGCATTTCAGGTCAAACCTTGGGAGTACTACTCTCAATGTCAAACCTTAAAAATATTAGAAACTATGCCTAAACAAATTAAATTTGACGAACAAGCCAGACGTCGGCTTAAAAAAGGCGTTGATAAATTAGCTAATGCGGTTAAGGTGACCCTTGGTCCAAAAGGCCGCAATGTTGTTTTGGATAAGGGTTTTGGTTCTCCGGAAATTACTAATGACGGAGTAACCATTGCCAAGGAAATTGAATTAGAAGATAAATTTGAGAATATCGGGGCTACTGTTGCTAGAGAGGCCTCTGAAAAAACAAATGATGCGGCCGGCGACGGCACCACTACAGCCGCTTTGTTGGCTCAAGCGATTGTTACCCAAGGTCTTAAAAATGTAACAGCCGGGGCTAATCCTTTAGCTATTCAGCGCGGTATTAAAAATGGCGTTAAAGAGGTAGTGGCTGCCTTGAGAAAAATGTCTAAGAATATTTCTGGTAAAGCGGAAATTGCTCAAGTGGCTACTATTTCTGCAGAAGACCAGGAAATCGGCGAATTAATTGCCGATGTGATTCAACAGGTTGGCAATGATGGAGTAGTTACCGTAGAAGAATCGCAAACAATGGGTATGTCTAAGGAAATCGTTAAAGGGATGCGTTTTGATAAAGGTTATGTTTCTCCATATATGATTACCAATACTGAAAAGATGCAGGCAGAGATGGAAGACCCATATATTTTAATTACTGATAAAAAAATCTCCAGTATTCAGGAATTATTGCCGCTTTTGGAAAAAGTTACCCAGAGCGGTAAAAAGAATATTGTTATTATCGCTGAAGAAGTTGAGGGCGACGCTTTGGCTACTTTGGTGGTTAATAAGTTGAGAGGCACTTTTAACGCTTTGGCGGTTAAAGCGCCTGGTTTCGGCGACCGAAGAAAAGAAATGTTGGAAGATATTGCGGTTTTGACTGGCGGTCAAGTTATTTCTGAAGATATTGGTCTTAAAATGGAAAATGCTGAACTTAAAATGTTGGGCCGGGCCAGGAAAGTGATTACTGATAAAGAGAATACTACTGTTGTTGAAGGTCAGGGACGCAAACAAGATATTGAGGCAAGGGTTAATCAAATTAAAGTTGAATTAGATAAATCAGATTCTGATTTTGACAAGGAAAAACTTCAAGAACGTCTGGCTAAATTAGCCGGCGGCGTGGCAGTAATTAAAGTCGGGGCGGCTACTGAATCAGAACAGAAGTATAAGCAGGCCAAGACCGAAGACGCAGTAGCGGCCACTAAAGCGGCTGTGTCCGAGGGAATTATTCCGGGTGGCGGCGTTGCTTTGATTCGCGCTTTAAAGGCCTTGGAAGGTCTTAAATTCAGAGGCGACGCCAAAATTGGCCTATCTATTCTTAGAAGGGCTTTAGAAGAACCATTAAGGCAAATTGCCGCTAATGCCGGCCAAGATGGCGCGGTCGTAGCAGCTGAAGTTAAGAAAAAGACAGGTTCTTTTGGTTATAATGCGGCTAAGAATAAGTATCAAGATTTATTTGAAGCGGGGATTATTGACCCAACCAGAGTAACTCGCTCTGCTTTGGAGAATTCCGCTTCAGCCGCTGGTATGCTGTTAACTACTGAATGCGTAGTTACTGACTTGCCTGAGAAGAAAGAAGCTATGCCAGCCATGCCTGCTGGCGGCGGCATGGGCGGCGGAATGCCCGGCATGATGTAGTTTGATTTTTGAACGTAAAAACAGCCCTGCCTATCAGGGCTGTTTTTAGTTGCAAAATTAGATAGGAATAGATATAATAAAACCAGAAAGGAGATAAAATATGACTACAATTTTATGGATTATTTTAGGTGTAGTAGCGTTTATTATTATCTGGTTAATTGCTGTTTATAACGGCCTAATTAAGTTTAGAAACAGGACTGATGAGGCCTGGTCTGATATAGATGTCCAGTTAAAGAGGCGTTATGATTTAATTCCTAATTTAATTAATACAGTTAAAGGTTACGCTAAACATGAAAGAGAGCTTCTGGAAAAAGTAACTAAAGCCAGGACCGCGGCTATGGGCGCCCAGGAACCGGGTGAAAAAGCTGAAGCAGAAAATATGTTAACTGGAGCTTTAAAATCATTATTTGCCGTGGCTGAAAATTATCCCGATTTAAAAGCCAATCAGAATTTTTTAGAACTGCAAAGAGAATTATCTGATACTGAAAACAAGATTCAGGCGGCTCGCAGGTTTTACAATGGGAATGTGCGTGATTTTAACACTAAAATACAGGTCTTTCCCAATAATATGATTGCCGGCGCGCTTGGGTTCAAGCAGTATGATTTCTTTGAGATAGAGGAAACAGCCGCCCGCGAACCAGTTGAAGTAAGTTTTTAAGGACTTAATTCAAGGACTGTCCTCATATTTACTTTTTTAAAAGCAAATATGAGGACAGTCCTTGAATTTAGAGACAGTCCTTGATTTATGGCTACCCTATACACTCATAAAGACAAAAATATCCGCAAAACCTGGCTCTTGATTAGCGTATTTCTGATTTTTATTATTGGTCTGGGCTGGGTTTTTTCTTATCAATTTAATAACCCGGTTATTTTAGTTGTAGCTGTAATTTTCAGTTCCTTAATCAGCTTTATTTCCTATTGGCATTCAGATAAGATTGTTTTGGCAATGAGTCGAGCCCGTTTAATTAAAAAACAAGATAATCCCGAGCTTTATCGCATAGTGGAAAATCTTTGCATTACCGCCGGTCTGCCTCTGCCTAAAATATATATTATCAATGAAATGGCGCCTAATGCTTTTGCTACCGGCCGCAATCCGGAAAACGCGGTTATGGCAGTTACTAGGGGATTATTGGCTAAATTAGACCGTTCAGAATTAGAAGGAGTAATTGCTCATGAACTAAGCCATATTGGAAATCGGGATATTCTTTTGCAAACAGTGGTTGTAGTTTTAGTTGGATTGGTCGCTTTACTTTCTGATTGGTTTTTGCGCTGGAGTTTTTTTGGCGGGCGGGATAATGACAATAAGGGGCAGCTCGGCGCGATTATGGCTATTGCTGGAATTATTCTGGCAATTCTTTCGCCATTAATTGCCGTTTTAATCCAATTGGCTATTTCTCGCAAAAGAGAATTTTTAGCTGACGCCAGCGGAGCTTTGTTAACTCGTTATCCAGAAGGCCTGGCCCGGGCTTTAGAAAAAATATCCCAGGACCAGACCAAGTTGCGAGTAGCTAATAAAGCCACCGCTCATATGTATATTACTAATCCTTTCCGCGGCAAAAAGGTTTCCAAATTATTTATGACCCACCCGCGCGTTGAAGAACGAGTTAAAGCTCTGCGGGGGATGGATGTGTAGTTATGGGAATATTTTTTTCAGACAAAAAAATATATAAAGAGAAATTTAAGAAGATTCTGCGGCAAATCCCTCAATTATCTCCTCAAGAAAGGCAGTATGTTTTGGGTGTCTTTCAGGATGCTCTAAATAACGGTTTAAGCAAGGAAGAAATAAGAAGAGAAATCAATCAATTAAAGCGGGATTACAATGATATTCTGGATTCAAATGAAGTAGATAAATTAAAGAATAAATTGTTAGAATATTTTTAATAGAAGTTTCGTAAATAAGAATTATTTGGAGAGGTCGCATAGTGGTCTAGTGCACCGTCTTGGAAAGGCGGCATACCGCAAGGTATCGAGGGTTCGAATCCCTCCCTCTCCGCCAACTTACAAAATAATAGATAAAATTAAAAAAGGATAAATATATGGCGTTAAAAGAAATACAAAAACAGGTTGATCAGTGGACGAATCAATACGACCCGCAATATTGGCCGCCACATGAGATTTTAGCTCATTTGATGCAGGAAGTAGGTGAGTTGGCCAGGGAAGTTAGCCATCTTCATGGAGTAGAAAAGAAAAAGAAAGGTCATAAAACTAAAGGATTAGAAAATGAATTGATTGATATTCTTTTTCCCTTAATTTGTTTGGCTAATTCCCAAGGAATAGATTTGGATAAGGCCTTTGATAAAATGATGGATAAACTTAATAAAAGAGATAGAGATCGTTGGGAGAAAAAGAAGTAAAAGAAACTATTAAAAAAATGAAAATTAAACATAGAGAATTGCATCGAATAGTTTCAACGGTAATTATTTACAAAAAACAAAAACATGATTCTAAATATTTAATTACTCAAAGGAGCTTTGATAAAAAAGTATTTCCCGGCAAATGGACTGTGCCCGGCGGAGGTCTTGAAGTTGATGACTATATTAAAACCCCCAAAACAACCAAAGATCATTGGTATTTTGCATTTGAGAATTCCTTAAGAAGAGAAACAAAAGAAGAAGTTAATTTAAAAACAGGCAGGATTCAATATTTGTTGGACATAACCTTTATTCGACCCGATGGTATTCCAGTAATAATCTTTAGTTTTTACGCTCCCTATAAATCAGGTAAAGTTAAATTAGATGATGATGGCATTGATTTTGCTTGGGTAACTTATAAAGAGGCAAAAAAGTATGATTTGATTGATGGAATTTTACAAGAAATTGAAATGGTTGATAAGATATTAAAAGGGGGAAATAAGAATAATATAAAATACCGGAAAAGATAATAAAATTATGGCAGCTCCTATTACTCATATAGTGCTTACCGATAAAGTATTTGATAAATACTTTAAAGATAAGAATAAGAAAGATTTTTTTATTGGCACGATCTTTCCTGATATTAGGTATCTTGCAGGTATTGAAAGAAAAATGACCCATCTTTCTTATAATAAAGAGGAAAATTCATTCAAAGCGGGAATGAGATTTCATTCTTTAATAGATGATATTTGGAATAAACTTGTCAGAGCAGATGATAACTCTGCTTTAAGTCCTGAATTAAAGAATTCAGTTAACGGTATAACCTCTTTTAAGCTTTTAGAGGATGGATTATTGTATGAAAAAATAGATAATTGGCAAGAGTATGTAAGTTTTTTTGATGAAGTATTACCCGATGAACTTTTATTTGATATTCCGGAAGAAAAGGTGAAAAAATGGCATAAAATATTACAGAAATATTTTTCAAGAAGGCCTAATGATTCTGATAGGGAAGCTTTTATTAAGGGCATAGGGTTTTCAAAAGAAACAGTTGATGAAATGAATGATAGCATTAGTTTAATGAAAAATGACCAAAGAATTGTTCAAGCTATTAAGGAGTTGTATAATAATTTTGAATCAATATTAGAAAAATATGAATAGTTCTCCAGTAGATGAAATTAGAAATAGATTAGATGTGATTGATGTGATTAGCGGATATATCCGTTTGCAGAAAGCAGGGCGCAATTACAAGGCCTCCTGTCCTTTTCATTCAGAAAAAACCCCTTCTTTTATGGTTTCGCCGGAAAGGCAGTTATGGCGTTGTTTTGGTTGCGGCAAAGGAGGTTCAATTTTTGACTTTATTATGGAAATGGAGGGAGTGGAGTTTGGCGATGCTTTAAAAATATTAGCTCAACGAGCCGGGATAGAATTAAAAAAAATAGACCCTAAATTAAAAACAGAAAGAACCCGACTTTATGAAATTTGTGATTTAGCCAATCGTTTTTTTATTAAACAATTAGAAGCCAGTAAAACAGGCGAACAAATACAAAAATATTTAATTAGTCGTGGCTTAAAAGCAATAACAATTAAAGATTGGCAGATTGGTTACGCGCCTAATCAATGGCGTTCTTTGTTAAATTTTTTAAAGAGTAGGGGATATCCGGAGGGTGAAATTTTAAAGGCCGGTTTGATTATTGAAACAGAAAAGAATATTCAGGATAAATACTATGACAGGTTTCGTGATAGAATTATTTTCCCAATCAGAGATATTAATGGAATAGTGGTTGGATTTACCGGCAGGGAAAATCCTGAGCAGCCAGATAGCCGAATGGGTAAGTACATTAATACGCCCAATACTTTAATTTATGATAAAAGCCGTGTCTTGTACGGTTTAGATAGAGCCAAACTAGCTCTTAAAAAGAATGATTTTTGTATATTAGTTGAAGGTCAGACAGATGTAATTATGTCTCATCAGGCGGGTTCTGCTAATACGATAGCCAGTTCGGGCACCGCTTTGACTGAACAACAATTAAAAATTATTAAACGTTATACTGAAAACCTACTGATGGCTTTTGATACTGATTTTGCCGGAGAAACAGCAACCAAACGGGGAATTGATTCAGCTTTGCAATTTGGTTTTAATACTAAAGTGATTAGTTTGCCGGCTCATCAGGATCCAGCTAAATATATTCAAAAAAGCGAATCACTTTGGTCTAAATCAATTGAACAAGCCCAAAATCTAATGGAGTTCTATTTATCCGGCGCTTTGGCCAGGAATAATCCAGAGACAGTTGAAGGCAAGAAAGAAATCAGCAAAATTGTTCTGCCAATGATTAAAAAGATTTCTAATAAAGTTGAACAGGCGCATTGGCTACAAAAGCTGGCCGGGCAATTAAAAGTCCAGGAAGCGATTTTAACAGAAGAAATGGGAAAGATAAAAGACGTTGATTTGCGGCCTGGGATTCTGAATTCAGACGCTGATTTAGAAGCCCGGCTTCCAAATAGAAAAGATTGTAATCTTGAGGAATATGCTTTAGGTTTGGCTTTGACGAATGATAATAGCTTTAAACAATGTAAAAAAGAGGCCTGTTATTTATTCAGCCAGCCGGACTTAGAAAAGATATTTGATAATTTAAAGAGAAATAAGGGGAAGAAAATCAATTTGAATAATTTTAAGAAAAATCTGCCTGTTCATTTGGCTAATTTAGTAGATGAGCTTGCTTTTAAAGCGGAAGCGCAGAAAAGTTTGACTGATGAATTTGAGCCGGACAAAGAGATTAAATTCTGTTTTAATCAGTTAAAGAAACGCTATTTACAAAAAAAACTTAATGAATTGAATCTATTTATTCAGGAAGCAGAAGACAAAAAAGATAAATCTTCAGTTAAAAAATTAACTCAAGAATTTAATAAATTAACTAAACAAATTATTTCATAAGAAGTTCGTGAGGAGTATTTATAATATGCCTAGAAAAAAAACTACTACAACTAAAACTAAAAAAACTGCCCGAACTCGGCGGCCAAAAAGAGTTGTTAAAAGAAAACCTCGAACTCCAGTTAAAAGGAAGACAGTAAAAAGACAGACAATAAAAAAAACGGCTAAAAGAAAAGTTAGAACCGTTCCTAAGGCAGCCAAAAAAAGAACAGTTAAGAGAGCGACCAGAACCAGAAAAAAGGATTTAATTACCGAAGAAAAGATTGAGCAGTTAATTAACCGAGGTAGAGAAAGGGGATTTGTTACTGAAACAGAATTGCTTAAATTAATTCCTAAAATAGAGGAAGATATTACTGGACTGGAAAAAGCTTATGACCAATTAAGAGAGAATAATATTAAAGTGATTGAATCAGTTGAGTTTTTAGAAATGCCAGAAGAAGGAAAAAAGAAAATAACTAAAGAGAAAACGTCTCTTCGGTTGGAAACATTTGATAATGTTCAAATGTATTTACGGGAAATTGGCCGCATTCCTTTATTAACCGCTCAAGAGGAGGTTAAATTAGCTAAAGGGATTGAGCAGGGGGATGAAGAGTCAAGGCAAAAATTGACTCAGGCTAATCTGCGGCTGGTAGTCAGTATTGCCAAAAGATATATTGGTCGGAGCCGCAATTTAAGCTTGCTTGATTTAATCCAGGAAGGGAATATTGGTCTTTTTAAAGCAGTAGAGAAATTTGATTATCATAAGGGTTATAAATTTTCTACTTACGCTACTTGGTGGATTAGACAAGCCATTACCCGAGCTTTGGCTGACCAAGCGAGAACTATTCGCATTCCGGTTCATATGGTAGAAACAATTAGTAAATACATTCAGGTTAAACGTCGGCTTTTACAGGACCTGGGCAGAGAACCTTTAGCTGAAGAGATTGCGACAGAGATGGGGGAGAGTATTGATAAGGTCAGGCAAATTGTTAAAATATCCCAAGAAACAATTTCTTTGGAAGCGCCGGTCGGCGACGATGAAGAAGAAAGCAGTTTGAGAGAATTTGTTGAAGATAAGAAAACAATTTCTCCTTCTCAATCAGCGGCCAGAAAATTATTGCAAAAGCGGCTGGAAGAGATTTTAGTTGATTTATCCCCTCGAGAACAAAAGATTTTGGAAATGAGGTTTGGTTTGCGAGACGGAGTAACTCATACCTTAGAAGAAGTTGGTCAGGAGTTCGGAGTTACTCGCGAACGAATCAGGCAAATTGAAGCCAAGGCATTAGAAAGAATGCGCCAGCACGATGCCTCAAAACGACTAAAGGGATATTAAACAAGACAGATAATAGGTAAGGAATATGTTTTTCAGCGGCCTAGAAATGCGAGCGGGCATGGTTTTTTGCGAAGCAAAAAGAGCGAGCATTTCAGGCAGCAAATTTACTCGCTGGGGAAATTTGCGTAGCTGAAAAGTATATTCCTTACCTTAAGATATTAATAAAATGAAGGAATCAATGATTAAAAACATTACAATTATTTTAACCGAATTTGCGGTTATTTTTTTGATGATTTTTAATGTTTTACCTCGGGAAGCAAGTTGGTTTTTGACTGGTTTGATGATTTTCTATTTTATTTTTAGTCCCTTGGAAGATTCATTATGGGTCTTCATCGCTTCAATTCCTTTATTTATTGCTTTGCCAATCAGGGAAGGATTTGATACTTTGGCTAATTGGCGGATTTTATCAATTGTTTTATTTTTAGTTTTGTTTTTTAAACAAGGTATTTCAGTTAGATTGGCCAAAGATAAATTAGGATTGTGGAAATTAAGAGAAAACTTTAAACATTATCGGGCAGAACATTTAATGGGTATTTTGGTCTTGATTATGTTTTTATCGCTTTTAGTTGCTGATAATTTTTGGATTGGCTTAAAGAAAATTATATTTTTAGTTAACGCTTTTCTTATTTATATTATTATTAGAAATATAGCCGCTAAGAATAAAAAGGTTCTTGATAAAGTTATCAGCGCGCTTAAAACGGCTGTTGGTATTGCCTTAGGTGTTGGTTTTATTCAGTTAATTATGGTCTTTTTTATGAATTTACATCAATTTTGGTATTGGTGGGACAGGCATATTATTAATGTTTATTATGGGCAGAATTTAAGCAATCTTTTGTCTTATAGTAATACTTGGTTTTCATATTATTCTTTCCAACTGCCGACTTTAAGAATGTTTTCTGTTTTCCCGGATTCTCATTCTTTTGCTTTTTTCTCTATTTTGTCTCTAACTTTTTTCTTAAGTTTAATTTTTTTACGACCGGCAAAAAAATCTTATTCGGCGATAAAAAATCATGCCTTTAAAACAATTATTTATTATTTATTGTTAATTATTTGTTTCTTGGCTGTTATTTTTTCCGGTTCCCGTGGCGCTTGGGCCGGCGCAATTATTTCTTTTTTAACAATTATTTTTATTGTCTTTCTGCGCTATTCGCCAACCATCCGCTCTTATACAAATTTTTTTATTCCCAGATTTTATAAAAGTTGGCGTCGGCAAATCTATTTAATTTTAGGTAGCTTAATTCTCTTTTTTGTTTTATTTCCGATTGCTTCAACCATTCTTTTCTTACCCCAATATATTCAATTGGGCCAAGAAGCGACTATGGGAGTTTCCTTTTTTGAAAGAGCAAAAAGTATCATTGATTTCTCCGAAATATCAGTTAAAAGCCGGTTAGAAATTTGGCGTCGGACAATTGATTCAATTATTCTGCATCCTTGGTTAGGAGTAGGTATAGGCAACTTCCCAACAGTTCTTAACGAAGAATTATCCGCCGCTAAAAGAGGTTCTTCCGCTCATAGTTTATATCTGGACTTTGCGGCTGAAATAGGAGTTTTTGGTTTACTGATTTTATTAGCTATTTGTTGGTATATTTTCAGAGATGCCTGGAGAGTTTTTACTAAAAGCAAGAATTCTTTTTTTCGTGTCTGGGCCGGTTTTTTTGTATTTGCTTTGATTTGGATTTTAGGTTATAGTTTATTTGATGTGGTCCTTCTTAATGACAAGGTCCTTTTATTTTTTGTTTCTAATTTAGGTATTTTATATGGGGCAAAATTATCCCTTAGTTTCAATAAATCTTCTTAGCTGGAATGGCCAAAAATATATTCAAGGCTGTTTGGAGTCGGTTTTTAAACAAACCTATCCTAATATAGAGGTTTTAGCGTTAGATAACGGCTCAACCGATAGGACGGTTGAATATTTAAAAGAAATTAAAAACAGGCGCGCTAATTTAAGAATTATCGGCTTTTATTCTAAAAATATTGGTTTTGCCGCCGGCCATAATCAAATTATTAAAGAAAGTAGGGGAGAATTCGTACTTTGTCTTAATCAGGATATTATTTTGGATAAAAATTTTATTAAAGAAGCAGTTAAATTGTTTAATAACGATGAGAAAATAGCGACTGTTCAGGGAAAGCTATTACAGTGGCGAAAAGAATATATTGACACAACTGGATTAGTTATACTGAAGAACAGAAGGATTATTAACCAAGGTCAGGGGCAAATTAACAAAGGGCAATTTGAGAAAGTCAAAGAAATTTTTGGAGCAGATGGAGCGGCGCCAGTTTATCGGAGAAAAGCGCTGGAAGATATTAAATTGGCAGTCCGCCAGAGGACGGACATTCAAAATCACAATCAAATCAAAGATTTGAGTGATTTTGGTGAATATTTTGATGAAGATTTTTTTGCCTATAAGGAAGATGTTGATTTGGCTTGGCGTTTGCGGCTTTACGGCTGGAAAGCATTTTATCAACCCAAAACAATTGCTTATCATGACCGGACATCGGGAGAAAGCGCCGCCAAAAATTATTTCAGTATTATTCAGGAAAGATTAAAAATAGGTAAATTTGGCAAATATTTATCTTTTAAAAATCAACGTTTATTACAAATTAAAAATGAACAACTAAAAATTTTACTAAAGCATTCGTTATGGTTTTTACCTAAAGAAATTTGTTCTTGGATATATGTTTTATTGTTTGAAAGATATACTTGGAAAGCAATTAAGGACTTATTTAAGCAAATGCCTTTGGCTTGGCGAAAAAGAAAGATAATTATGAAGAATAAGAAAGCAAGCGTTAAGGAAATGAGCAGGTGGTTTAAGTGACAATTTATCCAAATCTCTGATTTGGTAAATAAATTGTCATCCCACAGTATTGCGGGATGAAGAATCTTATTGTCATTCTGAACGAAGTGAAGAATCTCTGACGAATGTCAGAAAACTATTTTCGCATTCATGAGAGATTCTTCGCTAACGCTCAGAATGACAGAATGATTACAAAACTACAATGGAAGAAGAATCTTATTCAAAACCAAAGAAAAAAAGACGACTATGGCTATTTGTTTTCATTCTATTATTAGTAGGCTTTTTTTCGCTTTTCTTTTTCAAAACCAGTTTTACTATCAGTCAAGTAATTGATTGGACAGGAGCAAATAATGTTTTGCCTTTTGAAGAAGATTTACCGGAGTTACCAAAAAATAATCCTAATAGGATTGATATTTTACTTTTAGGAATTAGGGGATTAGAGGATCCTGGAGAAGGAAAATTGCTTTCTGACGCCATTATGGTAGTTAGTATTAAAAAAGATACTGGCCAGATAGCTCTGATTTCTTTACCTCGCGATCTCTATGTTAAAATTTGGTGTACTTTAGAAAATAAAAAGATAAATTTTGCTTATGCTCAAGGCGGCTTGGACTGCGCTAAGAAAACTGTTTCTTTAGTAACCGGCTTATATATTGATTATGCGGTCAGCGTTAATTTTGAAGCGCTTGAAGAAGGAGTTGACGCTTTGGATAGTATTACTGTACATTTAGATAAGTCATTTGAGGAAAGTTTCCAGTGGGCTAAAGATGGCTGGGAAGAAGATGAACATTGGTTTATTAAAGAAATTGATGGAGAAGAACGTTGGGTTTTCCATATAGCTACCGGGACTAATGATTTAGATGGTCAAACTACTCTTTATTATGTTCGTTCACGTTACTCAACTAATGATTTTGACAGGATGAGACGGCAACACCAGGTTTTAATGGCCATTAAAGAAAAGGCCTTATCTTTAGGGGTCTTGGCAAATCCGGTTAAAATATATAATCTTTTAGGTATATTAGGTAAGAATGTTCGGACCGATATTAGTTTGGCCGAGATGGGTAATTTAATTGGGTTATCTTCTAATTTAGATAAAGAAGACATCAAGAAACAAGTATTTGATATTAGTCCGCAGGGATTACTTGAGCATACTTTTATTAACGAAGAGTATGTTCTTGTGCCGGCAGGAGATAATTTCGATAAGATTCAGGAGGTTTGTAAAAATATCTTTTTATCCAAAGACTAAGCATTTGGAACAACTATGATTTCTTTTGTTATTACTCATTGTCAGACGCCGGTCTTATTAAAGCTTTGCCTTAAGTCAATTAAGGATAATGTTGGTGATTTGAATTATGAGATTATTGTTTCTGACAGTCAGGCGGGGAAATCCATTCGGGAGTTAATTGAAGAAAAATTCCCTCAAGTTAAATATCTCCCTTTTCCAAAAAACGTTGGCTATGCTAAACTAGTTAATAAAGGAATTAAGTTTTCAAAAGGCGAATATATTTTAATTCTTAATGCTGATATCTTAATTCTTAAAGATACAGTCAAGCAGATGGTTGAATATATGGAAGAGAATCCAGAAGTTGGCATTATTGGCCCGCGATTATTAACCTTTAGTAATCAGCCCCAGGTCTCTTGTTTTCGTTTTCCAACTATCAGCGCTATTGTTGCCCGAAGGACCTTTTTAAAAAGATTAAGCTGGGGTAAAAAGAAAATAAGGTACTTCTTAATGAAAGACGAAGATTTTTCTTCGGCTAAACCGGTTGATTGGGTGCAGGGTTCAGCTATGTTAGTTCGCAGGAAAGCGATTGATAAAGTTGGTTTGATGGATGAAAGGTTTTTTATGTACTTAGAGGATACTGATTGGTGCCGCCGCTTTTGGCGAAATGGCTATCAGGTAGTTTATCTTCCAATCGCTCAAATGTCTCATTATTATTATCGGGTGAGTAAAAAATGGGGCGGTTTCCTTGATATTTTATTTAATAAATATACCCGCATCCATTTGATTAGCGCTTTTAAATATTTTTGGAAATGGCGTAAATAAAAATGAAAAAATATATTTCTATTCCAATTTGGATTATTATTTTTACTCTTATTTTCGGAGTTGGTTTTTTTGTCGGACAGGAAAGTCAGCCTTCAATTGAAAAAGTTGAAGGGCTATCCAATAAAGAAGCTGGTCAATCAATCGGAGTTGATTTTAGCTTGTTTTGGGACGCCTGGCGTTTAATTGAGAAAAAATATGTTGAACGGAGCGAGCTTGACCGTCAAAGTATGGTTTATGGAGCAATTTCCGGATTATTCAGTTCTTTAAATGATCCTTATTCTGTTTTTATGGAGCCGGAAGACAGCAAAAGATTCTTAGATGATATTAAGGGTAGTTTTGAAGGGATTGGCGCAGAGGTCGGCATTCGCAAGGGTGTCTTAACAGTTGTTTCTCCTTTGGAAGGTAATCCAGCCCAAAAAGCCGGACTAAAAGCAGGCGATAAAATTCTTAAGGTAGATGACACTTTGACAGCTGACTTAACTCTTGACGAAGCGGTTAATTTAATCAGAGGCAAAAAAGGAACGCCAGTTGTTTTGTTAATTGCCCGTGATGAATGGGATAAGGCAAAAGAAATAGAAATCATTAGAAATACCATTCAAATCCCAATTATTAAATGGGAAATAAAAGAAGGAAATATCGCTTACATCCAATTCTATCATTTTACTGAAAATTCAGCCGGTCAGTTCAGAAAAACAGTCAAGGAAATTATTAATAGTGATGTTGAGGGTCTTGTTTTAGATGTTCGCAATAATCCAGGCGGTTATTTGGAGGTGGCGGTTGATATTGTCAGTTGGTTTCTGCCTAAGCGCGAATTGGTAGTGATTGAGGATTATGGCAACGGAGATAAAATTGAACACCGAAGCAAAGGGTACAGCGGATTGGAAGATATTTCAGTAGTTGTCTTAATTAATGAGGGTTCTGCTTCTGCTTCAGAAATTTTAGCCGGCGCTTTAAGAGATATTAATGATATTAAAATTGTCGGCCAGAAAAGTTTTGGCAAGGGGTCAGTTCAACAATTAGAAAAATTAAGAGGTGGTTCCAGCGTTAAAATTACAGTGGCTAAATGGAAAACTCCAGCCGGTATTAGTATTGTTGATGAAGGAATAACGCCTGATTTTGAAATAGAAATAACCGGAGAGGATATTAATGAAATGCGCGACCCACAATTAAACAAGGCCCTGGAATTACTTAAGCAGTAATATTTTATTGGGAGTGTGACTCCCAACCCTCATCTAAGTTGAAGAATGAATAAACAAGTTAATCTTAAAATTTATGGACGGGTGCAAATGGTTATGTATCGAGATTCCGTCAGAAGGCAAGCGAAGAAACTTGGTTTGACTGGCTGGGTTATGAATGAAGATGATGGAACAGTCCGAGTAGTGGCTGATGGTGAAGAAGAAAATTTGAAAAAGTTGATTGATTGGTGTTATAATGGACCTATGCTGGCCAAAGTTGATAAAATAGATATTGAGTGGAGGGAGGCAACTGGTCAATTTAATAATTTTGATATAAAATACTAATAGTGGTTGGAAGCGCGACTCCCAATCACTACGTAAATTATAAGAATCATGAAAGTTATTCTATTAGAAGACATGGAAAAATTGGGTAAAAAAGGCGAGGTCAAAGAAGTGGCTAATGGTTATGCCCGTAATTTTTTAATTCCCAATAAAAAAGCTACTTTGGCAACCAAAGAAGAAATAATTAAAATTGAAGAGCAAAAAGCTCTTGAGACGCAAAAAGCCGAAGAAGAATTAGTTCAGTTTCAAAAAATAGCTACCCAGTTAGATGATTTAGAAGTAGAAATCTCAGTTAAAATCAGTGAAGAAGGAAAACTTTTTGGCGCAATAACAGCTAATCAAATTTCTGAAAAATTAAAAGAATTAGGATTTAAAATTAAAAAGGAACAAATTAAATTAGAAAATCCGATAAAGGAATTAGGTGAGTATGAGGCAAATATCGATTTACCTCACAATTTAGAAGCTAAAATAAAAATTATTATTGTAGAAAAAAACAAGAATAATCTTTAAAGCAGTTTGAAATTTGGGAGGTACGACTTTTTAAAAATATAGAAGATTTTATGATTTTGGGATAATGGAGGATTATCCGTTTTTTTATGGCTAATAATACAAAATACATTTTTGTTGTTGGCGGAGTAATATCAGGTATTGGCAAAGGAGTGGCTACAGCTTCTATTGCCAATATTCTTCAAAGTAAAGGTTATAAAGTGGCCGGAATAAAGATAGATCAATACGTTAATGTTGATGCCGGGACGATGAACCCGGTTGAACATGGCGAGGTTTTTGTGACTGACGATGGCATTGAAACAGACCAGGATATTGGCAATTATGAAAGGTTTTTAGATAAAGACATATACGCTGATAACTATATTACCACCGGCCAAATTTACGAAGCAGTAATAAATAGGGAAAGAAATTTAGGTTACGGGGGGAGATGCGTTGAGGTAGTGCCCCATATCCCAGAAGAAATTATCAGAAGAATTAGAAAAGTTGCTAAAAAGGATTCATTAGATTTTGCTTTAATAGAAATCGGTGGAACAGTTGGTGAGTATCAGAATATTTTGTTTTTAGAAGCAGCTAGAATGCTTCGTTTAAAATATCCCAAGGATGTTCTTTTTATTTTAGTTAGTTATGTGCCGGTCCCCAAGAAACTTGGGGAAATGAAAACAAAACCGACTCAATTAGCGGCTAGAGCTTTAAATTCAGCCGGCATCCAAGTTGATTTTATTATTGGCCGTTCAGAATATTCTTTAGATGAACCTCGTAAAAGAAAAATCTCTGTTTTTTGCAATGTAAATAAAGAAGATGTTATTTCAGCGCCTGATATCGAGAATATTTATGAAGTGCCTTTAAATTTTGAAAAGGACAAATTAGGCGACAAAATTTTAAATAAATTTGCTCTAAAATCTAAGAAAAAAGATTTTAGAAAATGGAAGAATTTAGTTAAAACAATTAAAGATGTTGACCAAGAAGTTAATATCGGCATTGTCGGCAAATATTTCGGTACGGGTGATTTTGTTTTATCCGACTCATACATATCAGTAATTGAGGCCGTTAAACACGCGACTTGGCATCATAAAAAGAATCCAAAAATCCATTGGATTAATTCCGAGGCCTATGAGCAAAATCCAAATAAGATTCAAGAATTAAAGAAATTTGACGGAATCATTGTGCCAGGCGGTTACGGAGAAAGGGGAGTGGAAGGTAAAATTAAGACAATTGAATATTGCCGTAAAAATAAGATTCCTTATTTAGGACTTTGTTATGGAATGCAGTTAGCTACAATTGAATTTGCCAGAAATGTCTGTAAATTAAAAGACGCTCATACAGTTGAAATTAATCCCGAAACAAAGTATCCAGTAATTGATGTAATGCCTGAACAAAAAATCAATCTTCAAGACAAACATTATGGGGGAACTATGCGTTTAGGCGCCTATTGCTGCCGTTTAGTCAAAAAAACAAAGGCTCAACGGGCCTATAAAACAAAGGATGTTTTTGAAAGACATCGTCACCGTTATGAGTTAAATAATGATTTCAGAGATATTTTGGAAGAAAATGGCTTGGTGGTTTCCGGAATTAATCCGCAAAAGAATTTAGTGGAAATAATCGAATTAGAGAATCATCCCTTTTTTATTGCCACTCAATTTCATCCGGAATTTAGGTCTCGTCCTATCAAACCCCATCCTTTATTTAGGGAATTTATTAAAGCATGTTCCTAAAATAAACCAAAAAAGCATCGTTACGATGCTTTTTTGGTTCTAAATTAAATTAAGATTGTTGAGTTTATTCTACATTAACCACTTTCGCGATTCTTCTGTTGCCATCAAATTTCTTAAATTTTTTAGTAACAAATTTAACAACCCCTTGTTTAATAGCATAAAGGGTATCATCTTTGCCTTTACGGACATTTTTTCCGGCAAGGAATTTACTGCCTCGTTGGCGAAGAATAATATTACCCGGTTTTACTTTTTCTCCGCCAAAAAGTTTAATTCCTAAATATTGCGGTCGGGAGTCCCGGCCTAATCTTGTTGAACCAGCTGATTTTGTCTTTGACATGATGAAAATTGTCGCCCTGGGAATACTTTTTTGTTGTTTTTTGTTTTTATACGGCGAAACCTACCAGCCCCATTGCTTAGTAGGGATTCCTCAGAGCGACATATATCTATGCTAAACAATTTTAAACAAACCGTCAAGAAGCATGAATCTGATATATTTTTGACTGTTATTATTCTTTCAATTGCTTTAGTTAGTTTTGGTGCTGGTTTATTAATTGATTTTTCAGAAGACAATCAATCAATTATTATTCAAAATCCCACTGCTTCAATTCAACAATCTTTAACGAACGAGTGTCAAATTTCAGAAGAATCAAATAAACAAAATAAATTTATCGGCAGCGTTAATAGCAATAAATATCATTGGCCAGATTGTCCTTGGGCTAAAAAAATAGGGGAACAGAATAGAATTTGGTTTGATTCAGAACAAGAGGCAAAGAATGCCGGATACGTCCGTTGTGGTAGTTTTGAGAAATACTATAAGCCATAGTTTTCGGAAATTAGAGATATATTTTAGCAATCCAAGGACTGTCCTCATATTTGCTTTTAAGAAAGCAAATATGAGGACAGTCCTTGGATTACCACTAAAAAACATTTTTAGAGTTTATTGTCGGCTTCTTCCATATTTTTAGCATCTTAAACTCTCTGTCTAAAGTTTTAGCTTCATTAATCTGTTTTCTAAGGTCATAAGACAAAGAATCAACTATCTTTTTAAATTTTGTCTTATCAATAGTCAAAATATAATCCCATTTGCCAATTGGCTCTAAAACTTGCCTGACTTTATCTAAATTATAACTGAATCTTTGCTGAGGTAGGCGAGTAATATAGCCGTCATCGCCAAAGACACGGTCAATTCCTTTGCTGTCGCAATATTGATTAATCATTTCTTTTAATTCGCCAAGACGTTTTGTTTCTGTAGATTGTTTTTCTTTAATTTCAAAATACTCTTTAAGTACTTGTTTAATTTTTCTATCATCAGGAGCAGGGGATTGTTCTTTAATGAACTTATGCCTATAAAGCGGGCAGTGGGGCTGATATTGACACCAATCGCACAACGGATTGGTTTTTGGTTCAAATTTACTGCTATTTATTTGATTAATTAAATCCAGAATTTTCTTCTCGGTTTCTTTTATTTCTTGATTATTTTTAAAAGCGGAAAGTTTCTCGCCATGCCTTAAATAATAAAGAGATAATTTGACTGGCCGATTTTGCTCTTTAATTGAAGGCCAGCGATTAGCTATACCGAGGTAATAGATGGATAATTGAAAATTATTATCCACATCTGTTTGAGCCGGCATTTTTTTAGTTGTTTTATAATCAATTACTTCAAAAGTTCCGTCTTCTAATTTGTCAATTCGGTCAATTCGACCGGTGATTTGGTGAAAATCTTTATCTTCTAAAACAGGCGCCCCAAAGGGCGTCTCTAAATTAACAATATTAAATTGTTTATTTTGGTTTTGAGAATAATATTTTTTTAAAATATCAACTCCTTGATGAAAAGCAAAGGCCTCTTCTTGTTTATCTTGATAGACATCAGGATTCCATTTCTCAGTAAAATACTTTAATAATTGTTCTTCTTGAGGAGGAGTCAGTTGGCTTGGTTCATGAAAATATTTAAGGCATTCATGAATTAGAGTGCCAAACACCGCCTCTTTAGATTTAAGGACTCTAATTCGGTCAATATATTGAAATTTGTATTTGGCCGGACATTGGCTAAACGTCTCCATCCCGGAATATGAAATACGCATAATTATATTTTAACTTTTACTCTAAGTTTTTACCACCATGAAATTTACGATGAACATCCCTTAATTTTTTACTGGTCACATGGGCATAAATTTGAGTGGTAGCAATATTGCTATGACCTAAAAATTCCTGAATTAATCGCAAGTCAACTCCTTGAGATAAAAGGTCGGTAGCAAAAGAATGACGAATTGTATGAGGAGTAGTATTTGAAGGTAAACCAGCCATTAAGGCATATTTTTTAATATTTCTTTCTATAGAACGATCAGTCAAACGTCGTGAAGCGTTTTTTCTACTTTGGTAATTAATAAATAAGACCTTATTATTATCTTTTCTAGTATCTAAATATTTTTTTAACCAATAAAGAGCTCTTTCAGAAAAATATACGGTCCGAGGACGATTGCCTTTACCAACAATACCTAATTCTAAATAAGTGGCAGTTGGTTTAATGTTTATTTGATCTCGGTCCAGTGAAACCAACTCAGCAATTCTTAAACCAGTAGAAAATAAACTTTCTAAAATAGCTCTATCTCGTAAGCCGCTTTTATTTTTAGTATCAGGCGTAGAAAGTAGTTTTTCTATTTGTTCTAAGGTTAGAAAATGGATTTTTTTCTCACCTTTGTCTTTAGCTAATTTAATTTTTTCAGCTGGCAAGGAAAGAATATCTCTATTTGCAAAATAATTCAAAAATGACCTTAAAGCAATTAAATAATAATTCTGGGTTGATTTTTTGAGAGGTTTTTTTGAATAACGAGATAAGTAAACCCTATATTCCCAAATATGAGTGGGGGAGAGCTGATGAGGTTTTAAATTATCTAGGTTGTTTTTTTCCAACCAATTGACGAATTTTTTGAGGAAGCGGGAATAGTTTTCCTGTGATTTATTAGATAAACCTTTTTCAATATCAAGCCAGTCCAAAAAATCAGTTAAATGTTGAGTAAGTGGTTTTTGGCTCTTTTTCATATTATTGGTATGCTAAATGTCTATTAAGGTATATTGTGCGACCTTATATCTATTTTAATATACGGCTTTGAGGCCGTCAAATTGGGTTTGTGGATAACCCACCCTACTCTTCCCTAATCTGTCTATCACATATTTATTTATTTTTTCTATTCAAATAAATAATTTTTTATCTTATTTGCCCACTCTCTAATTAGAGCGCTCCCCTCCTGAACTTTAATTTTTAGGGGAGCAAACTTTTCCTCAATCCATTTTACCCTATTTTTAAACCAATTTTTTGCCCCTGTTTTAATTTCCTGTTTTATTCTCTCTTGCGCTTTATTGGTCAATTCTTCCTGCTTTTGTTCGACCAGATTTTGGGCTTCTTGTAATAATTCTTGTCCTTTTTTGTCAGCGTCTTTTTGTTTCATTGAGTTAATTAATTGTTGCACGGGTTTAATAACTTTTTGTTCAGTTTGCTGCTGAATTTTATTTAACCATTTAATCACCGGGTCCACTGGATCAGCATCTTGAGCCAAAGCAAAATTAGAAGAAAAAATAAACAATATTAAGATAATTATAATATATTTCATAAAGATAATTCGAAGTTAGGATCTTTAGGAGTTGCACTCCTAACCATGAGAAAAAACTTTAGATAAGGGAGTTAGTTTCAAAAGCTTAGGTAGGCAAATAGAAATTGAAGATATACTTTTGAGCGGCGTCGAATTACGAGCGGGCATGGTTTTTTGCGAAGCAAAAAGAGCGAGTAATTCGCAGCAGCAAATTTCCTCGCTGGGGAAATTTGCGTTAGCGAAAAAGTCATATCTTCAATTTCATATCTTCAATTTAATGATAAACAACCATCTGATCTAGATACGTAGTAGTATCGTATAAGTTTGAAATATAGACTTGAGTTGAATCTAAATAGATATTAGCTCCAAAAAGCGGGTCATGGACTACATACCGCCCATCCGCTGCCTTATGATGAACCACTATATAATGTCCTGCTCCCCGACCCTTGGCCCGAACAAAGACAATTACTGGGTAACCAGCGCCCAATTCTCTATCCAACTTAAACCAATCAAAAGAAGAAGTATGAGGCGGCGGACAATTAGTACAACGCATATTCCCCCATCTAGTTGGCCAAACAATTAAATCATAATAAAAGATTGACTTTTTAGCTAATTGAGCAGGCGTAATAGTGTTTCCATGATAAGTGGAAATCATAGCTACATCTGTAACCGCGCAACCGTAATCTTCTAATTTGGAATTACTTACTCCAATAGTGGTCTTAGCCCAACGCGGGTCATCCTGTTTATAATACCAATTAAGCGAAGCCCAATATTGTGAAGGCGGCTTTTCTTGAAGTTCTTTTAAACGAGCTAATTCAGCCGCCTTCTGCTGCATTAAACGATTAATATCGCCTAATAATTCTTTTTTCTGTTTTTCAATATTGGCTAACATTTGCTGGTATTGGCTTTCTTCTCCTTTGGTATACTTCAAGACAGCTTCTTTTGAGTTCCTCTGGCTGGCCAAAGACCACTTTTGATTATCTAATTGCGTTTTAAGCTCTTCTAATCTCTCTTTTTTCTCTTCTTTACTTTCTTTATCCTGGCTTAATTGATTTTTAAGCGTTTTAAGGGTATTAACTTTTTCTTGAACGCCATTTTGTAAATTTTCCAAATAAGTTACCTGAGTAAAAAAATCAGAAAAATCTTCACTGGCTAAAATCATTTCCATCTGGCTTGTTTGGTCAAATTCAGCGATTGTTTGAATAATTTTACTTAAATTATCTTTTTGAGAATCAATATCCCTCCCTGTTTGGTCAATGCCATATTCCAATTGTAAAATTTTTAACTTAGTTTGTTTAATATCATCTTCAGTAATATTTATTTCAACTTGTAATTTATTAATCCGGGCATTGAAAATGGCAATCTGGTTATTTAATGTTTTAATTTCTCCCTGTTTCTGGTTAATAATCGCCTGATATTCGGCCGCTTGCTTTTCTAATTCAGTCCGTTTTGTCTCTTGTTCCTGAATTTGGCTGTTTAATTCATCAATTAAATCCCCTTGCGCGGCTAAAGGCAAGATAAATAAAACCAATAACAATAATAAAGCCCACCAAATAGGTTGACATAATTGATTTTTTGTATTACTCTGTTCATTAATATTGTAACTTAACATAAGGAGGGAAAAATGTTTTTAAAAGATAAAGATGATAAAAAGACCACTTTGCAACCTGGGGATATTCTTTCTTTTGATTCAGATGGATTCACTTTCTTGAGAAAGAATAAAAAGAACGAAGGATATACAGACATGTATATTTATTATCTCGTCAATGCTAATGAGCTTATCCCCTTTATAGCAGAGGTTCTTGCCCAGGCAATTGCCCTGACGCATGAAATGAAAGTGGAAAAAATAGAGGAAGGGACTTATCCCAGTTTCCTCTTCAAAAAAAACGATAAATAAACTAACAAGACGAATCAACGGCACTCTTTTTAAATAGAGTGCCGTTTATTTTATCATCTCTATTGCCTTTTTAATTCTTTTTATGCTCTTTTCTTTACCTAAGACCTCCATTATTTCAAAAGGCCCGGGTGATGCCTTTTGGCCTGATAAAACCACTCTTAAAGGCCATAGAAGCTCGCCAGTGCCGTGCTTTTCTCTTAAAGGTATAAAAGCGCTTTCTAATGATTTTTGGCTAAAATCCCCTATTTTTGCCAATTCTTTCTCTAATATTTTCAAGTTCTTTTTAACCTGTTTTAGGGTCATTTTCCTCCAAATTAAGAGTTCTTTACCATAGTCCAGCTTATCAGCAAAAAAGAATTTAGTTAATTCTGTTATTTCGCTTAATTTTTTGAGCCGGTCTTGTTCTAAGGCAACTACTTTTTTACTATATTCAAAATCAACATTTTTCGGCAAATACAACAAACATTTTTCAGTTAATTTGTCTAAATCCATTTTTCTAATATATTGGCCATTGAGCCAATCTAAACGTTGAATATTGAAAATAGCCCCGCCTTTATGAACTCTTTCTAAAGAAAATTCTCTAATTAATTCTTTTAAGGAAAATATTTCTTTTTCTGTGCCCGGATTCCAACCCAAAAGAACCATAAAGTTAAGTATTGCCTCTGAAAGATATCCCTGTTTTCTATATTCTTTAATTGAAACAGCGCCATGCCGTTTACTCATTTTGCTTTTATCCGGTCCTAAAATTAAAGGCAGATGAGCGAATTGCGGAGGGACTAGCCCTAAGGCCTCTTGAATTAGAATTTGTTTAGGCGTATTAGAAATGTGGTCTTCTCCCCTAATCACCTGGCTAATTTTCATTTCAACATCATCAATAGCCGCCGCAAAATTATACAAGGCGGTCTGTTCGTCTTTAGCAATGCTAATATCGCCTAAGAGGTCTCCTTCAAACTCAAGTTTGCCTCTGATTAAATCATTAAAAACTATTTTTTTATCTGAGCAGCGGAATCTAATAATCCCCTTTTTTGTCTTGCCTTTGCGATTACAAATATGTCTGGGCGCTTCTTTATTCTTCATCTGTTTCTTTTTCTCTTTTTCTAATTCTGCTGGAGTATGGTCGCAATAAAAGGCCTGGCCCGAGTCCAGGAGTTTTTCAATATATTTCTGATAGATTTCAATTCGCTCGCTTTGGTAAACTGGCTCTTCATCCCATTTTAAACCCAACCATTTCAAGTTTTCTATAATGTCTTTTTCATATTCCTTTTTAGAACGTTCCTTATCAGTATTTTCAATCCTTAAAATAAATTTACCTTTGTTTTTTTTAGCAAAAAGATAATTAAAAAGCGCGGTCCGGGCTGTTCCTAAATGTAATAATCCGGTTGGACTGGGCGCAATTCTAACTCTTATCTTCTGACGAGATATATTTTTCGTGATATTGTTTTTAGAGTCATTTAACATACTTTAAAAGGGGGTAAAATCATGAGTCTTTTTACTTTTTGCGTGCTTGTGATAGTGTGCACTTTGTTGAGCTTTTTTCTGGAATATGGAATATTCAAATTAATACCAGATGAACAATCAGAAGCTCTTCGTAAGAGGGATGCTTTTCGCAAAGGACTAGTAACCAACATCGTCCTTTGGGTGCTCCTCTGTGGCTTAAATGAGCTAATCAGATTAAAAGGATGGTAATTGTTATAAAATCCTGCAGGACAAGCATTTGCTAAGCATTTGTTTCCCTGCGGGATTTTTTTAATATTTATACAACAAAAAAACATTAGACACCAAAGAATTAATTTTCAAAAGCTTAAGCTTAAAGATATATCTTTGAACGGAAATGAGATAAGATAATTAGTTTTCGGAAGCTTAGGGAGGTAAAATTGCTTGGTTCGCCTTTAGGCGAAATTTTGCCGGACTCAGAGTAAATTTTTCCGCTGGAGAAAAATTTACGTCTTCTGAAAGCTAATTATCTTATCTCTGAATGTGTTAGCTGAAAAATCATATCTCTAAGCTATATATGCGTCTTTTGAAAATTAATTCTTTGGTATACTACTCATCTCCCCATCTCAATCAAGGCCTGGGCGATTTTTTGTCCTGCTTCTGCCTGAGAAAAACTTTTGGCGTTAGTAGACATTTTCTGTTTTAAATCCGGCTGGCTGAAAATTTTCTGAATTTCATTAAGAAAGATGTTGGGCGTTAAATTAGCTTGTTCAATAACTATGGTTGCGCCGGCTTGAGCATAAGCAAAGGCGTTTTTTCTCTGGTGATTACCAGCCGCATGAGGTAAAGGGATGAGAATACTCGGCTTACCACAAAGAGCAGTTTCAAAAATACTGCCTGAACCGGCGCGCGAGATAACCAAATCAGCCGCTAAATAAGCCATGGCCATCTGGTTTTCGTCTAAAAAAGGGAAAAGATGATAATCATCAGATGAAGCTGATTGTCCAATGGCCTGCTTAATTTGTTCTAAATTATTAGGCCCGCATTGATGGATAATTTCATATTTTTCTAAAAGTTGAGATAAAGTGTTTAGAATCATTTCATTTATTTTCATTGCTCCCTGACTTCCCCCAAAAATGAAAATTATTGGTTTTTGGCCAGCCAATCCCAAAGTTTTTCTCGCTTCCTCTTTTTTGTCCAGGTCAGTTGAAAGACAAATTTGAGTAATTCCTGAACGAGTCGGGTTGCCCACTAGAGCGGTTTTTTTCTCTGGAAAATATTTAGCCGCTGAAGCAAAAGAAATAGCGATTCTTTTAGAAAATTTTGCGCCTAAACGATTAGCCAGACCGGGTACAGTATCTGATTCGTGAGATAAGACAGGAATACGATAAAGCCAACCGACTAAAACAACAGGCACGCTGCCAAATCCCCCTTTGCTGAAAATGACATCAGGCATCCAAAAATAAAGATGCCAAAGGGCCTGAATAAAACCAATAGGCATTTTAAATAAATCCAAAACATTTTGGATTGAAAAATACCGCCTTAATTTCCCGGTTAAGATTGCCTTTGCTTTAATCCCTTCTTTTCTAAAATCATTTGAAATAGGCCATGTTCCTAAAAAGAACATTTCTAAAAGCGTCTCCTTGTCAGGTCCGATTGGTTCACTTGATTGGGTATATATTTTTTTTAATTGTCTGGCAACGGCAATAATGGGAAAAATGTGTCCCCCAGTGCCCCCGCCGGTAAAAAGTATTCTCATAATTCTCTTATTTTTTCTTAGTATATTTCGATATATTAATTAATATTCCAACACCAATCAAAGCAGACACCATAGCCGAACCGCCATAACTAACAAAAGGCAAAGGCATTCCAGTTAAAGGCATTAAACCGGAAATAGCCGCCATATTGATAAATGCCTGAAAGAATAGCCAGCCAGTAATACCGCCTGATAATAATTGGCTAAATTTATCCGGGGCATTTTTAGTAATTCTTAAACCGCGCCAAGCTAAAAGTAAAAAAAGAATTACAATAATACTTACCCCAATTAAACCCATTTCTTCGGCAACAATGGCAAAAATTGAATCGCCAATTGGTTCTGGCAAATACTTCCATTTCTGAACACTGTGACCAAGCCCTAAACCAAAAAGACCGCCTGAGCCAATCGCTAAAAGCGCTTGGTTAATCTGATAACCAATTCCCTGGGGATCTATTTCAGGATGAAGAAAAACAGTCAAACGGTTAAGCCGATAAGGGGCTGTCTTTATTAAAGTAAAAAACCCGGCAAAAACCAATCCCAACAATATTGTTATTAAATAAAAAATATTTACCTCGGCTAAAAAATAAAGAAGAGCTGAAATTATAACTATAATAACCAAAGCGCTCATATTTGGCTGGGCTAAAACCAACAAACTAATAACTCCCACAATCACCAAAAAAGGGAGCAAACTTTCTTTAATTACCTGATTTCTTTCACCTTTTCTGCTTAAGAGAGCGGCTAAATAAAGAATAAAAGTTATTTTAACAAATTCAAATGGCTGGAGAGAGAAAAAACCTAAATTAATCCAACGTTTAGCTCCACCATGACTATAACCTACTTGAGGCACAAAAACTAAAACCAAAAGAACTATAGTTAAAATTATTAAAGGAAAAGCCAATTTCTGCCAGTAGGAATAATTGATTCTTTGACAGATAAGAAAAGCAATGATGCCCAAACCTAACCCGTAAATTAACTGATGTTTTAAATAATAATAGCTTTGACTGGAAACATCTTGGGAAAGAACCGCTGAAGCGCTAGAAAGGATAACCAAACCAAAAGCAACCAGAAAGAAAACAATAAAAATAAGAGAATAATCAGGTTGATGCGCTTTCATAAAACTAAATAATTTGTTCAACAAACATTAGAATTAAAGCAATGGCTGCCATTATTCCATTAATAATCCAAAAACGCATAGTAATAGTTGTTTCGTGCCAGCCCTTGGCTTCAAAATGGTGGTGGATTGGCGCGGAAAGAAACACTTTTTTCTTTCTAATTTTTTTAGATAAAACTTGAATAATCACAGACAAAGATTCCGCTACTGGGATAAAAAAGATCAGAGGCAAAAGCAAAAAAGCATTGGTTAACATAGCAATAATCCCCAAAGTAATGCCTAAGGACATAGCTCCGGTATCGCCCATAAAAAAGCGAGCTGGATAGATATTAAACCATAAAAATGCCACCAGCGCCCCTATAACCACTCCGCAAAAAGCCGATAAATCAAATCTTCCTTGAGCAAAAGCAATTACCCCATAAGAACCAAAGGCAATTAAAAGCACCCCCTCGGCCAGTCCATCTAATCCATTAGCAAGATTAGTTGAATGAGCTGTAGCAACTAAAATAAAAACAAATAAAAGAATATACCACAGACCAATGTTAAAATCGCCTACAAAAGGAACATGAATTAAATCCCATTCTAATTTCCAAAAGAACCACCAGGCGCCAAAAAGAGCAATGACTGTATAAATTAAAAGACGGTGTCTTATTTTCAATCCTCCGCCATTAGAGCCAATTCTAAAAATCCCCAATAAATCATCCCCCATTCCAACCAAAGCTGAAGCCACTAAAGCGCCTAAAGGCAAAAGGGTTTCCCGACGGGTTAAAAAGTTCAAATTTTCAAAAAACCCGTCAAATATTCTGGACAAAACCCAAACAAGTAAGGTTAAAAACAAAACAGTCCCCCAAATTAAAACCCCGCCCATAGTTGGGGTTCCTTCTTTTTTGCTATGAAGTTTACTGAAAATAGGGGCGCCATTAGATCTAATTTGTTTGCCTAATTGATATTTATCAAGAAAATAAATTAGGACCGGCGTCCAGGCTAAAGCAAAAACAAAAGATATAGCTGTTAAACCAAGAATGCGGGAAATATAGAAAATATCTAACATAATTATTTTACCACTTATAGGCCTCTTGAACCCAATTAATTAATTTCTCTGTTTCTAAAAATCTTTCTTGAGCTCCTAAAATAACACTAATCAGTCGCCCGTTTTCCGGTTGTTCAATTACAATCACCAAGCAACCCTGGGCTTCTTGAGTATATCCTGTTTTTCCTCCAACAATATTAGGCAAACGATTTAATAATTCATCGGTATTAACCCAATGATGCTGAATCTTCTCATCAACCGAAGATAAATTAATATCCGTTGTTTTCATTATCTGCCAAATAATTGGCTGATTAAAACTATATTCTATTAATTTAAGTATTTCTCTGGCTGTAGAGATATTAGTTGAGTTATAGCCGCTCGGGTCAGAAAAACGAGTGCTGTTCAAATCTAAATCACCAACTTTTTGATTCATTAAATGAACAAAGAGCTGGCCGGTTTTTTGTTCAACCGTTTCCGCCAGAGCGATAGCCGCATCATTGCTTGATTCCATTAACAAAGCATAAAGTAAACTTTTTACTGAAATCTTTTCATCAATTATCAAATTGCCATTATCGCCGTAAGCAGCAACCGCTTTTTCTGAAATAACTACTTCGTCTTTTAAATCCAAATTTTCCAAAACTACTATTGCTGTTACAATTTTGGTTAAACTGGCAATCGGCAGAATTTGGTCTGGTTCTTTTTGGTAAAGGATTTTACCTAAATGACTATTGTAAACTATAGCTGATTTTGAATCGGTCTCTATTTCTTCAATACCCCAATCGCGAATGGGCAAAAAATTAGGATTAGTCGATAATATAGATGAAATCAACGACTCATTCCATTGCTCTAATTTTTCTCCAACCACATTAATCGGCTCTTCCACTAAAGAAATAGTATTAACCATATAAAAATTAAATGGATTAAAAAGAACTAAAATAATGGTTAATACCTTGGTTAACATTTTTAATCATTAACTTGAGAATATGCTTTTTATCGGCCTAGAAATGCGAGCGGGCATGGTTTTTTGCGGAGCAAAAAGAGCGAGCATTTCAGGCAGCAAATTTCCTCGCTGGGGAAATTTGCGTAGATAAAAAGCATATTCTCAAGTTTAGTTTCTGTTAAGAGGAAATCTTAATACTCAAGTCCTTTAACTGCTCTTTATCAACTGAACTGGGCGCTTTCATAGTTAAATCACGCGCATCGCCGCTTTTTGGAAAGGCAATCACTTCTCTAATACTTGATTCACCCAAAAGAATCATCAAAATCCGGTCTAAACCCAAAGCAATCCCCCCATGAGGCGGAGCGCCATATTCAAAGGCCTTTAATAAATGACCGAATTTCTCTTTTATTTCTTTTTCTTTTAAACCAACTAATTTAAAAATCTTTTCCTGAATATCTGATTGATGAATTCTAATGCTTCCGCCGCCTATTTCGTGTCCGTTAAGTACCAAATCATGCTGCCAAGAACGAACTTTTAACGGTTCTTTTTCTAATAAAGGAATATCTTTTTCTTGAGGAGCGGTAAAAATATGATGATTAGGATCATATCTTTTTTCTTCTTTATTCCATTCAAAAAGAGGCCAGTTAATTATCCAAGCAAAAGCCAACTCATTAGGGTCATCCTTATTCTCCCTTAAATCAGGACTATCAGTTCCATATTTTTCCATTACTTCTTGATAATCCAAAACCTTAAACGGATTAAAAGTTAATTTTTTTGATAACTTTTCATCAATCTCAACCAATTCATGGACAACTTTAATAAGCATTTTTTCAATTAATTTCAAAATGGTCTTTTGTTTAACAAAAGATATTTCTACATCTAATTGAGTAAATTCCGGCTGACGGTCGCCCCTTAAATCTTCATCTCTGAAACACTTGGCAATCTGGAAGTATTTTTCCAATCCGGCCACCATTAATAATTGTTTTAGTTGTTGAGGCGCTTGAGGCAAAGCGTAAAATTCTCCGGCATGCAAACGGCTCGGCACCAAAAAATCTCTTGCTCCTTCAGGAGTTGATTTGGTTAAAATCGGCGTCTCCACTTCAATAAAACCCATTTTATCCATAAAATTCCTGATTTCTTTAATTACTTTATGCCTAACTAAAAGATTCCTTTTCATTCTTTGTTTTCGTAAATCTAAATAGCGGTATTTAAGACGGATTTCCTCACCGATATCCTTTTCATCCACTATTTCAAAAGGCGGCGTCTTGGCTTTATTCAAGATATTTAATTCCTGAACCTCAATCTCTACTTTCCCGGTCGGAAGATTTTTATTAACCATTCCTTTAGGCCGCTCATTAACTTTGCCAATCACTTCAATCACCCATTCGCTTCGTAAAGAATTAGCTAATTGATAAACTTCTTTGTTTTCTGGCAAAAAAACAAGTTGAACTAACCCGCTTTTGTCACGCAGGTCTATAAAGATGATTTGACCGTGATCCCGCCGGGCGTGAACCCAACCAGCCAATTTAACCTCTTCGTCTTTTTTTTGAATTGTTTTGATATTTAAAACCCGTTTCATAAATTTTAGAAAATTGGGAGTGCCACTCCCAACTCCTTTGTCACAGAAAGTGATATGATCTAAGAGGCTTGTCCTGCAAAATGATGTCCCTTGTATTATTAGAATGCCTAAGAGGCTTGTCTTGTAAAATGATGTCCCTCCGCAGTACTGCGGAGGGCGTCATTTTCAAGACGACGCCTCTGGGTTTAATAAGCCTCTAGATTAAAAACATAACTTCTATTATCTTATCATTTTATCCCATAACAATCAATTGTGGAATAGAAAAACCCAGTAAATACTGGGTTTTTCTTAATTGGTACCCCGTAAGGGAATCGAACCCCTGTCAAAAGATTAAAAGTCTTCTGCTTTACCACTAAGCTAACGGGGCATACATATACTTTAACCTAAACTAAAGCAAAAATCAAGCTATTGTATTTTTTTAATTACTAAAATGCTTGTCTGATTAGGTAATTTTACTGTGATTTTATCACCACATTTTCTATTTAACAGTTTTTGACCAACTGGACCAGCATAAGAAATAATTAAAGGATTCTTCTCTGAATTTTTACCTTTTTGTTCTTTTTTCGCTATTATTCTATAACTGCCAATTTGATACCATTTTTCTTTATTATCTTGACCAACTACTTTGACTAAACTGCCTATACTAACTTTATCTTTATTCTTGGAGGGTTGAATAATTTTTGCTTTTCTAATTAATTCTCCTATTTCTTTTAACTGTTCTTTGAGCATACCCAATTCATTCATAACCGCATCAAAAGGCGCGTTATCGTGCCAGCCCTCGGAACTTTCAGTGGTGGTTATATTAATTTGCTTACCTAGTTTTTTTGATTCTTTCTCAAGTATCTCAGCTTTTTCTTTAAGAGCTTTATAATCTTGTGGTAAAAAATAGTAAGGCATAAAATAATTGAGGCCGTACCTCAAAACTACTACCCTTTGCAAAGGGTAGTAGTTTTGAGGTACGGCCTCAGACCTTAATTAATCAAGTTTCTTCCTTTTTTTTACTAAAACCATTGTTAAAATGGGTAAAATAATCCAAACAAATTGGGCTTCAGGGCCAATAAAGAGCTTTTTAATAACTGAACCAAGATTAGCAATTGCTTCCTGGGGTAAAAAAGAAAGAATAACCATGGCCAGTAAACCAACTTGAACAACCGCTAAAACAAGCAACTGCCACCAAGAAGCAGGTCCTCTTCTTCTTAGACGAAAAGTTGAAGTTAAAACTGAACGAGGAATAAGAAAATAGAGTAAAAGAATAATACCCAAGAAAAGAATAATTCTTAAGGAAGAAGTAGGACTTTGTTCTATACCCAGCCAGCCAATTGAACTTAATTTCCACCAAGGGATATTCTGGACAATTAAAAGAGAAAAATAACTACTGATTAGCAAAACGAGCATGCGGTTACGGCCGAGAAATAGACCATAAATCAAAACAGCAATTAAAAAAACAAGGGTAATAAAAACATCCCAGCCCGAAGCTGCGCCAATATGAAAACTTGATAAAAACGAATAAGTCGCGGCCATATATTATATTAAGTAAGATTCCCCAATTCCTCAATCAATTTTCTCTGCTGGCGGGAAAGTTTTTTAGGCACTTCAACTTGAACTTTAACGATTAAATCTCCTTCTTTTCGTTCATATAATCGAGGCATACCTTTACCTCTTAATCTTATCATTTCTCCAGACTGAACGCCAGCCGGAATTTTTAAATTAACTTTGTTTTCTAAAGTTGGTATTTCTATTTTACCACCTAAACAAGCTTGAGTGAAGCTAATATTCAGATTATAAATCAAACTATCGTCCTGCCTCTCAAAATTCTGATGAGGCCGGATATGAATGTTAACAAAAAGGTCCCCGGGCTCTCCATTGTAAGGAGCCGTTTCGCCTTGCCCAGTCATTTTCAAAGTTTGTCCATCTTTAATGCCTTTGGGAATAGTAATGGCAATTTTCTTATTCTCTTTAATTCTTCCTTGACCGTGGCATTTTTTACAGATTTCTTCCGGCACTTCCCCCTGACCGTGACACTGTTGACAAACTCTTTGTTGAAAAATCATCCCAAAGATGCTGTTATTCTGTATTTGCTGATAGCCAACTCCCCCGCAAACTGAACATTTTTTAAATTTTTTTCCGCCTTTGCCTTGGCACTCTGAACAAGCGACTAACTTTCGCAAATCAACTTCTTTTTTAATTCCCTTAAAAGCGTCTTCTAAATCAATATCAATATCTATAACAATATCCTGACCGTAACTGGCAGCTCTTTTAGTTCTCGGGCCGAAACCAAACATTTGTTCAAAAATACGGCCAAATCCTAAATCTTCAAAAATATCCTGTCCGCCAAAAACATCATAAAAAGAACGAAAGTCCTGCTGGCCAAAACCATTCTGTTCAAAAGTTTGACCATATTGGTCATACTGCGCTCTTTTATCCTTATCAGAAAGAATTCGGTAGGCCTCGCTAATCTCTTTAAATTTTTCTTCGTATTCTTTTTTCTTGCTTTTGGGCGCTTTGTCTGGATGATATTTAAGCGCTAATTTACGATATACTTTTTTTATTTCTCCTTCTGAAGCGCCTTTAGGCACTCCCAAAATCTGATAATAATCTTTTGTCATAAGGGTAGAGGTTGAACCTTAAAATTACGAACCTCTACGAGGTTCGTAATTTTAAGGTTCAACCTCGGATTTATACCTCTATCACTTCTTTTAAAACTGCCTGTTCCTGGATTTTAATCGCCCCGCTGGCAACTAAAATTTTGAAAATAAGCCAAGTCAATAAAATAACCAACCACATAAACGGGATGCCTAAAACCTTTAAAGCAAAGAAAAGTCCTATGGCCAAACCAAGGGTTAAATACCCAATATATGCTTGACTTTGCTTATTAATTTCCGTATTAAGTGATTGATAAATATTATCTTTAATTTCCTGATTCATTAAATTAGCTTCTGAATCTAAATGAATGTTAAATTGACCTAAAACTTGCTCCAATTGATTGACCGGCATTTGTCCTTCAACTGTTTTTAAAATTGGTTCAATAATTCTATCAAATAAAGGACGAGGAATAACAATTTCGTTCTGACCGCTTAAAGCTAAAGGAGAAAAATAATAAACCGTGGCAATAATCAAAGCCAGGCCGGTTAAAATAAAGGGCAATCCGCGTTTAAGGATTTTAACCACTTCAATTTTAATTCTAATCTCCTTTTCACTAATCGCTCTTTGAGAAGCCAAATAAAAAAGCAAAAAAGCAGCAAATAAAACAGCTAAATATTCTAATTTAAAACCAAAAGAAAAGAAAAAACTGACTAAAACAAAAAAAAGCGTGATTAACAAAATCGCTTTTGATTTAGCTAAAAGCCAATTTAAATTTAGAAAAATCAGCAAAATAAAAAAGCCAATACTGGACCAAAGCCAGTTGCCATTTTCAAATAGAATACCTTTTAACCCAGCCCAACTAACTGTGGCGACTAAAGTGGTTAAACCGATAATAACTGATTGAGTAATCCGATTAATTTTATGCATAACCTCCTTATTTTTTCACTTCCTCATACTCTCCTTCTGTTGCTTTGTCCGCTGTAGCTTCAGTAGAGGCGGATTTCTCTCCCTTAATTTCCGGTTCGCTCTGTTCGGCTTTTTCTTCCTGGACTTTTTGATATAATTGAGCGCCGATTTTCTGAATTACCTGCGACAATTCATCAATCGCTTTTTTTAATTCTTCAACTTCGTTGCCGTCTTTAAGCTTTTTAAGCGCTTCTAATTTTTCCTCAACTTCTTTTTTGTCTTCCGCTTTAACTTTATCGCCGGCCTCTTTAAGCGCTTTTTCTGTAGAAAAGATTAAAGTATCAGCTTGATTGCGGGCCTCAATTAACTCTTTTCTCTTTCTATCCTCAGCAGCATGCGTCTCTGCTTCTTGCCTCATTTTTTCAATATCTTCCTCGGATAAAGCGGAGGAATCAGTAATAGTGATTTTCTGTTCTTTACCTGTGCCTTTGTCTTTAGCGCTGACATTTAAAATCCCGTTAGCGTCAATATCAAAAGTAACTTCAATTTGGGGCACGCCCCGCGGCGCGGGCGGAATGCCGTCTAAGATAAACTTGCCTAAAGTTCGGTTATCCGCGGACATTGGCCTTTCACCTTGTAAGACATGGATATCTACGGCTGGTTGATTATCAGCCGCCGTAGAAAAAATCTGCGATTTAGAAGTCGGAATAGTTGTGTTCCTCTCAATCAAAGGAGTCATTACTTGGCCCAAAGTTTCAATTCCTAAAGTTAAAGGAGTAACGTCTAATAAAAGAACATCTTTAGTCTCGCCGGTTAGAATTCCGCCCTGAATAGCAGCGCCCATGGCCACACACTCCATGGGGTCAACCCCTCTTTCAATTTTCTTACCTACATAATCTTCCACAAACTGCTGAACTAAAGGCATACGAGTCGGTCCGCCAACCAAAATAACTTTACTAATACCTTGCGGCGTCAACTTAGCGTCCTTTAATGACTGCTCCATAGGACCTCTACATTTTTCAACAATTGGTTTAACTAATTCTTCTAGTTTAGCTCGGGTAATTTTAAGGGTTAAATGTTTAGGCCCTACTCCATCCGCGCTAAGAAAAGGCAAATTAATATCTGTTTCTAAAGTAGAAGAAAGTTCAATCTTAGCTTTTTCCGCCGCTTCCTTAACTCGTTGTAAAGCCGTCTTATCCCCATTTAAATCAATATTATTTTCTTTTTTAAATTCTTCAATAATATAATCAGTTAAAAGTTCGTCCATATCTGTGCCGCCTAACTGGGTATCGCCCGAAGTTGATTTAACTTCAAAAACACCATCGCCAAAATCCATAATAGTTACATCTAAAGTTCCTCCGCCAAAATCAAAAACTAAAATCTTTTCTTCCTGACCTGTTTTATCAATTCCATAAGCCAATGAAGCGGCAGTTGGTTCATTAATAATTCTTTCCACTTCCAGACCGGCAATAGAGCCCGCGTCTTTAGTGGCCTGTCTTTGAGCGTCATTAAAATACGCAGGCGCAGTAATTACCGCCTTAGAAATCGGCTCGCCTAAGAAAGCCTCGGCGTCTTTTTTAATTTTTTGTAAAACAAAAGCGGATAATTGCTGTGGAGTATATTCTTTACCTCTTAAAGTAATTTTTTCATTTGTCCCCATCTTGCGCTTGAATGCTGAAACAGTATTATCTGGATTAGTTACTGCCTGCCGACGGGCTGGCTCGCCCACTAATAAATTATTATCTTTATCAAAAGTAACATAAGATGGAAATGCCTTGCCGCCGCCAACGACCGTTCCTTCAGCCGAAGGGATTATAGTTGGCTTGCCGGCTTCCACGACCGCGGCCGCAGAGTTAGAAGTTCCCAAATCAATACCAATAATTTTATTCATATAAGGTCTAAGAGGCTTGTCCTGTAAAATGATGTCCCTTCGGCTTGCCGGAGGGCGTCATTTTCAGAACGACGCCTCTGGATTACTACAAATTTACTTGATCCTAATCGGAATTTCCTTGCTCTTGGAAATCGTTTTAGCTGTCTTAGGAATAGTAATTTTAAGAATACCACTTGAGCTTTCAGCTTTGGCCTTGTTCTCTTTTACCTCCACTGGCAGTTTAACTGACCGACGGAAAGAACCGCGCTTAATCTCTTTTCTTAAATAATCTTTGTTTTTTGTCTCTTTTTTTTCCTCAATCTTTCCTTCAATAGTTAAAATATTATCATCAATAGAAATCTTTACATCCTTTGGTTCAATCCCGACTAAAGGAATTTCAACATAAAGATTATTTTTATCCTGATAAATATCTAAAACCGGCTCTTCTGCTCGAAAACTTGGCACAAAAGGAACCCATTCATCACCCCCAAAAGCATCAGGTGATTGAAAGGGTCTCTCTAAATCTTTAAATGGCTGCCATTTAATCGGCATAAGTTTAATTCTCAATTTTCAATTTACAATTATCAATTGAAAACTAATAAATTAATAATTAAATGAAAATTGATTATTGATTATTAATTTGTGGGAGTTAGGAGTCGGACTCCCAATTGGGAGTCCGACTCCTAACTCTCAACTTCCTCTATTATTTATCCTGCCACCTTAACTTTACTCGGTCTTAAGATCTTATTATTCAATAAATATCCTTTTCGGATTTCTTCAACAATTATTCCTTTTTTCTTCCCCGACTCCACCTGTTCAACCGCTTCATGGAATTGAGGATTAAATTGCTCGCCTTTTGTCTTAATTTCTTCCAAGCCATATTTCCCCAAGATATTGTCCATTTGATTCTTGACTTGTTCTAAATCTTTATTTTTCTTAACCCCTGCTTCTAAACTTTCCAAAACGGACAGCAATTCGTTAATTAGATTTGCCTGGCCGAACTTTCTTAATTCTTCCAAAATTTCTTCCTGCCGCCGCCGATAATTAACCAAATCAGCCCGGGCACGCTGGGCCTGGGTCAGATATTCCTCTTTACCTTTTTGACACTTTTTTAACTTTGCCTTTAATTTTTTAGTTTGAATTACAGAATTTTCCGACTCTTCAGAAATATACTTAATTTTTTTACCTTGATTTTTATATTTCATTCTATTCAACTTTTAATCCGAGTTTTTCTGGATTTTGCAGAACTTGCTTAAAATAATCGCAAAATTTATTAAGATCGTCAAGATGTTGATTAATAATCTGATGCATTTCTTCTTTTGAAACTTCCCAATACATATGAACCAATCTATTTCTATAACCAGCCAACTTTTTATTTCTTTCCGCAAAATCTTTTGGAATAATATTTTGCTCTCCTAAAGAAACAATTATTTCCTGATAATCTTTTGTTTTGACTGGCAAACGTGAAAGAAAATGTGTCCCAATAGTCAAAATTCCTTCTAACGAACGCCGCAAATAATGCTCAGCCAAACCATAATTTTTCTTGTCTGATTTAAATTCTTTTAAATTCAATTTAGACAACTCAGAAAGCTCGTTAATATTTTCCTGAACATCAGCAATTAAATTCCTTATTTTATTCTTATCAATTGATGCTTGTTTAATCATAAATTAAGCTGGTTTAACTATCGCTTGATTAAAAATATCTTCAACAAACTTAAAATCAAAATACATTTTTAGAACTTTTTCTTTATAATCAGCAAAAAAAGAGGAGGAGGCCTCGTATAAAACAGCGCCATCCCTCACTGCCTTGTATTGCAAACTTAAAGGCGAATCTTCCAGATAAACAATATCAATTTTTTTTGTTTTAAATCTTTTAATAAATTCTTCCCGAAGGACTCCATAAACTTCAACCGGATTTTGCTTTCTATGGCTGTTATCGCTGAAAACAATACCTATGTCAATATCGCTTTTAGGATGCTTTGCTCCAGTAATTTGAGAACCAAAAACAAGCGCTAACCCTACTTGTTGGCTTTTTAATACTCTTTGATTAAGTTGAATATTCATCTCTTTAACCATCACTATCATTTTATCATTTTTTCAAAATTTGTAAACCCCATACAGCACTTGACAAATTATTGAAAATTGTTAGTATGAGAGATAGTTCTTAAGCTTGGCGGGGATAACTATGAACCGCCAAATCATAAAGACTAGCTTAGGGCACTACGGTGTATATTCTTGGACAGAGGGATTCAAGATGTCGCCGCCTCAGCTAAATCTGCGTGACGAAAAAGCAGTCTTAGCTGAATGCCTATATCTCGAAAGACACAATCTTCGAGAAGAAGCAGATTCTCTACTTGAGCTTCACTGCTTAATAACAGAATCTGACTAAGTTTAGTCTGCCTGGCGGGAGAGTAATGAGAGATTACTCGTTTTGGAACCACCGGGGGCGAACTTATTTCGTCCTGGCAACAGAAAGGAAATCCGACTTATTCTCTCTACGTCGGAAAGTACAAAACAATCGGTTTGATTTTTTCTTAAAAATTCCATAACCTTAACAAGGGACTAAGCTATATTTGTTTAGTCTCTTTTAAATTGTGGTATAACGCCTTTTTATCTTTTTTACTTATCGAAAAAGAGCGGTTTTTTAGAGATGATCCGCTCAAAACATCTTTTATTTGTTAACCTGTGAAGGGAAGGACTCTTACGAGAAGCCTTGCCCCCTTCAGGATTCGATAAAGTCCACTCCAGGTGCCAATTTCAGGCGGTTTAATTCCCGCCTCACGAAGAGCTTCAATCGTTCGTGAATAACCAAAACCGTATTCCTCGCTTGTTCCTTTAGCACCACCGAAAATCAGCCAGATCAAATCAGGGCTGTGGCCAGACTCTCTCAAACTATTCGCATAAGCGATTGTTTGAGAGATATATCCTGGACCACAAGCTTTTAGAATCTTCCAGGCCTGATCATGACGAAGTCCCAGACTTTTAAGTTCCTCCGCTTTAGTTTTGGCATATGCCTTTTTTTCATCTTTCAGGGGATCAAATTCTACCACTTTCCCGTTTTGATTTCGAAATCCATGAGGATAGTACCTTGGATCGCCATGAACATAAGTTTTTTGGCTCACCTCCATACTTTCCCCGTCATTAAGAATAGATCCGATTTCAAAACAGTATTCCATAAGTTCCTCGCCCTGAATGCTGGCTCGATAGAAACCTACGCCTAGAAACAATTCCGGATTATCTTTTTTTGGAATTGCATAAGGCGGAACTACCAAAATTTTTCCTTCGGGGACCTTTGCCATTCTGTTATACTTTTCATCTCTCATTATTTTCCCTCCCTAATTATTTATCGAGTCCTATTCCTCGATATTTCATTCTGAATGTTGCGTAATAGGCCGCAAAATTTACATATTAAAGAACTAAGTAATCTTGTTGTAATTATAACATACTGACATACTTTGTCAAGTCCCAAACCG
>CAZYSH010000002.1:29687-42473 GCA_964650035.1 uncultured Candidatus Saccharibacteria bacterium | reverse complement strand
CTTTAATTGCTAATTTGCCAAAATCCTTACTATAAACAGTAATTAATCGGTCAAACTCGCCCAAATTTGAATTTTTAATAATAATACCTTGAGTTTTATAAAGCATCTATTCTACAATTTTTAAAATTTTAATTTGAAGATATGCTTTTGAGCGGCGTAGAAATGCGAGCGGGCATGGTGTCGCCTTAGGCGACGAGCGAGCATTTCTCCGCAGTAAATTTCCTCGCTGGGGAAATTTGCGTTAGCGAAAAAGTTATATCTTCAAATTTAAATTACACTGTATAAAAATTTACGTCTTTTGAAAACTAATACTCTGTTTTTTTATCTCTCAATCCCCAGCCAGATTTTTTGGTTATCCAAATTAACTTGTTTCTCGGCTAAGAATTTTTCCTTTTTCTTAGGTTTTAATTCTATACTTTTAGCGGTAACTTCCTGCTTGATTTCTTCCTGATTATCCTTAATTAATTTTTCCAACTTAGCATCAGATGAATAATACAGGTTAATCTTCTGACCCGGCTTTAACCCGCCGTCTTTACGCAACCCTTGGACAAAACGAATTAAATCTCTAATCATGCCCTCGGTTTTTAATTCATCAGTAATCTTAGTATCTAATTTAACCTCTTTGCCAAAAACCACCTCTTTAACATTAACCTCTTGTCTGATCAAATCATTTAGTTCTTCATCTTCAACCACCCGTCTGTTATTAACCATCAACCGTTTCAGGGGCTGCCTAACTTTAAGCCCTGCATCAGCTCTCTTAGCTAAAGCTAAAGCAACTACTTCCCTGACTTGTTTCATTTCCTGTTCCAGACCTGAATCAATTAGCTTTTTATCCGGCTTGGGATAATCACAAAGATGAATGCTCTCCTTGTCTTTTTTATCTTTAAGATGAAGATATATTTCCTCGGTAACAAAAGGAATGAATGGGGCAGCTATTTTAGAAAACATTAGAAGAACATAGCCAAGAATTTGGGCTGCCTCACTATGTTCCTGCTTACTGGCTGGCTTTTGAAACCTTGTTCTAGAACGCCTGATATACCAATTAGACATATCCTCAATAAAAGCATCTATCAAACGAGCTGCTCTGGTAATCTCATAATTATCCATCAAATTAATCATCTCCTGATTAAAACTATTGATCTTTGAAACAATCCAGGCATCAAGCTTGTTACTTGGCTTAACTGTTTTTGCGGCTATAAGATTTTTAGAAGAATACAAATCAAAAAAAGTAAAAGAATTCCAAAGGGTTAAAACATTACGACGATAAACTTCAGCCACACCTTTTTCGGAAAAATTAAGGTTTTCAGCCAGCATTAAAGAAGAAGTCATTAAATAGAGACGCAAAGCATCCATGGGATATTTTTTAAGCAATTCCCAGGGATCAGGAAAGTTTTTCCTTGACTTAGAAAGCTTTTCTCCTTTTTCATTCAAAATTGTGCCGGTAGTAACGGAGTTAATAAATGATGGCTTATTGAACAATCCCACTGCTAAAACGTGCAAGGTATAGAACCAACCCCGCGTTTGGGCAATGTATTCGGAAATAAAGTCGGCTGGAAAACGTTTTTCAAATTTCTCTTTGTTTTCAAAAGGATAATGTAATTCAGCAAAAGGCATAGAACCGGACTCGACCCAACAATCAAATACATCTGGAATCCGGGTCATTTGCCCGCCGCATCTACATTTGTAAGTTATTTGATCAATATATGGTCGGTGATAATCTTTTAAGGTCTTGCCTGACTTCTTTTTTAATTCAGCAAAAGAGCCCATAATATCAACCTGTTCGCATTTCTGACATTTCCAAATTGGAATGGGATTGCCCCAATATCTACTCCGGGAAATGTTCCAATCAGGCGCTGTTTCCAGACCCTTACCAAAGCGACCCTTTTTCAAATGAGCTGGATGCCAATTTATCTTTTGATTAGCTTTTAATAAATCGTCTTTAATAGCGCTGACTCTAATAAACCAGTTCTTTTGAACCTTATAGATTAACTTGGTGTCACAGCGCCAGCAAAATGGATAAGAGTGAACAACCTTTTCTGTTTTCAAAAGATGGCCTTTGTCTTTAAGGTATTTAATAACCTTATCATTGGCCTGCCAAACACCCTCGCCTTTCCATTGACCATCAGTAAACTTGCCTTCCTCATCAACATTAGAAAACATGGGTAGGCCTTTTTCCTGACCTAATTCATAGTCCTCGGCTCCAAAAGCCGGGGCGATATGAACAATGCCCGAACCATCTTCATCTGAAACAAAATCAGCTGCCACCACCTTGTAACCGTCTTTTTCAAGCTCTGATTGAGGAAAAACCGGCTCATATTCCAATCCCTCCAAATCCTTGCCTTTAATTTTCTCAATTATTTTGTAACCATCTCTCAAAACAGATAGCCGGGACTCAGCCAAAATTAGAACCTTATTACCGAATTCAGCCTTAATGTAGGTCAGCTTTGGATCAACAGCCAAGACCACATTAGCTAAAAGCGTCCAAGGCGTCGTTGTCCAAACAAGAAAGTATTCATTCTTAGTATTCTTATTCTTAAAAAAGACATAGACCGAATCATCCTCCTCATTCTTGTAGCTATTATCCATGGCCACTTCAAAATTAGAAAGGGGGGTGACACAGCGAGGACAATACAAAGAAGTCCGGTAGCCCTCATAAACTAATTTCTTTTGCCAAAGTTCCTTAAAAGCCCACCAAACTGATTCCATGTATTCATTATCCATTGTTTTGTAGGCCTTATCCAAATTGACAAAACGACCGATCCGATGAACCATTTTTTTCCATTCTTTGGCATATTTTAAGACCGCCTGACAGCAAGCTCGATTAAACTTGTTAATATCCTTTTCAATCTCAACCTTACTTTTAATACCCATATCTGCCTCAACAATGTTTTCAATGGGCAAACCATGACAATCCCAGCCCCAGCGCCGCTCAACCTTAAAACCCCGCATGGTGAAATAGCGGGGAACTATATCCTTACTAACCGAAGAAAGTATATGGCCATAATGAGGCAAGCCAGTAGCAAAAGGTGGACCATCATAAAAACTAAAATCTGGCTGGCCATCCCTCTGTTTGACCGACTTTTCAAAAATCTTATTCTTCTGCCAAAACTTTAATATTTTTTCTTCGTTTTTTGGTAAATTCATATTACATCTTTTCCGGAGCTGAAATTCCCATTAACTCCAAGGTATTTTTAAGAACAATTTGGGTTGCTTTAACCAAATTAATTCTTGCCTGGGCTATTTCCTTGTCCTTATCTAAGACCCGGCAATTTTCGTAAAACTTATGAAATCTATTAGCCAATTCCAGAGAATAATAGGGAAGCCGCTGTATTTGATAATCCCTAACTGTATCTTCAACAATTTCCGGGAATTTGACTAATTGTTTAATAAGATTTAATTCGGCTGAATGTTGTGGTGTTGGGGGCAGCCCCCTCGGCTTCGCCGGGGGGCTGCCCCCAACAACTACCTTCCTCAAAATACTGCAAATTCTAGCGTGAGCATATTGAACATAATAAACTGGGTTTTTGTTTGATTGCTCTTGGGCCAAATCAAGAGAAAAATTCAGATGGGTGTCAGGCGATTTTTGTAAAAAGAAAAATCTGGTTGCATCATTGCCCGCCTTATCCAATAATTCATCCATGGTCACATAAACGCCGGCTCGCTTAGACATTCTCTGCTTTTCGCCTTTTTCTAAAATAGTTACAAACTGAAGCAAAACAATCTTTAATTTATCTTTGTACCCTATTGCTTCCACCCCAGCCATTAATCCAGGAACATCTCCATGATGGTCCGCGCCCCAGACATTAATTACCTGCTCAAACTTTTTATCTTTAAATTTGTAATTATGTAGAGCAATATCGCCAGCCAGATACGTTTTAGCGCCGTCTTTTTTAATCATTACCCTATCTCGCTCATCGCCAAATTTAGACGACTTAAACCATTCTGCTCCATCTTTTTGATAAGTTAACCCCTTTCCTTTTAAAAAATCAAGAATTTTATCAACCTTGTCTGATTTATGCAAATCTGATTCAAAAATCCACTCATCATATTTAATCCCCATTTTATCCGTGGTTTTTTTGATATAATCTTTAATAATATGCTTGGCCGCTATTTGGCCGGCTTTATAAGGGTCTTTCCCTTTTATTTTTTTAGCCAGCTGATTAATATATTCTCCCTTATACTGCGCCTTTTTATCCTTTAAGACCGAATGGCCTAAAGCTATAATCTGCTGTCCCATATCATTAACATAAAAAGCTTTGGCTGCTTTAAATCCAGCTTTATTTAAAACATTAGCTAAAACATCTCCATATGGGCCGCCCCGGGCATTAGCCACAGTCAAAGGTCCGGTAGGATTGGCAGAGATAAACTCTACCTGAATCTTTTTATTATTGCCAATATCTAATTGGCCGTAATTATCCTCTTGTTTTAGAATTTTAGCTAATTCATTATAAAGAGCTTTTTTAGATAAATAGAAGTTTATAAAGCCGGGCCCAGCCTTGGCAACTTTTTCAAACAAATCATTATTTTTTAACTTATCTATAATCTTATCCGGCTCAATTTTGGCTTTTAAAGCGACGTTGGTTGAAAAATCGCCAAATTCCGCCTTAGCCGGATGCTCCAGCTGAACCTCTTTTTTAACAATATCTTTAATTAGCTTTTCTATTTTTCTCCTAAGCATAATCCTATCATATCTTATTCTCCCAATTTACTCAATATGGAGAATGGAATTGGCGATTGAGGCCGTGCCTCACTGGAATGGTCGCAGGGCCGGCGCCACCAAGACACCGACCTCTTATTTATTCTATTTATGCTATAATACAACTATGCCTACTTTAGCAATAAATCGCCGAGCCAAATACGATTATGCTATCCTGGAAAAATTCGAGGCCGGATTGGTTTTGGCCGGCTATGAAGTTAAAGCAGCTAAAAAAGGACATCTTAGTTTAAAAGGAAGCTATGTGACCATTAACCAAGAAGAGGCCTGGCTAATTAATTCTTTAATTTCTCCTTATCAACCTAAAAACATGCCACAAGACTATGACCCGGCCCGTTCTCGTAAACTGCTTTTACATAAAAAAGAAATTAAAGGCCTGATTGGCAAAAAAAGAGGAAGGGGCTTGACTTTGGTGCCTTTGCGGGTCTATACTAAACGCAACAGAATAAAACTGGAATTTGCTTTAGGCCAAGGCAAGAGACAAATAGATAAAAGGGAAAAGATTAAACAGCGAGAGACTAAACGAAAGATTGACCGAGCATTGAAGAGACGATAGTCCTGCCCGCCAGAGGCGGGCGCTAAATCTCTTAACAAAATCAGAGATTTTGAATAGATTTGCGGGGATGACAGGCATCGATGGAAATTTTTTTCTTTAATAAGCAAGTCGAGCCTAATAACTCGTTAAACTGTTAAAATAAAACAATTGCTAAAAATAAATTAGCTTTTGCTGTTGCTTAAAGTCAGCAGCCATCTAAATCTTTGACTCCTGATAGAAGAATTTGGGTGCCAACTTATCAGGATAGATAGTTGACTTGCCTCAAATTAACTATTAAAACCTTAGAGGCAAAGGTTAAAATATTTTGCTTGGTTTTCAATTTTAACCCCATTCAAACCAAGATAAGCTTGTAGAATTGTTAAAGAATTATTTTCAGACGTGGGTTCGACTCCCACCGTCTCCACACAATTTTTGTCTAAAATTTATTTTAGCTACAAAAATTAGTGCCCGCCTCTGGCGGGCTAATATCATAAATAAAGAAAAACTATTTACAGGAAAAGATACAATAAAAGAAAATTTGTGCCGCGCACCAGAATTAATCACTGGATTAAGATTAGCCCTATTCGCCTGATTGACGAAAACGGCCGAAATGTTGGTGTTGTTGAAACCTCTCAAGGTCTTAGAATGGCCCGGGAAGCAGGATTAGATTTAATTGAGATAGCGCCTAATGTCAGGCCGCCTGTCTGCCGCATTATGGACTACGGCAAATACCAATACCAGAAATCAAAACAAGAAAAAGAACAAAGGGGTAAACAAAAAAAAGTAGAGGTTAAAGGAATCAGAATCAGCATGAGAACAGGCCAACATGATTTAGAGACAAAAATTAAACAAATAGAAAAATTTCTTAATAAAGATTATAAAGTGAAGATTGAAATGATTTTAAAAGGACGAGAAAAAAGCTTATTCAACTTAGCCAAAGAAAAATTAAGCCAATTCATTGAATTAATTCCTTTAGAGACAAAAATTGAACAAGAAATTAAAAAGAATCCTCGCGGCTTGACCATTGTTATTGGTAAATCCAGCATCGGAACAAGCTCGGCGCAAGACAAGCAATGATGACAAAAATTAAAACCAGAAAATCCCTATTAAAAAGATTAAAAATAACTGGACGGAAAAAAATACTAAGAAGGGCAATCCACCAGGGACACTTTAACGCTAAAGAATCAGGCAATCAAACCAGAAAGAAAAGAAGAACCAGCAAACTAACGTCAGTTAATCAAAAAAGAGTCAGAAAAGCGTTACCTAAAATTTAAGGGTATTTTTTTATTTACGCAGTGAGCGAGAGAAATGAAAACTTGTTTTCATTTCCGAGCGAGCACGTAAATATAGGATGTATTATGACTAGAGTTAAAAGAGGTGTTGCTAAACGCAAACGAAAAAAAAGAATAATTAAACAGGCTAAAGGTTATAAATGGGGAAGGAAAAGTAAATACCGATTAGCTAAAGATGCAGTCAAACATGCGCTTACTTACGCTTATCGGGACCGCAAAAGAAAAAAGCGGGATTTTCGCCGACTCTGGCAAATTAAAATCAATGCGGCTGTTCGCAAGAACGGGTTAACTTACAGCCAATTTATTAATAAATTAAAAAAAGCTAAGATTGAAATAGACAGAAAAATCTTAGCCCACTTGGCTGAAAAACAACCCGAAGTTTTCAAAAAGATAATAGAAGAAACAAAAAAACAGGGTAGTTAATTTTCAAAAGCTTAGGTAGGCAAAATTGCTTGGTTCCCCGCCCTGGCTGGCCGGGGCGGGGAAATTTTGCCGGACTCAGAGCAAATTTTTCCGCTGGAGAAAAATTTGCGTCTTTCGGAAATTAACTATCCTGTTTTAAATTCCATCTGTTTTAAATCTCCGCAATCAATAAATCTAAAGCCGTTTTTCCATCAAGACGGCCTTTTTTTATGCCCAATTCAACTTTAAGCAAATAGCGATAAATTCTCTTAAGTTGGTCTAAGGTAAAGTTTCTTAATTGTTGAGAACTCTTTTTAACCACAAAAGGATGGATTCCAGCTTTTTTAGCCAGATTATAATAAGGCGTTCCCTTTTCCATTAAATCCTTTAGTTTAATTAAACTGCGCAACTGATAAACAAACATAGTAAAAAGATAAATCTCATTATCGCCTTGTTCTAAATGCTCACGTAATAAACGAAAAGCGGTTCTTTTATTCCTTTGGGCCAACGCATCAAGCGTTTTAAAAATATTAACATCCAGTTTCGCTTTGACTAATAAATCAATGTCCTGTTCGTTAATCGTATCGTTTGCTTTGTAACTGCCTAATTTGTTAAGTTCGCTGGTTAATTGCCACAAATCGTCTCCGACATAAAAAACTAACTTCTTAAGCGCTTCTGGATTAATATTAATCCCATTCTGAACAGCTTGTTTTTTCAACCAATTAATCAATTCCAAGCCGCGCAAAAGTTTAAACTCCTCAAACATACCCGCCTGACGTTTATAACTAATACTGGGCAATTTCCCCTCCTGATAAAAAACAACAATTACATCCTGATTATCTTTTAATTTATTCTTTTTGTTATATTTTAAAAATTCTTCGGAAAAATTCTTATTCTTCAAAACATTTTCCAAAACAATTAATTTTTTTTCATCAAACATGGAAACCGCTTCAATTTTTTGTTTGATTTTATCAAAATCCAATCCATTTTCCCTGAAACGCGCCAAATTAAGCCCAGTTTGATGCTTGGCCTGATACTTCCCAATAATCTCATTTAATTTTTGTCTTAGGCGAAAAGTATCCTCGCCATAAAGCAAAATAAGCATAGTTGTTTCTAATTATTTTGGAAGTCGTACTTCCAAATTGGAAGGAATTTAGGAGTGGCACTCCTAACTCCCAATTTCAATGAGATAAGAGAATTAATTTTTAAAAGCTTAGGTAGGCAAAATTGCTTGGTTCCCCGCCCTGGCTGGCCGGGGCGGGGAAATTTTGCCGGACTCAGAGCAAATTTTTCCGCTGGAGAAAAATTTGCGTCTTTTGAAAACTAATTCTCTTATCTCTGAATGTGTAGCTGGAAATAGCTTACCAAAACCTTAATTTGCTATTACTCCCAAGTCACTTCCTGCTCCGGCTCAACTATCTCTATCCAGATCTGACCCTGGACAAAAGGAATTTCCTGATTATTATCATTCAAAAATTTGAGCTTGCTATATGGTTTAATTTCGCTTTTCTGCCAAGTACAATCAATCACAATGCCGTTTTGATACACCTGACAGGCGCCGCTTCCTTCTAAATCCAAATCATTATAATAAGGACCCTCAATTTGCACAGAAGAAACCCTCATCACCACAATATTTTTAGCGCTAATCTGTTGATTATTGCCGGCATCTATTTCCTTAAGGTTATCACGATAACGCAAATAAGAATTAGTCCTGGAATCATATTGATAGGAAACATAATAAGGACGAGAATAATTGATTCTTAAAACCCTATCTGTCGTCCCTTGCTTTTGTTCTATAATATGCGGATAACCCTCAAAAACATTAGTTAAACGGTAATTTATTTTCTTAGCCGCCTTAATCAATCGCTCCATTGAAGTAAAGCCATTATGAGGTTTAGGTCTGCTGGTTTCCCGATAAAAGGCGTTATAGGGATTTTTCAAAGCATCAATATTATCCATTATTCCGGCGTTTAGTTTATCCAAGGCAAAATGTGAACCACCCCAATGGACTAAAATAGCGTCCAAACCCTGAGCTAAGGGAATAAAATCATGACGGGCGCTACGTAAGGAGCCGATTTCCTTTGGGTCATTGCAAAGATAAACCGCAAGCATCCGAGTAATACTATTAGTAATCACTGGCATTTCAATAACCAAATCAGCTTGAGAAAGACCAATCAAAGGACGAGCTACTGGATCGCTGGCTAAAGCCACAGCTATAGGCCGCCTTTGATAATTATCGCAAGATAAGCCGCTCAAAGGGCTAATCTCCCCTCCTTCTGTTTGGTTTATTATTTGAGCTGATTGATCTCCTGTTTCAACTATCCAACTGTTCTTCTGCCAAACAAAAATTAGCCCGAGGGCTAAAACAAGAATGAAAAATACAAGTAATTTTCCATTTCGATTAATCATAGTTATTTATCCCCTAAAATTTTCTCAATTTTTTTAATAATTTCGTCCGGAGTGAAGTGCGCCTTAACTAAATAATCGCTTGCTCCCAATTGAAGACCTTTTTGCACCTCTTCTCTTTGCCCAAGATTGCTTAAAATAATTACTGGAATCTTATTAGTTTGAGAATCGTCTTTAATCTGTTTCAAAACATCAAATCCGTCAACTCCGGGCAAAACTAAATCCAATAAAATTAATTGGGGTAATTCTTCTCTTATCTTTCTTAACGCTTCCTGACCGTCAGCCGCCGTTGAAATTTTAAAACCAACTGTTTTTAGTTTGCGAACCAAAAGCTCTCGCAAAAACTTGTCATCTTCAACTACGAGGATAAAACCTTTTTCTCCTTTGTTTAAATTTCCTCCAGTCATAATAATTTATTATTCTAATTGTTTTTTAACCTTGTCAACCACTTCTTGAGGGTCAAAATCGGTCTTAATCAGCCAATCCTTAACCCCTAATTCTTTGGCCCGGCCCAATTCAACCGGCTGGCCGGAATTAGAAATAATGATAATGGGAATTCTTTTTAATTCTCCATCTTTATTAAGCGCTTCCATCACCTCGAAACCGCCCATCTTGGGCATAACAATATCCAGAAGAATTAAATCCGGCTTATCCTCTTTTATCTTTTCCAAACCCTCTTGGCCGTCTCGGGCAATTTCAACCTGATAATCCTGACTCAATTTCTTTTGGAGAAGACCAAGTAAGGTCTCTTCATCTTCAATAATAATAATTTTTTTCATGGTTTCTTTAACCCGAGGTTGAACCTCTGATTTTAGGTTCCTAACAACTTCTCCATATCTCAAAAAGGAATACTAAACCAAAAAGTGGTCCCCTTGTTTTTTTTACTTTCAAACCAAATCTTTCCCTTATGCGCTTTAATAATGTTCTTACAAATAAAGAGACCAAGACCGGTTCCTTCCGTCTCTTCCTTAATTGCGTTATCAGCCCGAAAAAACTTATCAAAAATTCTTCTTTGTTGTCCAATTGGAATACCTATGCCTGTGTCTTTAATCATCACCTCTAAATTGAGTTTATCATATTTGACTGAGACTGTCACTTTTCCGCCCGGCTGGTTAAAACGAATGGCGTTATCCAGTAAATTCTGGATAACAATACTGATTTTTTCTTTATCAAGTTTAATTTCAGGCAGCGGCTTTTGGGGTTTTTCAAAAATAATTTTAATTTTTTCCTCCTTAACTGTCTCTGCTAAATTATTAACAACCTTATTAATAATGCCTACCAAGGAACAAGAGGCTAATTCATAAATAAAGCGCCCTTCTTCAATCCGAGCAACATTGAGAAGATCGTTGATTAAAGTAATCATCCTCTCATTGCTCTGATAACCTTTTTTCAAAAAATCTATCTGCTCCGGACTAAGTTTGCCAATATCGCCATCTAAAAGCATCCTTAAAATCCATTTAACAGCCGAAAGAGGGGTTCTTAATTGATGAGCGGCAATAGAAACAAATTCGGTTTTAAGCCGCTCGACCTCTTTTTCCCTGGTAATATCATGCAAGACAACCATCAAACCAATTGTTTCTTTTCCAACCACCACCGGCGTAATTGACACCTGAAAAAATCTCCTCAGCGGCTTTTCTAAAACCAATTCGTATTTTTGGCCGGTCCACTCTATTTTCCCGCCCAATATCTGATAAAGCTTTTTTAGATTAGGAAGTTCTAAAATCTGGCTAATTTTTTTGCCAATTACCTGCTTTTCCTTCAGGTTTAAAATTCTCTCTGCTTGAGGATTAACTAAAGTAATCTTTTTTTCCTCATCAAAGACAATTAAACCATCGGTTAAGCTTGCCAAAGCGGCTCTTGTCTTATTCTTTTCTTCTTCAATTTCTTTGGTTCTTTCTTTAACCAGTTTTTCCAAGTTTTCTTTTGTTTTTTGTCTAATTTGTTCCATTTTGGGATTGTATCATATCTAATCTTTTAATTAAACTTTTAAACTCCAGCTTTTCCAATAATTTAACAACCTTGTTTTTATCAAATCTGCCCCACCTAACTTGAGCTAATTTAAATTTAATAGGCACATCTTTTTTAATTGTCGCTAAATACTGACTAAAAAAGGCCTGCTCTTGATATTCCAATAAACGGGCTTTTAATTTAGGGTTTAAATCGCTTGCCGGCAACTCTTGGTAGAGCTTTTTTAAACTGCCGAATCTCTTAATTAAATCAATGGCTGTTTTCTCACCCACCCCCGGCACGCCGGGGATATTATCCGAAGGATCGCCTTTTAATCCCTTGAAATCAATAATCTGCCGGGGAGTCAAACTATAACGCTCTTTAACCGCCTTAGTATTATAAATCGCTATATCCTTAATGCCCTTTTTAAGAGTATGAACCTCTGTCTGCTTATCAATCAACTGAAGCATATCCAAGTCGCCAGTAACAATAATATTTTTGATTCCTAATTTCCGATTCTTGGTTCCCGTTACAATCGTCCCAATAATATCATCTGCTTCAAAACCCTGCTTTTGATAAACAGGAATATTCAGGGCTTTGACCACTTCCTTGATTAAAGGTATCTGGCCATAAAGCTCTTGGGGCGCCTTGACTCGTTTAGCTTTATAATCCTTATATTCCAAGTCGCGGAAAGTTGGCCCCTCCAAATCAAAAGCGGCAGCCAAATAATCCGGCTTCATCTCTTGAATTATCCGGAAAAGAATACTGGTAAAACCATAGACGGCGTTAGTCAACTGTCCTTGGCTGGTTTTTAAGCTATCTGGCAAAGCGTGATAGGCGCGATGGACTAAAGCGTTGCCGTCAATTAAAACTAAAGTTTTCATTGATAATTATCCTCCTTTTGTTTTGAGCAATATGTTCAAACTTCATCCAAAAAGCGCCTTGAGGCAAAAGCTCTTTTACTCGCTCCGCCCATTCAATCACTATAATATTATTGGCCTGATTAATAATTTCCTGGAAATCCAATTCTAATAAATCCTTAGCCTTAATCCGATAACAATCAATATGATAAAAGCATCTCTTTCTAAAAAAATATCTTTTCATGATCACAAAAGTGGGACTGGCAATTTTATCTTTAATCCCAAGCCCCTTGGCCATTCCCTGAATAAAAGTTGTTTTACCGCTGCCCAAATTTCCTTCCAGACCGATTATAACTGCTTGCTTGCCGCCTGAATTTCCTTTAATAATCTCCTTAGCCAAATTCCTTCCCGTTTTCCGCATTTCTTCCGCGCTGTTGATAATAATTTCTGTTTGTTCCTTATTCATTGTTTTCTACTTACTGATTTTAGTATACTATATTTACCCGATGCAGAAAAGTTGGGAGTTGGGAGCGCTGGGGACATTTGGGGGTTTTTTGGAAGTGGGGGGTGGAAATATGGATTGAGGGGTACAAAAAAACCCCCAAAAAAAAAAAAAAAGAATTTTTACAC
>CAZYSH010000002.1:0-29677 GCA_964650035.1 uncultured Candidatus Saccharibacteria bacterium | reverse complement strand
GGGGGTCGTGTTGTGTGTTGGTTGTTTAGCCCCCCACCTCACCACCCCCCCCCCCCCACTTCCAAAAAACCCCCAAAAAACTAAGAGATAGATTTGACCAAGAGGATAAAATAGGATAAGCTAAAAATATAATTAACCTATAAAAAATGCCTTTAACTGATCCTAAAACAAAACAGCTCCAGGAAACGCTGAGTGATATCAAGCGAAAAGAAGAAGAAAATCGGGCTAAACAATTAGCCACTGAACTTAACTTACCCTATATCAATCTAAATATCACTCCGATTGACCCCGACGACTTAACTGTTCTACCAGAAGAAAAAGCTAAAAAAGGATATTTATTAATAATTAAAAAAACCGGCCGGACTCTGCGCTTAGCCGTAAAAGACCCTCAAAATCCCGACACTCAACAAATTATCAAGGAACTCCAAGAACAAAGATACGAATGCCACCTCTTCATCGCTTCTTTAACCGGCCTTAAAAAGGGATGGCAGCAATACGGTCTGGCTGCCTCCTCCCAAAAAGACGCTCCTTTAAGAGGCGTTTTTGTTATTCAGGAAAACGACCTAAAACAATTCAAGAAATCCTTAAAAACAATTCAAGATTTTAAAAAAACTATTGTTAATTTGTCTTCCTCTCAACTCCTGACTATTATTTTAGCTGGTTCTATTGAAATGAAGGCCTCTGATATTCACCTTGAACCAAGCAAAGAAAACATTAGATTGCGCTACCGAATTGACGGCCTCCTTCAAGACGTTGCCGACCTCCCCAATGAAGAACACCGCTTTCTTCTCTCTAAAATCAAAACATTATCTGATATGCTTTTAAATGTCACTGATGCCAGCCAGGACGGAAGATTCACAGTCAAAATTTCGGGCGCTCAAAAAAATGAACAAACAATTGACATAAGGGTTTCTGTCTTGCCGAGTAATTATGGAGAAAGCGTGGTTATGCGCCTCTTGGGCATAGCTGCGGTAAAATTGAATCTTGATCAATTGGGTATTAGGCCGGAAATGTTTGACCTTGTTAAAAATCAGATTGACCAACCCAATGGAATGATTTTAACCACCGGACCAACCGGCTCAGGCAAAACCACCACTCTTTACGCCTGCTTGAATTATGTTAATAAGCCGGGCGTAAAAATTATTACTGTTGAAGACCCAGTGGAATATCAATTAAGCGGCATCACCCAAACGCCAATCAGTCAACGTAAAGGTCATACTTTTGCTAAAGCCCTAAGAGCAATTGTTCGACAAGACCCGGATATTTTAATGCTCGGCGAAATCAGAGACCAAGAAAGCGCCAAAATAGCCATTGAATTCGCTTTAACCGGCCATATTGTCTTTTCAACTATCCATACCAATGAAGCGGCCGGAGCCATCCCCCGCCTATTCGCTATGAAAGCAACCCCTGATTCATTGGCTTCTTCGCTCAATTTAATTATTGCCCAGCGACTCGTCCGAAAACTATGCCCCGACTGTAAAAAAGAAGAGCAGGCCCCTCCAGAAACAATAAAAAATATTAAAAAGATTTTATCTTTAATTTCTCCCAAATCCGGTTTAAAAATTCCTAAAAAAATAACTACTCTTTACCAGCCTACGGGTTGCCCTAAATGTCACGGTTTAGGATACCAAGGCAGAGCTGGCGTCTTTGAATTCTTGGTTGCAAACGAGCAAATTAGAAAACTGATTCTTGATAAAGCAGCTGCCTTTGAAATTCAAAATCAAGCCCAAAAACAAGGCATGGTTACTTTAATCCAAGACGCTCTTCTGAAAACAATTGAAGGCGTTACCAGTTTAGAAGAAGTAGAACGAATAGTTGGCTCGCCTGAACTGATAGCTAAACAAATTAAAGCTCCAGGAAAACAAAAACCCTCCGCTTGAGACGAAGGGCCTAATGTCCGCTAACCTGTAGGCAACAACTCCCTGCCTGAGAACAGAGAGAAAAAGTTTTCCGAGGAATATCCCAGCGTTCACCCCGGCAAGCCGGGGTGGGCCAAGATATCCAAATAACTAAGAGAAACCCCCATAAGCTCCATTATAATAATTGAGCCCTCATTGCCTACAGATTAGCGGACGCTATCCATTGAAAATTATTAAGGATTTATAAAAAGAGGGAATTATTAATCCCCCTTTTGACTAATAAGATAATAGCAAATTATAATAAAAATGTCAAGTCAAATTACAGACGTTAAACAATCAAATGAAGACCGTTATTTGGATTCAACTCTGCGTCCCCGTTCTTTTGAAGAATATATGGGCCAGCGAAAAATCAAAGATAATCTTAGAATTTTAATTGAAGCGGCCAAAAAAAGAGATGAATCAATTGAACATGTTCTTTTATGCGGGAATTCCGGTTTGGGCAAAACCAGTTTGGCCCATATTATCGCCAAAGAAATGAATAGCAGTATCAAAATTACTTCCGGACCAGCTATTGAAAAGGTGGGCGATTTGGCTTCTATTCTGACAAATCTCCAGCCCGGCGATATTTTATTCTGCGACGAATGCCATCGTCTTAACAAAACCATAGAAGAAACCCTTTATCCGGCTATGGAAGATTTTGTTCTCGATATCATCATTGGCAAAGGGCCATCGGCCCGAAGCATCCAACTGGAACTGCCCCGTTTTACTTTTATCGGCGCTACCACCCGCACAGGCCTGCTCTCCTCTCCGTTAAGAAGCCGCTTTGGCGCCACTTATCGCTTAGATTTTTATCAACAGCCGGATATTGAAAAAATTATCGCCCGTTCGGCCAATATCCTTAATGTTGAAATACAAGAACTGGAGGCCTTAAAAATTATCGCCCGGGCCTCCCGCCAAACCCCCAGGGTGGCCAACCGCCTTCTAAAAAGAGCCAGGGATTACAGCCAAGTCAGAGCTAATGGGATTATCAATAAAAAGACAGCCCAGGAAGCCCTGCAAATGCTGGAAATAGACCGATATGGCCTTGAACCGGCTGACCGCCAGCTGCTAAAAGTGATTATTGAAAAATTCAACGGCGGACCAGTCGGTCTGCAGGCCCTAGCAGCGGCCAGCCAGGAAGAATCAGATACTATTACTGATGTCTATGAACCCTATCTTCTCCAATTAGGTCTTCTTGACCGAACCCTTCGCGGCCGCATCGCCACTAAAGCGGCTTACGAGCACTTAAAAATAAAGTGTCCGGAAAATAATCAAGACAAACTATTATGAAAATCCTAGATAGAGAAAATTTAACTTTTGACGATATTTTGCTTCTACCGCAAAAAGCAGAAATCTTGCCCCGGGACATCAACTTAAAAACCGATCTAACCAAAGGGTTTTTTTTAAATATCCCTTTAATTTCAGCTGATATGGATACAGTCACAGAAAGTAATTTGGCTATTGCCTTAGCTCGATTAGGCGGTTTAGGCGCGATACATAAAAATATCTCTTCCGAAGAACAAGCTCAAGAGATTAATAAAGTCAAACGTTCGGAAAGCAGTTTAATCGCCGATCCTATCACCTTAAGCCCCAAAGATACCGTTGAAAAGGCCTTTAAAATTATGAAACAGCACAATATCTCCGGCATTCCCATTATTAACAGCAAAAAACTGGTTGGTATTTTAACCCGCCGCGACCTTAGGTTTATTGAAAATGAACAAATCAAAATTGGAAAAGTAATGACTAAAAAAGTCATTACCGCTCCAATAAGCACAAATCTTAAAAAAGCCAAAACCGTCCTTCACGAACACAGAATTGAAAAACTTCCTTTAATTAACAAAAAAGGCGAATTAAAAGGATTAATCACTATCAGAGACATCCAAAAAGTAATTGATTATCCTTTAGCTAATAAAGATAAAAATGGCCGACTTAGGGTGGCCGCTTCAATTGGCGTAGGCCAGGAGGCCTTGGAAAGGGCTGAAAAATCAGTTAAAGCCGGCGCCGATTGTTTGATGATTAGCACAGCTCACGGCCATTCTAAAAAAGTTATTGAAACAGTCAAAAAAATCAGGAAAAAATACCCCCAAACCATCTTAATAGCCGGCAATGCGGCTACTAAAGAGGGAGTGGAAGATTTAGCCAAAGCCGGCGCCCAAATAATTAAAATCGGCATTGGGCCCGGTTCCACCTGTACAACCAGAGCAATTACTGGCGGCGGTGTTCCTCAATTAACCGCCATTGTTGAATGCGCCAAACAAGCCAAGAAAAACAAAGTTAGTATTATTGCTGATGGAGGAATTAGGTATTCCGGCGATATTACCAAGGCCTTAGCCGGCGGAGCTCAAGCTGTTATGATTGGCAATCTTTTTGCCGGCACTGAAGAAGCGCCCGGGGAATTGATTTATCACAACAACAAGGCCTATAAATCATATCGGGGCATGGGCTCTTTGGGCGCTCTGAAAAAAGGCTCTCAAGAACGGTACAATCAACAAAACAATGACCCGGCTAAATTGGTTCCCGAAGGAGTTGAAGGCCGGGTTCTTTACAAGGGACCTTTATCTAAAGTTGTTGAACAACTAACCGGCGGTCTCCGCTCCGGCATGGGCCTTTCAGGCGCCAAAAACATCCCTCAACTGCAAAAAAAGACAAAATTCATCCTAATCAGCAGTCAAAGCGCGGCTGAATCCCATCCCCACAGCATGGACATCACTGAACAAGCCCCTAACTACCCCGGCCGAGTTTAAGGAGCCGGGAGTGGGAGTAGTTTTTAGGAGTGCGACTCCTAAATTCTTTAGGAGTCGCACTCCTAAACCTTTAACTCTCTTGAAGCCGTACCTTGAAACTACTCTGAATTAATTACTGATAAATTCGATGAGTCCCAACCGAATGAAGATAAATTATTCCTTTTTCCTTTGAAAAAGCCCAAAGACCCTTAAGTTTTCCAGATAACTTATGAGTTTTTAAGCTTTTATCAAAAGGGTTTTTAATAAAAATCTTTTCGCTCTTTTCAATTAAATTTTTAGCTTTATCTGGCAACTTTTTATACTCTCGAGAGAATCTCGGAGGATATATTATTTTCATAAATCAATATAGCTAAATAGCTCCGTTTTAATTATCTTAAATCCTTAAAAGAATGCAAAACTTTTCCTTTCCCAGCCGCTATTTCTCGGCGACTTTCCTCTGCTGCAGCTAAAATTTTACTTTCTTCATAGTCACGCAAAAGAGCGCGGAAAAATTCGCTGACACTAATATATTTTCCTTTTTTGACCTCTCTCTTCACCATTTTTGCCATTTCAGCAGGCAAAGAGATGTTAATAATATTACGCATAGTTTTATTTTTGTTCTTGTTCTTGTTTGTTATTGTTTGTTTTCGACTTTGTAATAATTTGTATTAAATTGTATTACAAGTCTATCAAAATTAAAATACACTGTCAAGATCTAAAATCTGAAATTACCTAAAATTATCTTTCGAGAAATATATTTTGAGCAACCTTCGCTATGAAAATTGTGAAAGAAAAGCAAAACTTAATGGTCCTTAAAGATAGAAATATTATCGCTTTTGCTGTTGGTATAATATTTGCCTTGGCAGGATTTTTAGTAATTTTAAAACCTAATTTTTTTACCAATCAACCGCCACTCTGGTCCGGATTTGTTGGAGTTGTAATTGGATTATTCGTTATTTTTGTAACTAAAATAACCACCATAATTCTCGATAAAATTACAAAAAAATTAGTGTTTCGGTGGAAAACCTTAATTAACGAAAAATCTAAAGAATATAATCTTGGTTCGATTAAACAACTTGAATTGCAACAAGATTGTTCTTCAGACAACAAAGGCAGAAGTGGTCATTCATACAAACTGGTATTCATTTTAAAAACCGGCGAGGAGGTTCTGTTAAATTCTTATGGGTCGTCAAGAATTCGAGTTATGGGAAGAAAAATTAATACCAAGGGAATAATTGGAGCAAGAATAGCTAATTTTTTAAATATTCCTTTTCAGAAAAGAAGACTGCCTACACTAAATGAAACATTGTCCGCTATTCAACAGACCGCGCAAAAGGAAATAGAGAAAAATAAAAAGGAGTAATCTATCGGCCGTATCGCTACTAAATTAGCCTATCAACACCTCATCCTCAAATATGCTCAAGAAGAACAAAACAAACTGTTCAAATAGAACAGCTATCGTAATTAAACAAGCCAAAAACCTGCTTATTAAAGCAGGTTTTTGCTAATCTAAAAACACTATTTTTATTCAATAAACCTAAAGGTGGAGAGAATTTGATCAAATAAGGTTAAAAAATCTGGATTGGGCGGATAACCTACAATAGTGAACCTTACAGCGTCTTTTGATATACATATTTGCCTTGTATCGAGCCTTTGGTCTTCTTTTATTTGATAGTCTATTAAATAAGCATCGTGATTGTCTACTTTTATATATTTTCCCGACAAAAATTCTACTGTCAGTGTTTTATATTGAAAATCTGTTAAATTTTCTTGACACCAGGTCTTTATTTCTTTGTTATCTTCATCTTCTTGACCAAAAGATATTGATATCCTAAAACACCCTTCGGGTAAAAGCCCCTTGCCATAACCCTTTTTAGAATCTTTAAAGTTCTGTATTTCGGTTCCTCCCTTTGTTTCATTAATAAACCATCCTTGCGGATAATTTACAGTATATGGATATTTCGCACTTTTATTGCTATATGTTGCCCAAGTTACATTTTGATTTAGAGATACAGATACTAAGGTAGATTCTTTCTCGTCAGTCATGGGTGATTCATCTGGCCCTGATTGAGAAGCAAAAAAGCAATAAATGCCGTAGCTGGCTCCGGCTAAGACGATTATTGTTCCAACTACAATCATAATAATACCCCAAGTAGGCAAACCCTGTTTTTGGGGTATTCCTGGTTGAATGGTTGATTGGGGACTTGGCTGGGACTGCTGCGGCTCTTGGGAAATATTCGGTTGGGCGGGTTGATTTTGTTGATTCATACGTTTTTCTTTTTTCTCTTGCTAAAAATTTTAAGTATTTTCCCAATACTAAATATTCTCCCTTAATCTCTTTAGTTCCGGCCTATATTTTACAAAATAGAAAATGAGATATAAAGGCAAAGCAATTAACGAGAAAAGAAAAACAATACCAGCCCAATTCCCTGGTGCCCACACATTAACTCCCGCTTTTTGGAGCCTCTTCGCGCTTGTATACACCAAAATAGTGACAACGACTACAAAAATTATAGGAGCAAAAAGCATCAGAAGCAATTTAAACATAAACAATTATTTATAAGCGTTAATCAAACTGGATTCAAACATACAATATGAATACAGAGCGTCTAACGCTAATAATTTATTTAAACTTTTAGTTTTACTTTAATCTGTTAAGTTTTCTGTTATATTTTGTAAAACGGAGAATTAAATAAAATGGAAAAGTTATTACCCAAAAAAATACAATTAGGGCAGACCAACTTGCCGGATTTAATGTTTTCAGTCCGGCGGCATTGAATTTTTTAAGGTCATTATAAACCCAAATTGCCGTAACAATAACAACAACAGCTGGTAAAATGTATATAAAGAAAAGATATAGCCCGAACCATAAAAAATCCATATTTCTATTTATTAATTAATCTTATCATTTTTAAATTAAATCAATAAGTGAACAATACACTGATTCGAATTTAATACCGTAAAACGACACCCTGAATAAATTCTGCTCCAAAATTTACTGAATAGATAGATTAACTTTATTACTCTATATACCTACTCCTTTCTTATTTTAATTCTACTATACCAAAAAATTAGAAGCAAGAGATAAAAAATGATATAATATAGATAACGTTTTATTAGTGGGTTGGGAGTTGCACTCCCAACCCCCTTTATCTGCCTATGGATAAAAATTATTCCAAAATTATTTTCTGTTTGTTAGCTATGGGAGGGTTTTTTATTTGGCCAAATTTAGCTTTTGCTTCTTCTGGCGACATTGTTATCAACGAACTGGCCTGGATGGGCACAACTAATTCAGCTAATGATGAATGGATTGAACTATACAATACCATTGGACAGGAGATTGATTTAACCGGCTGGGCCTTAACTGCCGCTGACGGAACGCCAAATATATCTCTTGAAGGAACAATAGCCGCTAACGGCTATTTTTTATTGGAACGAACAGATGATTCTTCCGCGCCTAATATTACTGCTGACCAGATCTATACCGGCGCCCTAAGTAATTCCGGAGAAAAATTAGAACTGCGCGATGAGCAAAATAATTTAATTGATTCAGTTGATTGTTCTGGCGGCTGGCTGGCTGGTGATAACTCCACTAAGCAAACCATGGAAAAAATCAGCGACAACTGGCAAACCAGCCAAGATGCCGGAGGCACGCCCAAAGTGCAAAACAGCGCTGGACAACAAACTTCCCCGCCGGACGAACAGCCAGATGAACAAACTGACGATGAAACAACCGGAGGCGGAGCGCCCGCTCCGGCCAATCAACCGCCTTTTGCTATTATTGGTTCAGATATTATTGCTTTAGTCAATCAGGAATTATCCTTTGATGCCGGTCAGTCATACGACCCCAACAATGATACTCTCACCTATTTCTGGAACTTTGGTGATGGAGCTACTGACACTCAAGAAAAAACCACCCATATCTATACTTATCCCGGACAATATTTAGTAACCTTACTGGTCTCTGACAAAGAATTCTCTGATTTAGATATTATTACTGTTAATATCTATTCTCAATCAATCATTATCAGCGAATTTATGCCCGACCCTCAAGATAAAGACGAGCAAGAAGAATGGATTGAATTATTTAACCGAAGCGACCAAGTAGCTAATTTAACCAATTGGCAATTAGACGACCAGGAAGGCGGCAGCCAGCCATTTACTTTCCCGGCCAATACTTTTATTGCTCCTAAACAATTCCTGGTTATTAAACGACTTATTAGTAAAATCGCGCTTAACAACGACGCAGACCAAGTCCGTTTAATCTACCCGGACGGCTCAATTGGCGCTGAAGTCAGTTATTTAGCGGAAAACAAGCAAGGTTTTTCTATTGCCTTTGACGGCTTTGATTATTTCTGGACAAAAATCTCCACTCCGAGCGCGGCTAATATCATTTCCCTGACCGATTTAAAAAACCAGGAAGATTATTCCAGCAATAATCCCGAACCGATTATTCAACAAACCCAAGAACCTCAAGTTTTAGCCACTACTACTCTTGCCCAAAATCAAGATTTCAATGTTCAAAATCCTTCAACTACTTCGATTAGTAATTTGTTAGAACAACCGACTCAAAATAATCCTCAAAATAACCCCGGGAATATCCAATCTGCTTCCTTAGCTCAAAAAACTCAAAACAACCAAAAAGCCAATCTGATTCTCTATATCTCTATTATTATCTCCGCCTCTTTACTGATCAGCTGGGCTGTCATTCAGATGAGAAAAAGAGTGTTAAAAAACTCTTGATCTTGATAAAATAAACTAAAGGTGATATGATTTTTACTAATTGATTGGCTGATGCCCGAAATGAAGCCATTGAGCTTCGGCAACCGCTACGGTTTGGATAAAAGGTTATCCTGTTAGCCAATCAACCCAAAATTCTAAAAGACCAATTCTCGTACAATAAGCTTGGATTGGTCTTTTTTTTGCTAAAATTGTTGCTTTATCCCCTAATTTCCATTGACACTTGTCGGCAGTCAATAGTATCATTAAAGTACTATGAGTGGACATTCCCACTGGGCGACCATAAAACACCGTAAAAAAGATACAGATGCAAAACGGGGTAAAATCTTTTCTAAAGTATCCCGCTTAATTAGTGTGGCTGCCAAAGAAAAAGGTAAAGATCCAGAACAAAATCCCCAATTACGACTGGCTATTGAAAAAGCGCGTCAAGTAAATATGCCTAAAGACAAAATTGAACACGCCATCAAGCGCGGCGCCGGAGAATTAGAAGGCGTTAACATTGAGGAAGTACTTTATGAGGCCTATGGACCGAGCGGCGTTGCCTTGATTATTGAAGGAATTACTGATAACAAAAATAGAACTTCAGCGGAAATTAGACATATCTTAAGCAAGTTTGGCGGTAAATTGGCTCAATCAGGCAGCGTTAGGTATATGTTTGACAGACAAAATAATGAATGGATGCCTAAATACCCTATAGAAGTTAATGAAAAAACTAAAGCCCAATTGGAAAAACTTTTTGAGGCCTTGGATGACAATGACGATATTCAAGAAATTTATAGTAATCTCAAATAGTTTATTAGAAGTTTTGGAAGCGTGGCTTCCAATTTGGAAGCCACGCTTCCAAAACTTCTAAAATAACAACTAAGAATCATGATTATAATGGGCATTGATCCGGGCACGGCCATAACTGGCTACGGCCTTATTAAAAAAACATCCGACAAATTAAAACTTATTGAGTATGGTTGCATTAGAACTGAACCAGACCTATCAACCGCTGAACGGCTCCATAAATTAGATCAAGAGCTGGCTAAACTGATCAAAAAACATAAACCGAATAAAATGGCTGTGGAGGATATTTTCTTTTTTAAGAATTTAAAGACCGCAGTCAAAGTCAGTCAAGCCCGGGGAGTTATTTTATCCCGAGCCGCCCAAATGAAAATACCAGTTGCTGAATACACCCCTCTTCAGATTAAACAAGCGGTTACCAGCTATGGACGAGCTGAAAAAAGACAAGTTCAAAAAATGGTTAAATTGCTGTTGAACTTGGATAAAATCCCCAAACCTGATGACGCGGCCGACGCTTTGGCCGCAGCCATCTGCTGCGCTCACTCCATCTATGACTAATATGTCTTTTATTACTCAATATATGATTGACCAAGGCGTGCCTCAAGAAACGCTGATTTTTCTTTTAATGCTTCCGATTGTTGCCACAGTTATCGCTTTTAGTCGTCAGATTATCGGTATCAAGGGCTTTGGCATCTACACCCCCTTGATTATCGCCTTTGCTTTTTTGGCTCTTGGCTTAAAATATGGTCTGATTTTTTTTATGACCATTTTAATAGTTGGCACTCTAATAAGGTTGTTAATCAGAAAATTCCGCTTAATGTATCTACCTCGTATGGCAATTACTTTAACCGGTGTTGCTTTAACTATTTTAATTATCTTCCTGTTCGGCGCTTCTAACCAAAAAATTGGCCTTATCACCGCCTCTATTTTCGCCATTTTGATTATGATTACTCTGGTTGAGAAATTTCTGGCCACTCAAATTGAACGGGGCGGCAAAGGAGCTATTTTTCTGACCTCGGAAACATTACTTCTTTCTATTATCTGTTATTGGCTCGCGAGCTGGTCCTGGCTGCAAATTTTTGTCCTAAGTCATCCTCTCTTAACTTTTTCTCTGGCTATAATTATCAATATTCTTCTGGGCAAATGGACTGGCCTGCGTCTAACTGAATACTTTCGATTCAGAGAAGTGATTAAAAGCATTGAACTACCTAAGAAAAAAAGACCGGGCAAGGTATAATTAATATGTTTGATTTCATTGAAAAATCTCGTTATATCTTAGGTATGAATGCCCGTATTCTCTCATATATGCGGCCCTCTAATTCTTTGAGGGCTATTAGAATTGCCGATAACAAGCTTTTGGCCAAGAAAATCCTAAGAAAAAATGGACTACCAGTCCTCCAAACCTACTCTATTATCCGAGGAATCCAGGAACTTAAAAACTTTAACTGGACCGACTTGCCTAACAGCTTTACTCTCAAGCCAAATCGGGGATTGGGCGGCGAAGGTATTCTTATTGTTTACGCCCGGCGGAAAAAATATCCTCATCCTTGGATTAAAGCGGATAAAAAAATCATTACTATTAATGATTTAGAAAATCATATCCTTAACATTTTAGAAGGGACTTATTCTACGACCGGTTTGCCGGATGTTGCTTTTTTTGAAGAAAGGATTAAACTGTTAAGGCTTTTTAAGCCATATACTTATCGCGGCATTCCCGACATCAGAATTATTGTCTATAATTCCGTGCCGGTGATGGCTGAATTCCGCCTACCCACCAAGGAATCAGGCGGCAAATCTAATCTTCATTTAGGCGGCATTGGCGTAGGCGTTGATATGGGAACGGGCGTTACCACAAGCGCTATTCAAAAAGACCGCTTGATTGAATATACCCCCGAGAAAAAACTACCCTTGCGAGGGATTCAAATTCCCGGTTGGAAAGAAATTCTTCGTCTGGCCATCCACGCCCAACAAATAACCAAAATCGGCTTCCTGGGCATTGATATTGCCATTGACCGAGAAAAAGGGCCGATTATCCTGGAACTCAACACCCGACCCGGCCTTTCTGTCCAAATCGCCAACCTTTTCCCTCTTGATGAACGACTTAAAAGAGTCAAAGGACTAAAAGTTAAAACCATAACCAAAGGGGTCAAAATCGCCCAAGATTTATTCGGCGGAGAGATTGAAGAGGAACTGGAAGAAATCTCCGGCCGCAAAGTAATCGGCATTAATGAACCAATTGAAATACTTGATTTTAAAGAAAACAAACATCCAATTATGGCTAAAATTGACACTGGCGCTTACCGAACAACTGTTTGCAGTAATTTAGCCAAAGAATTAGGCATTGGTAAAACAATTAATCGTAAAAAAGTTCGCGGCGCTTTAGGCGCCAAAGAAAGACCGATTATTAATCTATCCTTTTATATGGACAAACGATTAGTTGCAACCGAGGCCTTTATAGCTGACCGCAGCGAGATGAAATATGACATTATTGTTGGCCGGCGAGATTTAAAAAGATTCCTGGTTGACCCGGCAAAAAATGTCTTTATGAAACAACCCCGTTCCGCGCTTTAAATTGTTTCTAGAAATGCCTATAGGTTGAACCTCAGAACTACGAACCTCTGCGAGGTTCGTAGTTCTGAGGTTCAACCTCGGATTAGCAGGTTCGCGATTCTTAGGTTCAACCTCGGATAAAAGCCAACCTCAGATGACCCGAAAAACTATGATTATTCGTAATTTAGAAACACTTAAACAATACTTTAAACAGATTAAAACGCCGATCTTTGGCGCTGGGGTTTATGCTTGGGACCGATTGGGCTTGGAAAATATTGTTTCTAACTACCGCATTATAGCTCTCCGTTACAGTTTAGATACTGAATTAATTGAAAAGGACATTGAAGTCCTCTCTCTGGAAAAAGGCATGGGCGCTAAACATATTCGCCAAGCACGCAATGCTACTACTGTTATTAAACATCAAAAAACCAAAGAATATCTTGAAAAATTTAATCTGCCAGCTGGCAGGCCGGCTATTTTAGTTTACAAGCCCTCTATTAGGATGGAACAGGTCTGCAAGGAAAATAATTGGAAACTATTGGCCAATCCCACCTCTTTTGGCAAAGAAATGTTTGAGAACAAAATAAAATTCAGGAGGATTCTTCAAGAAATTGATGTGCCGACAATACCGGGTAAAATAACTTCAGTGGATAAACTCCATTATGGTCACTTAATGAATAAATATGGGTTGCCTTTTGTTATCCAGCATCCGACCAAGGGGGGCGGCAAAGGCACTTTTTTTATCAACAATCAAAATGATTTTGGCAAGGCCTTTAAAAAATTAAAAGGCAGATGGAAAGAAGACGACGAAGAAACAAAATTTGTGCCTGTACCAGAAGCAATAGTTGCCAAATTCATTCAAGGCCCTTCTCCAAGTATTACTGTTTGCGTTACCAGGCACGGTGTCCTCTCCACTAATCTTCAGCACCAAATTACAGATATCCCCCAATTATTCAATCCGGAAAGAGGTTCTGGTCTCTTTTGCGGCCACGATTGGACTTCTTCAGATTTTGACCGAGAGATCTCTCAACAGGCCTATCAAGCCGCGGAAAAAATAGGGCAGTATTTTAAAAAAGCCGGCTACAAAGGAATTTTTGGCCTGGATTTTGTTCTTGACGAAAAAAATAAAAAACTATATATAATAGAGTGCAATCCCCGACTGATTGGCTCTTTCCCTGTTCTGCCTATGGTTCAAGAATTAAATAATGAGCCATCAATTCTTGGTTTTCACGTCTTAGAACTTCTTGAAGCTGATTATCAAATTGACTTAGAAGAAATCAACCGCCTAATGCGTCAAAAGAAAATTGGCGCTCAAATGATACCCCATAATTTAACCGGACGCTGGGCAAGAAATAACAGACAAGTCAAAGCCGGGGTCTATAAACTAAAAGAGAGCAAATTAAAATATCTCCGGCCGGGCTACGACCTGAAACATCTTAAAGACAAGGAAGAATTTATTTTAGCTGACGGCATTCAAGTTAAAAAATCGCCCTATAGTCCCAATCGGCGACTGGGACGCATCCTGACTCTAAACCGCGTTTTAGACGACTCCTGTAAACAACTAACCCCTTGGGCGCAGCAAGTAGCTGAAACAGCTCATAACGCTTTTGATTTAAAACCGGTTAAATTATTAAAACTTAAAAAAACACTTAATCCCCACATTTTAGCCAAGGGATAACCATTAAATTGGGGAGTGCAACTCCTAATTTATTAGGAGTTGCACTCCTAAAAAACCGTACTCTCAACCCTCTTAACGAACAAACAAACAAAAACAATGATTAGAGTTTTTGGCAACCATAAAGAACTCAATCCTAAAGATTTTCTTAATTACGGAGGCCAGTATTTAATTTTAAAACAAGCAGCTAAAAAGGGTGTTGACTGCCAAGTTTTAATCCAAAAAAAAGGCAATAAAAGAAACATCTATATTAAACTTAAAAAAGATAAACAATCCCAATGGTTAAGCCACCAAAAGGGGTTTTTTAATTCCAAGATTAGCTGCGATTTAGCCCTTTCCAAATATCTTACCTACCAAGTATTAGAAGCGACTAAACTACCTATTCCTAAATACGCCAAAGTCAGCCAAGTTAAGCAAATTGACCAAATTAAAATCCCCGGTCCCTGGGTGATTAAACCAATTAGTCAGACCAAAGGACGAGATGTGATTATCAAAATTAAAACCAAACAATTTTTAAAAAAATACGCTCGCCGATTATTTAAAAAATACCCCTACTTAATGATTGAACAATTCACTCCGGGCAAAGATTATCGCCTCTTAATCTTAGACAAAAAACTATTAGGCGCGGTCAAAAGAATTCCAGCCCGCATTAAAGGAGACGGCCTGCATAACATTAAACAACTGATTATACTAAGCAACAAAAAAGAAAGACGGCTCAAATCCAAGAAACTGGCTCCCTTTCTTAAAAAAATCAAGATTGATTCAGAAATTAAAAGATGTTTGGCTCAAAAAAAACTTACTTTTAGCTCTGTCCCGAAAAAAGACCAAATTGTCCAAGTCAGAAAAAACGCCAACTTCAGCACAGGCGGTGAAGCTGAAGACGTTACCAAGCTAATCCACCCAGAAAATATTAAAATAGCCCGCAAAGCCATTAAGGCCTTGGGGCTAAAATTAGGCGGGGTTGATATTATTACTAAAGACATTAGTCAACCCATTACGGAAAACAAAGGTAAGATTATTGAAATCAACGCCAACCCCTCACTTTGGCTCCACCATTTCCCAAATCAGGGCCAAAGCCGCAATCCAGCCGGCAAAATCATTGACTATTTATTTAAATCTTAGGAGTTTGTTGGGAGTGCGACTCCCAACCCCTATTGCTAATTTTGCTTTTCTAACTCAATAATCCAAAAACCGTTTTTTCTCACATCTTTAATCTTATAAAACTGCAAAGGGTCTTGAGCTGAATGCTCCACCTTTTTACATTTAAATTCCGCTTTTCTGCCAGTATACTTTTTAGTTTTTGGATTATATTCCTCAAAAACCAAAACATCGTTGTTCTTTAAATCAAAATCAGCAAGCCGCAATTCAAAAGTTCGCTCTCCAGAGCAAAACTTTTTATACCATTCTGGCCAGCATTTTTTACGAATAATCGCCATAAATCCATTCTACCAAAAAACCGCCTTTACTGAAAGACAGATTGGCGGTTTTTTGTTATAACCCAAAGCTGGACACCTGCCCGCCTCCGGAGAGACGTTAGAACCTATTTTTAGTGTAGATTCGATTATCTGTTAAGAAGGTTCCATCTACACAACTTCTATACCCTTTAGAGGTTGCGCAGCTTCCACATAAACCAATTCCACATTTAGTCAAAAAGTCTATAGAAGAATATATTTTTTCTGGTTTTATCTGCTTCTCTTTTTCAACGGCCGCTCTCACCATAGGTTCTGGACCACAATTTATACAATATTCCGGGTCTACTTTCCTTACCACTGCTTCTAAAATATCCGTTGTTAAACCTTGATGACCTATTTCACCGTTTTCAGTAGTAAGATAAACTTTTTTACATAAAGCTCTAAAACTATCAAAATTCGCTAAGTGATTTTTATCTTTTGCGCCTAATATTGCAAACACATCTTTATTTCTTTTAGCAAATAGATAAAGCGCGGCAATGCCAGTTCCTCCTCCCACTAACAAAGTCCTTCCCTTTGCCTCTGGAGAATTTCCATATGGCCCACGAATATAAAGGACATCAGCAGCTTTTAATTTTGATAGTTCACTGGAGAAACATCCTCTTTTTTGAATAAGCAAAGATAAGGGTTCGTCATCTAAAACAGAAAATGGTTTTTCGCCTTTTTCCGGCAACCAAGCAAAAATAAATTGTCCTGGTTCTGCTTTTATGACATTGTTTAACCTCAGAAGAAACAAGTCCCCTGCTAATTGTATATTTTCTTTCACTCTGTATTTCTTATACCCCATATTCAGCTCTGCCTTTAAACAATCGGCTGTATTACTTGTTCCTCGTTCTAAGTCTGCCAATAAGTTGTTGAAATATTTTTTTATTTCTTCTGTATTCATTCCAGCCAAAGCAGAACCCACTCCAAAAAAATCTGCTCCAGCCATTTTATATCTCTTTATATCTTTAGCTACTGAAATGCCCCCGCAGGCAATAATCGGTAAGTCCGTAATACTCCTTACTTCTCTTACGCATTTCAGACCAAGTTCTAAAATTGCTTTTCCAGAAACTCCTCCAAACTTGTTTGATAAAATTGGATAACCGTCGTAGAGAAGAGACTCTGGTCCTTTTGTATTTATTGCTGTAATTCCTGATATACCGTTCCCAACAGAATATTCTACTGTTTCTTTGATATTTAAATTTGGTGAGAGTTTAATAAATACAGGTTTTCCCAGGGAAGCAACATTTTTTACTATCTTTCCTGTAAGTTCTTTATCTTGACCTACAACTTGCCCATATTTCTTTGAGTGAGGACAGGAAGTATTTAACTCAAACCCATCAGCAAAATCATATAATATTTTAGCTACTTCTCTAAATTCTTCTGGAGAATTTCCAAATATTGAAATTAGTAGAAATTTGCTACTGGGAATATTTATCTTTGATAGTTTCTTGGCAAATTCTTTTGCGCCAGGGTTAGTAAGGCCAACAGCGTTAATAAAAGAAAGGGGGGAATATTGAACAATAATAGGTTCTTTATTCCCTTCTTTTGGTCTTAGCCCTATGCTTTTTGTAGTAAGAATACCAATTTCAGGAATCTCTTTAGTAATTCTTTCAAGTGTTGATACCTCAGTGCTGACAATACCAGAAGGTATAGTAAAGACTCCACTAATCTCTTTTTTAAAAAATTTATATTTTTCCATCGGCTTTTATAGATTTTAACATAAAAACCGCCTTCTTGGCGATTTTTTATTATAACTCCGTTGGCCGAACGATGTTAGAACCTGTTTTGATGACTATCTCTTTTTGTAAGTTTTGCTTGCTCTTCGCTCTATGGTTAAAACCTTGATAGAATTGTCTATTTTATAAAAAATAATGCGGATATTACCTTTACGAACGCGGAAAATGTTATCTCTCCCTTTTAGTTTCTTTGTATTTAACCCCTGAAAATTGCCTTTATCTGCTTGGAGTAAAATTTCTCTTACCTTTTGCTTTTCTTTAAAACTTAACTTATTTAGCGCTTTCTCTATTTTATCCATATTAGAGACGCTTTAATAAATCCTTGATATCAACTCCTTGTTTTTTGATTTTACTAAAGTCAATCACTTCTTCCCAGAAATCATTATTAATCGGAGTAATTTTAAATAAAGGTTTGGATTTTTTAAAGACAATAAAAGAATCGCCCTTTTGAACTTTTTTGGCGTATTCCTGCATATGCTCCCTTAAATTTTTGAGATTTATAATATTATCCATATTTTTAGTTAATCTTATACTCATCTTAAGTTTAACTTATTAAAAACATTTGTCAATGCAAACTCCGACGGCAGGATTCGAACCTGGACGGGTCTCTCGAACCTCGCCCCGTCCTCCGTCTTAACCAGATTTCTTCCCCGCCACACCATAAGAGGCGCAATAATCACCTTTTTTAGGTAAGAAATCCTTATCGCTCGTCCATTTTCCCTTAAAGAATACCCTACTGTCAATATCTTCAAATCCTAATTTTTTGAAATATTGTTGAATTTTATCTTTCTTAGCGAACTCAATCCCTTCTTGAAGCGCTATCTTTAAACTCATCGAATTATCTTCGAAAAATAAGCCGCTAACAACCAATGGCATATCCTTTTTTAAAACTCTTTCAGCTTCATCTAACGCTTTGTTGATTTTCGGTTCATCAAGTCCATGCCAAGAGCTCACACTATCAACTAAATTGTCATCTAAAGGCATATTTCGAGCATCGCCATAAATAATAGTCACTTTTGAATATCCTTTAATTTCTTTCAAAAAATCCCTTAACCCCAAACAAGTGGCGTAATCTGTTTCTATCGTTATAATCTCGCCCTTAACTAAATCCAATATATTTCTCAAAAACCGCCCCGTCCCTGTTGCCCAATCCAAATGAATTTTACTATTTTCAATATCAAGTTTTTCTATCATCCATTCCCATTCTTCTTTTAAGGCAGATTGCTCTTTTTGATCAAAATGTTTCAACCAATTTTTATTTAACTCTTGGTTAAAAAACATCTCACGAGTTCTTTTGATTCTTTTGTCTAAATCTTTTTTTTGAACTGATTTAAAACAAACAATGTCGTCTGTTACTTTAAAACTTGCGTTACATTTATTACAGCTTAAATCTCCTTCATTTATTCTGTCTCCGGATTTTTTCTCTATTTTTAAATCTAATAAACCTCCGCATTTCGGACAAATTAATATTGGAATAATTTTTTCTTTCATATCTCGAGATTAGTTATTAAGTTTATTTTATCACGGAAAAATAAAAGAAAAAAGCCCAGTTTCAAAAACCGGGCTTTTGTTTAAACTGCCTCCAAAAACCTGATTAACCCTTTTTCGGCGAGTATGCCTGACCGCAATACTTCACGTTCGTGGTCGGACAGTTAAAACTCGCTTCGGGTCTCTCCTTTTCGGACCTTACCTCGGGCTTCTGGTAGGCGGTCTTTGGAGATTCTCTCCCGTCCATAGCCATCACCTCCTTTCTCTGCCTAATTCTTTCATTATTCTGGCTTCTCGGCAGGCTCTTTTAGATGGAGAAAACATACTGCCTTCTTCAACGAAATTCAATCCTACGCATATCCGACAGTATCTGAAGAACTCGCACTGAGAACAAGAAATTATATCTGAAATCTTTATGGAACGGAATTTTAATAACTCGGGAGAATTCTTCCAGATTTTAGCAAAACTGGCTTCTTTTAGATTGCCACAATTAATCGGCAACTGAACACAAGGATAAACATCGCCGTAAGGAGTAACATAACAGGATATATGGCCGGCTCCGCAAGGAATAGTGTTAAATATCCCCGAATAAACTTCTTGCGGTTCTGGTTCGCTTTTTTCGGTAAAAATAGGGTCTGCCAATAAATTAGCCAAATATTCCTCATCAACATGAACTGCCAAAGGAGATTTATTCCCATCGGTCTTCGGCGTAATCCTGTAATCCGCTTGAAAAGCCGCTTTTAGTTGCCTGCTTAACTCGTAAATATCGTGGTAATCGCCCATATTCTCTTTCATTATCACCGTAGAAATCTTCAATCTTACATCTCTGTTTCTTAACATTCCCGCTACGGAAATCGACTTTTGGAAAGAACCCGGTACTTTCGTTATCTTATCATGTATTTCCGGTTTCGTGCTATAGATGCTTATAGCCACCATTTCAGGATTCAAAGAAGCGATTTTGTCAGCCATTGCCTCATCCATCAATGTCCCATTGGTTAATATTCTTAAAGCAAAATGGAGCTTTCTGCCGTGTCGAGCGATTTCAATAAAATCCTTTCTTGTCAGGACTTCGCCGCCGCTCAAAGTCAGATAAAGCGTGCCGGCTTCTGCCAATTGATTAAGGATATTCTTTGCTTTTTCAACTCCGAGAACAGAACGGTTTTCGTTCACTATATAGCAATGAACACAATCAAGATTACACTTGTAGGTTAAATCAAAATGCACAATAAGAGGAATTTGTTTGATAATCGCTTTTTCTCTTAGGGCGTCGAATAGCTCTCCTTCTGTCTCTGAAAGCCGTTCTTGTTTAGAAATGCCTTTTATTGAAAAAGAAGTTTTTAACAAACCTTTTTCCAGCATTTCTCCAAGGAAATCCAAACAATCATGATTTAACACCGACCGCTCCACATCAAATTCCTGATAGATTCTTTCCGTAATTTGACTTATCGAGATCCGACCATCTATCAATTCCCATATTCGCGTAGCCAGCACATCGAGAACATTGAAAGTATTCCCCTTCAAATGTATTATTGTCGTCTGGCCGCCTATTATTCTATATGCGATTTCTTCCTCATTCTTACTTAAAATAATATCCGAAGATAACCTGAATTTAGTATTTCCTTTCATTTTAATCCTCCTGTGTTTTCCTAATTAATATATTTATTTTAAAAGAATAGACTAATTTTTTGCTTCTATCATAATAACCATCTTTATGATTTTTGTCAAATTCAAAAAAACCCGCCCAAAGGCGGGTTTTAGTATCTCATTTGGCTCCGCGGGCAGGATTCGAATTTAGGCAATTAAACTCTGATCTGGACGAATTTTCTTTTGCCGGCTTGGATAATCATCTTGTCTTTTATTTCTATCTGTTTTTGCCAGTCATTAATCCTTTGGTTGTCTATTCTGACCCCGCCCTGTTCAATTAGGCGCTTGGCTTCACTTTTACTGGGAGCCATTTTTGTTTCAACTAACAAATCTATAATCTGATATTTTTTACTCTTTGCTTTGTAGGCCAGTATCTGGCTCGGCTTTTGTTTTTGTTTAAAAACTCTTTCAAATTCCTCTTCCGCTTTTTGGGCCGCTTTTTTGTTGTGGTGAATAGCAATAATTTCTCTGGCTAAACGCGCTTTGGCGTCTCTTGGGTTTAACCTTTCAGTTTTAATATCCTGCTCTATTTGCTCAATTTCCTCCATAGACACATCCGTACAAAGTTCCAACCCAGGAATAATCAGACCATCAGACCAAGCCATAACTTGACCGAACATTTCATTCGGCTTTTCATTCAAAGCAATCATATTACCTTCTGTTTTGCCCATTTTTTTACCGGAAGAATCAGCTAACATTTTATTAGCTAAAACAAACTTTTCTTTATTTTTTAACGACTTCATTAAATCCCTACCACAGAGCATATTGAAAATCTGGTCATTGCCCCCGACTTCCAAATCAACATCCATAGCCACGCTATCATAGGCCTGGGTTAAAGGATAAAGGAATTCATGTAAATAGATTGGTCTATCTTTCTTGAGTCTTTCTTGGAACATATCTCTAACCATAATCTGTTGGGTGGTAAAATGGGAAGCTAACTCAACTAGATCAATAAACCTCAACTTGTCATTCCACTTACTGTTATACATCACCTTGGCTGGATTCTTACCGGAAAAGTCCAAAATTTTACTTGCTTGTTTTTTGTAGTTTTTACTATTTTTAAGCACTTGCTCTCGGGTTAATTTCTGTCTAACATCTATTTTATCAGGATCACCAATCATACCGGTAAAATCTCCGATTAAGAATATTACTTCGTGACCTAATTGTTGGAATTGGGCTAACTTTCTAATCTGAATAGCATTGCCGATATGAAGAGTTGGCGCGCTAGGGTCAAAACCACAATAAAGCCGGAGTTTTTTGCCGGATTTTAAAGTTTTTTCCAAAGATGGTTTATCAGGATAAATATTTTCCACCCCTCGAGTTAAAACTTCCTGGATTTGTTGTTCTTTTTCCATATTTTTAAAGCCACACCTTAATATCTTAAAACTAAATCTATTTTGAAAACATAGTGGAGAAACTTAGAAAATTAATTTGTTTTCGAGATAAAAATAGCGGTCGGAAAACTTTTGTTCGCAAAGCGAACAAAAGGCAAACGGGCACCGCGTTAAATTTTTATTGAGAAAACAAATATAATTTTCAAGTTTTGGAACTCCGTTTGAAAAATAAATTTAGTTTTAAGATATACTATTATCCATCCTAACACTCTTGATTAAACAGGTCAATTCTGCCAGAATAATAATATGTTTCAAAGAAAAAGAAAAATTATTAGAACAATAACTAAGTTTATTGTTTTTTGTTTGATTATTAGTTTCCTTGGGGGAATCGGTCTTTTGGCCTATTTTGCCAAAGATTTGCCTGATCCGACTAAAATTGACGAACGTCGGGTAGTAGAATCAACAAAAATTTACGACCGGACTGGAGAAATAATTCTTTATGACATTCATGGTGAGGAAAAAAGAACAATGATTTCTTTTGAAGAGATTCCTCAATTTGTTAAAGATGCCACTGTTATTGCTGAAGATGATAATTTTTATCACCATATTGGCCTGGACTGGCGCGGGATTATCCGAGCGGCTATTGCTAATTTCAGAGGCAAAAAAATCGCTCAAGGCGGCTCTACTATTACTCAACAATATATTAAAAACGCTTATTTAGGCGGACCCCAATCAGAAAGAACCTATACTCGAAAAATTAAAGAAGCAATTCTCGCCTTAATTATGGAAAGAAAATATTCTAAAAATGAAATTCTGGGATTTTACCTTAACCAAGTGCCTTACGGCTCTAACGCCTACGGCATTGAAGCTGCTGCCCAGACATTTTTTAACGTTTCGGCCAAGGATTTAACCCTGGCCCAATCCAGCTTATTATCCGCTCTTCCTCAAGCGCCCAGCTATTATTCGCCTTATGGTTCTCACCCAAAAAAACTTAAAACCAGACAAGAATATATTTTAGACCGAATGATTAAATTTGGTTACATTACCGAAGAACAAGCCCAAGAAGCTAAAAACGAAGAATTGAAATATACTTCTCAAGGCGATTTGAAAGCCCATCATTTCGTTACTATGATCCAGGAATATTTAGAAGAAGAATACGGACAAACCTATACTGATATTAATATGGCTGGCTTAAAGGTTTATACCACCCTTGATTGGGACTTACAGCAATTAGCCGAAGAAGTAATTACTAAAGGTGTAGAAAAAAATGAAAAAACTTACCGAGCGACTAATGCCGCTTTAGTGGCGATTGACCCCAAGACCGGACAAGTCCTAACTTTGGTCGGCTCTAAGGATTACAGCGCTGACCAGTATAATGTGGCTACCAGCCCCAACCGCCAACCCGGCTCGTCTTTTAAGCCATTCGCCTACGCTATGGCCTTTGAAAAAGGGTTTAGCCCGGAAAGTATTATTTTTGATTTAGAAACAAGCTTTGGCGAATTTGGTCCGGCTGGAGAAGAAAAAGAGTACAAGCCAAATAACTACGACCTAAAATTCAGAGGGCCGATTGATTTTAGAAAAGCCCTGGCCCAATCAATTAACCTGCCTTCGGTTAAGGTTCTTTATTTGGCTGGAATTAATGATACTATTAATTTGGCCCAGGATATGGGCATCACCACCTTAAAAGACCGACGTCAGTATGGATTGTCTCTGGTTTTGGGCGGCGGCGAAGTAAAACTAATTGACGAAGCGGCCGCTTACGGGGTATTTGCCGCTGACGGCGTCAAACATCCAGTTAGTATTATTCTTAAAATTGAAGATGCCCAAGGAAATGTTTTAGAAGAATATCAAGATAATCCTGAAAGAGTTATAGAAGAACAAATTGCCCGCCAGGTTAACAGTATTCTTTCAGATGAGGGGGTCCGAGCACCGATGTTTGGCTCTCATTCAAAACTCTATCTTCCTAATCGCCCGGCAGCCGCTAAGACCGGCACTACCCAGGACTACAGCGATGGCTGGACAGTCGGCTACACGCCCAGCTTAGTAGTTGGTGTTTGGGCAGGTAATAATGATTTTACCAAAAAAATGAAGCAGGGTGCGGCTGGTCTTTATGTGGCTGCCCCGATTTGGAATGACTTTATGAGCCAGGCCTATCAAATAAAAATCAAAGACAAGAATACCATTAATAGCGAGTTAAAAGAAAACGAATTTTTCCTTATTGGGCAGGTGGAAAAATTCACTCCCCCAGAACCAACCTCAACCAGCACCATATCAATGGTTAATGGTCAATTAGCTTATCAAAACAAGATTGAAATTGATAAAATTTCAGGCAAGCGCGCCACTAATTTAACCCCGCCTGATTTAATTGAAGAAAAAATTTATCAAGAAGTCCATTCTATCCTTTATTATCTTGACCAGGACGACGAACAATTTGAAAATTGGGAAAAAGCGGTCCAACAATGGGTCAACAACCAACCTTGTTTTCAAAATATCTGTTATAATCAAAATCCGCCCAGCCAGTATGATGATATTCACACTAAAGAAAACCAACCTGATGTGGAAATAACTTCACCTCAAGAAAATAGCTTAATCAGCGGCTCTATTTTAGTTATCCAAGCCCAAGCTAAAGCTAATTTAGATATTAAACAAGTTGATTTCTTTTTTAATAATCAATTAATCGGCACAGACCGCACCTATCCCTATTCTATTACTTTTAATCTCTCGCCCTACCTTCTTCCCCAAACCAACCAAACTATCAAAGTCCGCGCCTACGATACTGTCTTAAACCGACAAGAAGATGAAATGGTTGTTAGAACAAATTATTAAATACTGTCTAGAGGTTGAACTTAAAAACTACGAACCTTATAAGGTTCGTAGTTTTTAAGTTCAACCTCGGATTTAATTACACCTTAATCGGCATCACTACATAAGTATAACTAACATCACCAACCGGCCGAACTACCACTGGCTTAGAAGCGTCATTTAACCCAAGAATAACTTTATCGCTGAAAATATTATTCAAACCATCTAAAAGATATTTATAATTGAAAATTATTTCCACATCTTTACCTTTGATTTCCGCTTCAACTTTAGATTTATTTTCTCCAATATCAACATCTTTAGATAAAATTTCTAAAAATGATTTTTTTGGCTTAAATGAAATTTTAATATCATTAATTTTCCCGCTAAATAAGCTAGCTATTTTAATATTATTGATTAATTCTTCCCGATTAACAACTACTTGAGTTATAAAATCATCTGGGATAATCTGTTGATAATCTGGGTATTGTCCTTCAATAAGTCGTGAAATAACTTGAGCGTAACCAAAATCAAATAATATCTGGTTATTAGATAAAACAACTTCTACTTCTGTATCTTCTTCACTTAAAATTCTATTTATCTCTTGGGCTGTTCTTTGAGGAATAATTAACGACTGATCTTTTAACCCCTTATTATCAGAGTTAATTTCAATATTTTTTTCCGCTAAACGAAAACTATCAGTTGCCGCTAACTTAATTGAATTTTTATTAAAATTCATATAAATACCGGATATTTCAGGCCTTGATTCTGAAAGAGAAGCCATTTCCACCACCTGAGTTAAACCATTCTTTAAAATATTTCCCCTAACCTTTATTAATGGCTTTTCTTTAATCTTAGGAATAATTGGGAAATCATCAGCTGATAAACCTTTAAGAATTGCTTTAAATTTTTTACACCTTACTTCTAATTGTTGATTTTTAACTTTTAATTCAACTTTTTCATTAGGAAGATTATTAATAAAATCAGTTAATAAACGAGCTGGCACAGTAATATTACCTTTTTCTTGAATTTTTACAGCTACCCAAGAATTAATTCCTATTTCTAAATTTGTTGAAGATATTTTCAATTTATTATTTTCAATAGATAAAAGAAAATTATTTAAAATAGGTAAAGTTAAATTACGGCCAATAATTTTTTCAGTAATATTTAGGGCCTGTTTTAAATTTTCTTGAAGACAAATTATATGCATAATAATTATAATATTTTATTTATATATATTTATTAGTATTATTAGATTATTAAAAATTGAGGAAAAGTCAATCTTTTGAGTTATTAATTAGTAATTGTTAATTAATAAATTGTTGAATTTTAGTTTAATAATTTGTGGATAAATTTTTGATAAAAATTTATCATTCTAAGTTGCTAGGAGAAGAATCTTATAATAATTTTATTACTAAATCAAAAATTTAGATAAAATCATTAATTATAAATTTGTTCTTTGATTAAATTTATTTCATGTTGGAGTGAATTATTATCTTCCATTTCTTTGCTAATTTTTTGACAAGCATACATAACAGTAGTGTGGTCGCGACCACCGAGTTTTTCTCCAATATATGGATAAGAGCTGTTTAACTCTTTTCTAATAAGATACATACTAATTTGTCGAGGTCGGACTAATTCTTTTTTTCTAGAGTGATTAAATAAATCATTAATACTAATATCATAAAATTCAGATACTATTTTGAATATTTTTTTACAATTAGTCATTTTCTTGGGAGTATTAATAATTTGGGAAAGAATTTTAGGAACGTTTTTAATAGTGGGAAGGGTGTTATTTATTTGAGAAAAAGCAACAACTCTATTTAAAGCTCCTTCTAACTCTCTTATATTTTTTTGAATATGAGTGACAATATAAATTAAAACTTCTTCAGGTATTTTTATTTTCTTTTCTTCCGCTTTACTTTTAAGGATAGCTAAACGAGTTTCTAAATCAGGTTGGCTAATATCAGCGATCATCCCCCCTTCAAAACGAGAACGGAGGCGTTCTTCTAAAGTGGATATTGCCTTAGGTGGTCTGTCAGAACTAATAATAATCTGTTTATTTTTCTGATAAAGAGCGTTAAAAGCATTAAAGAATTCTTCTTGAGTTTTTTCTTTGCCGGCAATAAATTGGATATCATCAATAATTAAAGTATCTATTTTATAATATTTCTTTTTAAAGGCATCCATTCCTTTTTTAGAAATAGCGTCAATCATTTCACTAGTGAATTTTTCCGAGCTTAAGTATTTAATCTTTTTATTGGGATTTTTTTTAGTTAACTCATTGCCAATCGCTTGAAGTAAGTGAGTTTTTCCCAAACCAACTCCCCCATAAATAAAAAGAGGATTATAAAGATTACCTAGGTGTTTAGTTACTGCCCGGGCCGCAGCTTGAGCTAATTCATTAAAGGAACCAATAACAAAATTATTAAAAGTATATTTAGGATTAAGATTAGTTTCTTTATTAAGATTAAATTCTTGAAAGTTTAACTGGTCGCCAGTCAAATCTAAAGTTTGTTTTTTCTTTATTTTGGTAATTATTGGAGAAACAGTTTTGCTGCCAATGATAAATTGAATTTCTTTAATATCTGAAGAATTATTGCGGAGAAGTTTTAAAATAAGTTTATTATATTTATTTTCCAGCCATTCTTTAGTAAATCCATTAGGCGCGCTAACCGTAATAACTCCATCTTTTTTGGAATGGATTTTAGTATTTTTAAACCAAGTAATAAAATTAGCTTTGGAAATACTTAACTCAATTTCTCCAAGTACGGTCTGCCAAAGTTCTTTTAAATTCATGAACAATAATAAATTAATTATACTTAAAATCATTGTATCATATTAGTAAAGATATCAAAATGCCTTGAATTTGTTAATAAATTGTGGATGAGTTGTGGATTTATAACTATTAAGTTATTGATTTGACTATCTATTTATTAAATGATAAGCTTAAAAAAAATGTCTTTTACTTATAAACCGAAAAAGAGAAAAAGAAAAAAAATTCATGGGTTTAAAAAAAGGATGGCGACTAAGTTTGGTCGTCGTGTTTTAGCTGCCCGGAGAAAAAAAGGTAGAAAGAAAATAACTGTCTGAAATTGGAAATTTTGGAAGTACAAATTCTAAACTTCCAAAAAATTATTATATGTTATTAAGAAAATATAAATTAAAAAGAGATAATGATTTTAAAAGGGTTTTTAAGCAAGGAAATTATCAAGAAAAAGATTTTATTAAAATAAAATTCTTAAAGAATAATTTAAAAGTAAGTCGTTTTGCTTTTATAGTTGGATTAAAAATATCCAAGAAGGCCGTTCAGAGAAATAAAATTAGGCGTCAGCTGGAAGAAATAATTCGTTTAAAATTTAATCAGATAAAAAACGGTTTTGATATTGTTATTTTAACAGAGCCGAAAATAATAGAAAAAAAATACAAGGAAATAGAAGAAATTTTAATTAGTTTATTAAAAGAAAGTAGATTAATAATTCGAGGTTCAACCTCGGGTTAACTAATATATGGATTTAATAGTAACTATTTTTAACGAAACTCTTTATCGTCCTTTATTCAATATCTTAATTTGGCTTTATAATATTATTCCGGGCAATGATTTAGGTATTGCTATTATTGTTTTAACGATTTTAATTAGATTTTTCCTTTATCCCCTTTCAAAAAAATCTATTCAATCACAAAAAGCAATCAGCAAATTACAACCAAAAATAAAAGAAATACAGAAAAAGTATAAGAATAAAGAAGAACAAGCTAAGGCAATGATGGATTTATATCGGGAGCATAAGGTTAATCCGATGACTGGTTGTTTGCCTATTTTGGTTCAATTGCCCCTTTTAATCGCTCTTTTTCAGGTCTTTCGGACTGGTTTAGAACCAGAGGCCTTAAATGGTCTTTATAGTTTTATTGAACGACCCGATTCGCTGAATTTGATGTTTTTAGGGATAGTTGATCTTTCTCAAAGAAGTATTGTTTTAGCTGTTTTAGCTGGAGCTTTCCAATTTGTTCAGTCAAAAATGATAGTTCCGATTGCCCCAAAAGGTAAATCAGGGAAACTGGATTTTTCTTCAATGATGAGTCAACAAATGGTTTATATGATGCCTATTCTTACTGTTTTTATTGCTTTGAGTCTGCCGGCCGCTCTGCCTGTATATTGGATAGTCATCACTTTATTTGGGATTATCCAGCAGTATTTTACTAAGGTTGAAGTAAAGAAAGTATAATAAATATATGGAAAAAGTAGATGTTATCAAAAAAACAATAAAAGAATTATTAAAAGTAATGGACTTTGATGGGAAAATAGTGGTTGATAATTTTCAATCAGATGACGTTTTGATTAATATTCAAACTGAACAGGCTGGATTTTTAATTGGTCAAGCAGGCGCTAATTTAGATGCCTTACAACACTTGGCTAGAGTTTTAGTTAATAAAAAAAATAATCAGTCAAATCAGTTTGTTTTAGATGTTAATAATTACCGCAAGCACCGCCTTGAGTTGCTAAGGGATTTGGCTAAAAATATAGCTGAGCAGGCCTTATTAGAAAAAGTGGCTCTTACTCTTCAACCAATGTCCGCTTATGAAAGACGAGTTATCCATTTAGCTTTAATTAATGAGCCGCGAATAAACACTGAAAGCATTGGCCAAGAACCAGAGAGAAGAATAGTTATCAAACCTATTGACTAAGGATATCTTTTTTGGAAGCCCGGCTTCCAAAAAAGGCCAAGGACGTTCTTTAAAATGACGTCCTTGTGCCAAGGACGTCATTTTAAAGAACGTCCTTGGAAGATTGGGGGGGCATCCTTAGAGATACCTATATGTTTATCAAGGCCAAAAAGATTATTGGCAGTAAG
>CAZYSH010000001.1:33153-44391 GCA_964650035.1 uncultured Candidatus Saccharibacteria bacterium | reverse complement strand
CCAAAAACTTGGTGGCCGCTTTTTTTTCGTCAAATCAAGGATTTCCTTAAAATGGCGTCCTTAGATTATATCCAGAGGACTGTCCTGAAAATTACGTCCTCCTTCAGAGGACATAACTTTCTATGACAGTCCTCTTAGGCAACATTCCTTGATCTCTACATCCTCATCTCTTAAAAACGAAAAACTTATACCCAATAAAATTCCAAATCAACGAAATTCCAGTGGCAGCGACTTTAGCTAAGTTAGCCCAAAGTTCGGGACCCAAGCCAAACATCGGCGGAACCAAAGTGGTTACTCCGTAAACTATGCTCGTATTTATAGCCACGCCGATTAAAGTTACTATCACAAATTGAGAAAATTCCTTTGCTTCTACCTCATCTCTATCCTTAAAAGTCCAGTATTTATTCCAAAAATAGCTATTGCTCACCGCTATGCTAAAGGAAATAATGTTTAACAAAATAATCCATTTTCCCTGATAAATCCCGGTCCGCCACATCAACAGATTCAGAATAGCAAAATCAATACCTGTATTCATAAATCCGATTACGACAAATTTACTAAATTGCCTGATAATTTTCTGCATATATATTAAAAGTTGGGCTAAGAATCTAGTTTCAAGGTACGGCCTCAAAATTACTACCCTTTGCAAAGGGTAGTAATTTTGAGGCCGTACCTTGAAACTCTCAAAATTCCTTAAATCTTAGGCGCTTGCTTTACTTCAAATTGAAGACCCCTTTTCAGGATAATAGTATCGCGCCGCCCAGCTTTATCTTCCAAAATCAGTTGAGCAATAACGCTCTCGACCTTATCCTGAATGACTCTTCTCAAAGGACGGGCTCCATACAATGGATCATAACCTTTTTGAGCCAATTCTTCAACCGCCTCTTCTTCAACTTCAAAAACAATCCCTTTGTCTTCCAGTTTTTTTCTGACTCCTTTAATAAATAACTGGGCAATCTTATTCATATTATCCATAGTCAAGGCCTTGAATAAAACAATTTTATCAAAACGATTCAGAAATTCCGGCCGGAAATGTTCCAAAAGAACTGTTTCTTTTAATTGTTTTTCCACTTCTTGATAATCCAATCTTTGAGCAATTTTCTGTTGGATAAAATGAGTGCCGGCATTAGAAGTGGCAATGATTATAATATTGCTGAAATTAATTGTTTCGCCTGAAATATCGGTCAGCCGCCCGTCATCCATTACTTGTAAAAAAAGATTCAGAATATCGGGGTGCGACTTTTCAATTTCATCCAAAAGAAGCAAAGAATAGGGCTGGCGTTTAACCGCTTCTGTCAAATACCCCTTATTAATATCCTGTTCGCTCCGAGAGCCGATTAAACGGCGAAATCCCCTCTTTTCCTGATACTCTGACATATCTAAACGAATCATTCTTTTCTCATCGCCAAAATAGGCGCGGGCCAAGGTCTTGGCTGTTTCTGTTTTACCCACTCCAGTCGGTCCAACAAAAAGAAAATTAGCAATCGGCCTTTTCCGCGCTTGTATTTCCAATCGGCTGCGGCGCATAGCTTCAGCCACCGCTTTAACCGCCTCTTCTTGGTTAATTATCCGCTCATGAATTATCTCTTCCAAACGCAATAACTTTTCTTTTTCTGTTTCTTCAATCTGACCCAGAGGAATTTTTGTTTTCTGGGCCACTAATTCTGTAATATCATCGCCTTTAATAAAACTATTAACTCCTCTTTTCTTCCTGACAGCATAAGCTGTTTCAGTTAATAAATCCATGGCCTTGGCTGGCAGGGCCTTGCCGTAAACATAACGGTCAGCCAGATTAATTGCTTGAGACAAAGCATCGGCTGAAAACAAAATTTTTAGTTCTTTTTCAATCAGATAAATTTTAGTGATTAAAATCTGCCAAAGCGTATCTCGGGGCGGCAAAGGCACTTCTATCTTGTTAAGAACCCGGCCCAGAGTCCCGCCTTCAATCTTGGCGGCAAATTCTTTTGGGGTGGTTGTCCCGATAAAATAGAAGGTCTTTTTGTCCAAAGCAGAAGATAAAATCTCGGCAAAATCCAATCCTCCGGCCTGCGCCTTAAGTCCGGCTAAACTGTTAATATTTTCAATTACTAAAATAATATTATTGGCCCGGTTGATTTCATAAATAATTTGCCTAAGATATTCTTCGCCTCGTTGACGGACTCCGCTCAAACTGACTAAACCGCTCAAATCCAATTCAATTAATCGCTTATCTTCCAAAAACTCGGGCACATTTTCCGTAACCATCAGCTGGGCTAATTTTTTTAAAATCGCTTTCTTGCCAATGGCGCTCGGACCGACCAAAATTACCCCCGCCTGACCGGCGCTGAATAAATTAAAAATCTCGCCTAATTCCTTTTGACGGCTAATAACCATTTCAAATTGTCCCTGCCGGGCCAAAAAAGTCAAATCTCGGCTGACTTTATCCAAAAGAGGCGTTAAAGCCGCTGTCATGGTCCGATTTAATTTGCCTTTGGGCTTAAAAAACCTGCGCCAAAAAAACGACTTCTCCCATTTCCTAATTTCCTCTTCTAATTGAGTCCATTCAATTACCTGTTCAATCTCCTCGGGTCTGACGCCAAACTCGTCAAAAATCATGCCAACCAAACTCCTTTGCCGGCTAATAGCCCAAAGAATATCCAGAGCGCTAATTTGCTCTTCCCCTTTCTTCAAACAAAAAAGATAAGCTCTTAAAAATATTTCTCTAAAATCAGCCGCCATTTTCGGGCCAAAAAAAGTCCCGTTTCTTTCAGAAGCCGGGAAAAAATCTGAACTGTTCAAAATATTTTTTGTCTTTTCAACAATTTTTCCGGGCTGACAATCCAAACGCTTTAATATTTTTTTAAACTCCTTTCTTTTTAGAAAAGAAGCAAAAAGATGAATCGGCCTTAGAGAATGATAACCCTTGCGCTCAGCAAAAAACCAGGACTTTTCCAGCGACGCCCGGGCTGAATTGTCTAAAAATAGCGAGACCTCTGTTTCTTTGCCTGCTTGAGGCAATTTAATTTTATTAATTCTTTCTTTTTTTCGCTGCCAAAGATAAAAAAGAAACAGAGAAGTCAAAAGGGATAAATAAAAGACCTTGATAAAGCCGGCAATCAAAGCCCAGACTCCATAAACGCCGAATAAAATCAAAAAAGCGTAAATCAACCAACCTAAAAGTACCCTTACCTTTCTTTGAATAATTCTTAAAAGATTAAGATGGGGCTGAAAAACCAGATTAAATTTTTGCGGCTTATTCTCCATATTATTTTTGGGGGTTGGGGATTGGGAGTGACTTAGGAGTGCCACTCCTAATAAAGTTAGGAGTGGCACTCCTAAGTCGCTCCCAAAAAGCCAAGGGTAGTAATTTTGAGGCCGTACCTCAAAACATACGGCCTCAAAATAACTGCCAAATAATTAAAATTGGCAGGAACAGCCAAAGAAGCAAAACAAAAAGCCAAACCAAAAACCAAACAGCCATTAAAAAAAGACGCCAAACAAGCTGCAGAAAATGAGTTGCTAAACTCAAAACATAGGCGTCCCAACCCCGCTGTCCGTACATCGGCTTAAAAAAACTCTTCAAAAAAATTGATAAAGCTAAAACATCCCAGCCATTATTAATCCTCCGCCAGCAGAATAAAACAGTTTTTTTAAAGCCGCGGCTGTACCACCAAATCGGAAAATACAAAACCTCCCAAATAGTATCTAAAAACAAATCTTTGATAAAAATTCTGTAAGTCATAATATCCCAAGTAACGGAAGAAGTTGTTAATTTCAAGGTACGGCCTCAAAATTACTACCCTTTGCAAAGGGTAGTAATTTTGAGGCCGTACCTTGAAATTCTAACTCCCAGCCCTGTTCCCAACATTCTCCGAACCAGTCGCCGCCTGCCAGCGATCGGAAATCTCCTGCTCTACTACTGCTTTATCTCTCCCGTATTTTAGCCGAACAAGCTCTTTAACAGCTTGAGCGATTTCCGGATTGCCTTTATCAGGCGGGTCAGTCGTCAGATTAAACGGCCTAGAGGTCTCATTATTAATCATTAATTTAATATGAGCGTTGAAATTATCAATATTAATCAAATCATTGGCATCAAAGACCGGTTCAAATTGTTTAACCAAAAAATCAGCGTCTTCAGCTCCGACCCGAAAAGAAACCATTGAGCCGACATTTCCAAAAACCGCTTCCCGAATGCCGTCAGTTAACTGGCCAATAAACTGATGAGCAACAATTAGACAAAGCCGGTATTTGCGCGCCTCGGACAAAATCGTGGCAATACTCTCGGTGGCAAAATTCTGGAATTCATCCATATAGAGATAAAAATCCTGGCGCTCTTCATCAGGAACATCAATCCGGGAGAAAGCGGCCATTAATAATTTTCCGGTAACAATCAGACCCAATAAAGAACTATTAACATCGCCCAATCGCCCCTTGCTTAAATTAATCAACAAAATTTTCTTAGTATCTATAATCTCCCTAAAATTCAATGAACTCTTGGACTGACCGATAATCGGCCGCATATAGTCATTGGCAATAAAGACATTGAATTTAGAAGTAATATAAGGGACCATATTTTGCAAAGAGGCCTCGCCACCCGCTTTTTCCGCCTCTTTTTCCCAAAAGTCCTTAACTATCATATTCTGGCACTTGGCTAATAAACGACTCCGATAATCTTTGTCAGCCAAAACCTTGGGCACTTCCAACAAAGTAACTTCCTCTTTAGGGTCATCCATTAAAAGCAGCAAAGCGTTACGGGTATACTGCTCAAACATAGGCCCGCCCGTAGTTTTTAAATCGTAAAGCTTGTCAAAAATATTCATCAATTCATTAACAGCAAAGGTTTTTTGTTCCGGATATTTAACATCGTATTCCAGCATATTCAGAGCCAAAGGCCGTTCCAAGTCGGCCGGGTCAAGGACAACCACGTCCTCAGCCCGCTCTTTAGGAACTAACCCCAAAACATGCTCTATTAAATCGCCGTGAGGGTCTAAAACGCCCACTCCCTGCCCCTCTTTGATATCCTGAACAATCATATTTTTAAGAAAAGTGGATTTGCCCGTTCCGGTCTGGCCAATAGCATAAAGGTGTCGGCGGCGGTCACTCCCTTGAAGCCGAACCTCCGCTTCTACGCCCCGATAAACGTTCTTGCCCAAAATCACTCCTTGCTTGGGCATATTGGCCGGCAGCGGAGCTGTTTGCGACTTAATAAATTTAACTTTGGGCGTTTCAATAGTAATAGTTGGAAAATGAAACAAACTGGTTAATTCCTCGGTATTTAAAATCACCTTATTCTTCTTGTTAAAAAGGCGAAAAGAAAAATCATAAATCATTTTCTTGAGGGCCTGCCCTTTTAGGTGCATAGATTTCAACTGATTCAAATTAGGCGCGTTAAACTGGACAAAAGCGCTTTCTAGATGACTTAAAAGCTGATCGGCTCTTTCTTGGTTGGCGGCTGAAACCAAAAGCCGAATGTTAACATCAAAACCGATTTTACTTGATTTTCCTTCAAGGGATTTAATGATTTCTTCCTGTAAAGGCGTAATCACCTTTTTGTCTTCAGCTTGCGCCAAATTCTCGCTAGTCTGCTTTTGAGAAGAGCCCTTAAGAGTTTCAAAAACATATCCCATATTCCTGGCTAACCAGCCCCTGTCAGCTTTGCTCCTGGCGAAATTATAATCTGAGCCCTTTTGCATTTCTTTGGCAATTTTTAAACCAAAACCAGCCCAATTTTTTAATAAGGTTGGGCGGAGCGCAATCTGAATTGCCGCTCCTTCCCCTTGCTCCTGCAACTTGCTCAAAGTATTGGTAATTTCACTCAAAGGATCTGTCTCTAAATTCTGATAGGTCTTAAAAGGCAAAGCATAGGTTTTAGCCAGCTTCAAATAAGCGCCGACTGTGGCTCCGTCAGGATTAAAAATATTATAATCATCAACCTTTTCTACAGCCGCTTCCGGATAAAAACCATGAACTTGCTTTTCAATGACTGTCTCGTATTTTCGGGGAACAGCCATATAAAAAGAGATTTCCTCGCCTTTCTGCGGCGTGGCAATCTCAAAAACTATATGCGGCTGTCCGTAAATAAAAGTATCTTTGGTTTCTCTGATATTGCTCAAACTGCTGTAAAATTGTTCCATAACAGCAATGATTTCCTTCTCGCTTTTAGGCGCCTCCCCTTCTTTCTTAATCTTTCTGGGCAAAGTAATTAAAAACAAGCTCATGTTCAGAGCTCGAGTCATCTGTCCTTTTTTTCGCCGCGCCGCCAGAAAAATCAAAACACCCACTCCGACAATCCCGAGGACAAGTAAAGAACTAACACTGATAAGTATTTGATTCAGAGTCATTAGAATTATTAGGAGTGCCACTCCTAAACTCTTTTGCGTAGAGGTTCAACCTCAGGAACGTCCAGAGGTTCAACCTCGGATTAACAACCTCGGCAAACCTACTTTTGCTCCAACTTTCCCTGTTCAATCAACTGCTTATACAGCTCGCCAACCAAAGCATCATGAAATTCATCCAAAATATATGGATTATTCAACTTTTTAGCTTGTTCAATGGCTGTATCCAACCCTTTTTCAAAAGCCAGCTGGCAAAGCTCTTTAATCTTAGCTTGTTTTTGGGAATCCGAATCGCTTGCCGGCGCTTGCTGCTGACTTTGACCCGAATCAGGCGCCTCCTCGCTAACGCTCGTCGGCGCAGGAATTTCCTCCTTCGCCGGAATTTTCTCCTTCGGCGCTTCTGGCGCTTTCGGTATTTCTGGCGCTTCTGGCGTCTCTGGCGGGACCGGCTTTTGTTCTATTGTTTCAGGAACCTTTTGGACTCGCTCAACTGCCGGCTTTTCCGCGGGTGTTGGCTCGCCTTTAATCGGTTCCTGGTATTTATCTTGTGCTTCTGTCATATATGATATTTTACCATAAAAATAATTTTATAAAAAGGGACGAGGCTGGGAATTTGGGAGTTGGGAGTGTAACTCCCAACTCTCTGCTTCAAGGGTAGTAAATTCAAGGTACGGCCTCAAAATTACTACCCTTTGCAAAGGGTAGTAATTTTGAGGCCGTACCTTGAATTTAACCCCGACTTAATAACTATATTCATATTCATCAACTTTAAGACCATTCTCATCATAAAGAATTAAAGTATCCCTCACATTGGAAAAAGCATCGCTTGAAACTCTGGTTAAAAAGACGCGCCATTCATCATCCAGAAAATCAGGGTCATTTTTATATTGAGAATAACAATATTTGTAATTCAATTTTTCGTTCAAAAAAGCGGTACACTGGCTATTGCCGCCCACATCAGTATTATTTGAATAATCAGGCAACTCGCAAGTATCCAAATCATCAATAAAATCTTTACAATAATCAATCAAATGGCTGTATTCCGAACTATCCGGCCTGGGGCACTTATTATCCAAAGAAGGATTATACCTGCCCTGATCCAAATAACCAGTACATTTATTAGTCAGGAAATCAACTCCAATAGGACTGGGACCGGCTGAAATCACCAAATCATCACCTTCATTTAATTCTATATCAACATTGCCGCTTGATGAACCGTCATATTTTCTAATCGCCTTGGGAATATCAAATGAAGCAAGTTTTGTTTGAACAGTCCAGCCAGTCAAATTAATTGTTTCATCTTGGTAATTCCGCAAAATAATATAGTCATCCATAAAATTTGCTTGTTTTACGCTGATTTTTCTGATTTTGACTTTCTGGTAATAAGGCGAAACCCCAACCTGAAAACTGCGTGAGGCAGGCGTTGGGTCATAATAACCCTGTTCGTTTTTAGCCCGGACGCAAAAAGTATAGCTGCCGCCGGTTAAATCCTCAACATTATAATCTTGAGTGTAGTCCGACCTCTGATTGTCCCAATTATCATCATGACCAAGCAAATATGTTTCAAAATCCAAATCATTAATATCACCCAAAGGATTAGTGCCAGAATAGCGAAATTCAACTGTTTCTGATTCAACTGTTTCGCCTTGTTCCGGGCCATTAGTAATTGTTGTTTCAGGATATCTATTGGGTTCAGTTAAAGTTAAATTATCACCTAAGTCATAATCATCTAAGTCATCGTCATCTACTTGAAGAATATATTTCCAGCCAAAACCACTGCCTTCAAAAATTTGAGGCGAAGGAACCCAGCGCCGCTTGCCCAATTCAATTAAATAAACTTCCGGTCCGGAACCCTTTAACAAACTGCCTTCGGGATGGTCGTCGCTTTTTCCCCAATCACTGCCTTGAGGATAGCCAGCTATTTGCAGAGCAGAATAGGTCTTAATATTTTCCCATTTAAAATTAAAATGCTCAAAAGTTTCCGGGTCGGGAATCCAATACTTAACTCCGTTTTCTAGAATATAAACTTCGGGTCCGCTTCCTTTAATTAAATCGGCCTTTGGTAAATAAACGCTGCTGGCCAATACTGACGCCGCCGCGCCGAGTAAAATTAAAAATAATAAAGCAAAAATTGTTTTCCACATAGTCTATTTTCACTATACCCTATTTTATGATAAAATTAAAGTAGAAGTTTTTTAGGAATTTTTTAGGAGTGCGACTCCTCAAGAATTGAGGAGTCGCACTCCTAAAACTTTTCCTAAAATAAACAAAAACGAACATGAACATAATTACAACTAATATCATAGCTATTGGCCTATTAGGCCTAATGTTTGGTCTGGCCTTTTTTAGTATGTTAGGCGACGCCAATACTATGGATGAATTGGCTCACACTCCGGCTGGCTATTCATATATTATTAAACAGGATATGCGCCTCAATCCCGAACATCCGCCCTTGTTAAAAGATTTAGCTGGTCTGTCTGTTTGGCTGGGGTCAAAAATAACCGGAGAGAAAATAAATTTTCCTGACCAGCACCCGGCTTGGCAAAACAAAGTCAATGGCCAGTGGGAATTTGGCCGTCAATTTCTCTTTCATAGCGGCAACAACGCCGATAAAATCATTTTCTGGGCCCGCCTGCCTATGCTTCTACTCATGATTCTTTTGGGATTTTACGTTTTCAAATGGTCCCGAGAACTATACGGCAACAAAGCTGGCCTGATTGCCTTATTCCTATACTCTCTCTCGCCCACTTTCCTCGCTCATGGCCGCTTAGTAACTACCGACGTTGGCGCGGCCGCCGCCTTTTTTATATCTTCCTATTATCTGATTAAATGGCTCCGCCAACCAACCAGAAAAAACCTGATTATTGCTGGACTAGTATTTGGCTTGGCTCTGCTGACCAAGTTTTCCCTGGTCCTGCTAATCCCTTATTTTATTTTAATAACTCTTATCTGGATATTTTTAGAGCGAGTTGGGAGTGCGAAAAAATTTAGGAGTCGAGGCCGTACCTTGAAATTACTACCCTTTGCAAAGGGTAGTAATTTCAAGGTACGGCCTCTGGGCAATGCCCTTAGAATAATCCTTGGCCTAGCCCTGATTGGAATAATCGCTATGGCCTTGGTCTGGCCTCTCTACCAATTCCATACTTTGAACTATCCCCCGGAACGACAACTGGCTGACGCCGAACATAACCTCAAAACCTACGGCAATCGCCTCCTGGCCGAACCAACAATTTGGCTTTCTGACAAACCTTTTCTCCGACCCTACGGCCAATTCTTTACCGGTCTGTTAATGGTTATTCAGCGCGCTTCCGGCGGCAACACCACTTATTTCCTCGGCGAAATATCAAATGTGGCCTGGCCCCATTATTTCCCGATTGTTTTCCTGCTTAAAATCCCTTTAGTCCTGCTCATTTTAATGACTATTGCGCTAGTTAGTGTCATTGCGAGGAGGTCGCCTCTGGCGACCGACGCGGCAATCTCATCTTCATTGTCATTGCGAGGAGCTGCAGGCGACGCGGCAATCCCGTGGAAGAAAAAACACTTTCTGCGGTCGCTCGCAATGACAACCAAAAAATACTTTACTGAATTTGCCCTGCTCTTATTCCTCGCTATTTACTGGTACACCAGCGTCACCAGCAACCTCAATATCGGAGTCCGTCATATCCTGCCCACTTTCCCTATTATTTATCTTCTTATATCCGGCCAAATCAGCAAATGGCTTTGCCTGCCTGGCGGCCCTTTTTTGGAAAAAGTAAAATTAACTCCTAAAAAACTTCTTATTTCAATTAAAATGACTTTTAAGGCCTATTTTAAACTATGCTTTAAATATCTCATTTTAATTATTCTTTTGTTCTGGTACGGTTTTAGCGTAATTAACCTCTATCCCTATTTCCTAACCTATTTCAATGAATTTGCTGGCGGGCCAAATAACGGCTATCGCTTTGTAACTGATTCCAATTTGGACTGGGGTCAGGATTTAAAACGGCTGGCGCAATTTGCAGAGCAAAATAAAATCCAGACAATTTATGTTGATTATTTTGGCGGCGATGATTTGCAATATCGTTTAGGGGAAAAATATCAGACCTGGTGGGGCGAACGCGACCCTCAAGAACTGCCAGCTAATTCCTGGCTGGCTGTTTCAGCCAGCTTTCTCCAAGGCGGACGCGGCGTCACTACTAAGGGCTACCAACAAAAAACCGGCTTTTATAATTGGCTGAACCAATACGAGCCGGTTACAGTAATTGGCAATTCTATTTTTGTCTATTTAATACCTTAGTTTAGATGGAAGTTTTTTGGAAGCGTGGCTTCCAAATTGGAAGCCACGCTTCCTTAGGTCAAGGACGTTCCTTAAAATGACGTCCTTGTGCCAAGGACGTCATTTTAAGGAACGTCCTTGACCTACGTCCTTGACCTACCGATAATAAACCCGTCCCTCAATCCTCAAATCAATATATTCCAGGGAATTAATTGAGTCCTTAATTTCATCCTCCCAAGCCACTTCCAGAGCTCTTAACTGCTTCTCAACTGAATATTCAGGATTAAAATATATCTGCCATCCCCGCGCCGTAGTCATGCGCAAATCTTCAAAAGAAATGATTTCAAAATCAGCTGCTTCTGGCAATGAACCATAAGCAGTTTTTATTTTCGGCATACCTTCCCTAATAGATAAAATAAACTTAATCATTTCCGGCTTAATTATTTCATCTCTGATTTGAGGCGACTGACCAACTCCATAAATATTCAAAACCAAACTACCGCTGATTAAAGGCGCTTCCCGAAAAATAATGCCTTGTCGGTCAAAGTAAAAACACTCTCCAATTTTTCGCTCTTCCTCAATTATTTCTTCAGTGCTAGTCGCCTGAGAGTTGGGGGTGGTGGGGGGCGGCCACCAATTTTTGTTGCAAAACAACAACCGCCGGCAGCG
>CAZYSH010000001.1:0-33143 GCA_964650035.1 uncultured Candidatus Saccharibacteria bacterium | reverse complement strand
AAAAGTTGGGAGTCCGACTCCCAACTCTCAGGCGACCGCCTCTCAACCTGACACCAAACCCCGATATTATCCCGCTCTTCTATTTTAATCACCAATGACCGAGGCAGATGCCGAACAACCTCAACCGTCTTAATTTCCGGATACTTATTCAAAATATCTTTTTTAATTTGATAAATCGGAACAAGAATAATGCTCTGGCGCGGAACTTTCCGCCACAAAGGACGTCCTATTTTCTGCCAAGCGATTTCCTTAATATTAGTAACAGAATAATAAACGGCCTTGCCCTCAACCTGAACATCTTCTATCCATATTTTCGGCCACCAGACAGCTAAATACCCTAAACCAGCCAACAAACAAAAAAACAGCCCTGCAAAAATAATTCTTTTGAGGGATGATTTTCTACGAACTTTTTTAAGACGTCTTTTCATTATATAGAAGGTAGAGGTTGAGATAGAGGTTGAACCTCAGGAATGTCTAGAGGTTGAACCTCAAAACTACAACCTCGATTCTACGAACTTTTAACTACCCTATCCTCTTAACCCCACCCATATATTTCCGTAAAACCTTAGGCACTTTAATACTCCCATCCTTCTGCTGATAATTTTCTATTATACTAATCAACATCCGGCCGATAGCCATAGCTGTAGCATCATTCATATAAACAAACTCTAAATCGCCATTTTTTCTTTTCACTCTGGTATTCAACCGCCGCGCCTGGTAATCAGTCATATAGTCAGAAGTATGTGTTTCCCGATATTTATTCTGCCCCGGCATCCAGCATTCAATATCAACCTGCCGAAAATCAGGCCCGCCCATATCGCCTGTACACAAAACAACTAATTGATAAGGAATATCCAATTGCTGAACTAAATATTCCTGAATAGCGACAATTAAATCCTGTTCTACTTGGCCATGTTCTGGCTGAATAAAAGTTTCCATTTCTACTTTATCAAACTGATGTCTTCTTAAAATCCCGGCGGCATCCTTGCCATAGGTGCCTGCTTCTCTACGAAAAGCAGTTGAATAACCAGCATACCTAATGGGCAAATCTTTTTCCGGAATAACTTCGCTCATATGCAAAGGCCCTAAAGTATGTTCAGCGCTGCCAATTAACAAAGAATCATCCTGTTCTAAATAGTAGCGGTCATCAATTGGGTCAAAACGGTCCATTTTTTTCATTATTTCCGCTCTGGCAATCATCGGCGGGAGAACGGGTATAAATGTTTTATCAAAGGGATTATCAACTTTTTTAGCCAATTGACTAATTATTTTTTTATTTGTCAAAGTATCAAAAACAAACTGAATAAGGGCAAACTGCATTAAAACCGCCTCATTGAATAAATAATTGAATCTAGCTCCGGAAATATGGGATGATTTTTCCGTATCAATCAAATTATGGGCAATCCCTAGTTGCATATGGTCTTTGGGATTAAAATCAAATTTTGTCGGCTCCTTATATTTCCTTAAAACCTTGTTATCATCTTCATCCTTGCCTTCTGGCACATCATCAGCAATTAAATTAGGCACCTTTAACAATAATTCGTTAAGTTTTTCCTCAATCTTATCTAAGGTTGGCTCTAAATCCTTAATCTTCCATTTAAGTTTTTTAGCCTGCTCCTGCTGGTCTTTGCCCAGCTTGTTTTGTTTTGCTTTTAATCCCTCTGTTTCTTGTAATAGTTTGCGCCTTTTTTCATCCAATTCCAAAAGCCGCTCAACATCGCAATCCATCTGTCTTTTTTTACAAACTTGTTTAATTTTATCGGGATTCTCCCGAATATATTTAATATCCAACATAATTAATATCTAGAGGTTTATCTAGAGGTTGAACCTCAGGAATATCTAGAGGTTGAACCTCAAAACTACGAACCTCTGCGAGGTTCGTAGTTTTGAGGTTCAACCTCGATTCTACGAACCTTAATCTAATTTTGAGACCGTACCTTAAAATAACTACCCTTTTGGCTTCATCAAAGGAAATAAAATTGATTCTCTTAAACTGCGCGCTCCAGTCAAAATAATCGCTAAACGGTCCAAGCCCATGCCAAAACCGGCGGCCGGCGGCATACCATATTCCAACACCTCTAAAAAATCTTCGTCCAGAGGTTGGGCTTCTTCATCTCCTTTCTTACGCAAGACCTCCTGTTTTTGAAAGGCCTCTCTCTGCTCTAATGGATTATTCTGTTCAGTAAAGGCCTTGATTAATTCTACACCCTGAACAATTCCCTGAAGCGCCTCTCCTTTTTTACAAAGCGGAATATTAGGCAAATGCAAAACAAAAGTTGGTTTTTCAATTTTGGCAAAATACTCTTTTTCATTATCGTCTTTAACAATATCTTTATACTCAATTCTATCCCATTTCTCGGGAAAAATTTTTGGCTCAAGAAAATGCATCATTTCTTCCATAAACTTCATTAGATCCTCCCAATCCCAATAAGCGGCGTAGCATTCCAACATAGTAAAATCAGGGTTGTGCTCCCTGTCCATTCCCTCGTTTCTAAAACATCGGCCGATTTCATAAACCTTTTCAAAGCCGCCAACCAACAATCTTTTTAGATACAATTCCGGAGCAACCCTTAAATACAAATCAATATCCAAAGCATTAAGATGTGTTTTAAAAGGTTTAGCCGTAGCCCCGCCATAAAGCGGCTGCAGAATTGGAGTTTCTACCTCAAGAAAATCATTTTTATTCAAAAACCCTCTTATTTTATTAATAATCTCGCTCCTTTTCCTAAAAACTTCAACCACTTCTTTGTTCATTATCAAATCCAAATACCTCTTTCTAAATCTTTCTTCAACATCTTTCAAGCCATGCCATTTTTCCGGCAGAGGCGCCAAGCTTTTAACTAAGAGCCGATATTTCTTAACCAAAAGTGTTTTCTCGCCTTTTTTTGTTTTAAAGAGACCTCCCTTAATCTCAATAAAATCTCCTATATCAAAATTATCCTGGAAAAACTTGTAATCCTTCTTGCCTAATTCATCTTTTTTAAAATAAGCCTGAATCCGTCCGGCGCCATCTTCAATATGAACAAAAGTAGAAGCGCCGTGCTCCCGAATCGCCCGAATGCGGCCAACCAAAATCAATTCCTTCTCCGCTAAATCGTCAAACTGCTCTACTGCCTCTTGACACGTATGAGTCCGATTAGTTTTAGCCGGATAGGGATTAATGCCAGCTTTTTCAATTCTTTTTAACTTAGCTATTCTATTTTTCCTAATCTCTTGAATACTAGACATATCTCTGTTTTGGACGCTAAGCTTCCAAATATTTGGAAGCTTAGCGTCCAAATTTATCTCTATCGTATACCAACAATCTTATACCTAACCTTTCCATTAGGCGTTTCTGTTTCAATTATATCATTAACTTGATGTTCTAAAAAGGCCTGACCCAAAGGCGACTCATTGGAAATTCTCCCTTCAAGCGGATTTGCCTCCTGCGAGCCAACAATCATAAAGGTCTTTTTCTTGTTATCCCCGCGACCGCTGACTAATTTTACTTCAATCATTGAACCAAGCCGCACGGTTTTCTGCCCTTTTCTGGCCGGTTTGAGCACAGTTGCCTCTTTAATAATTTTCTCCAATTCTAAAACTCTGCCCTCGTTAAAGGCCTGTTCTTCTTTGGCCGCCTGGTATTCGGCATTCTCGCTCAAATCGCCGTGGGATTTGGCCTCGTCCAAACGCTCAACAATTTCCTGCCGAATTTTAATCTGCCGCTCCTCTAATTCTTTTTTTAATTTCTCAAGTCCTTCAGATGAAATATATTCCATAGATGTAATTTTAATTATTAATTAATAATTGATTTCGTTTTACGGATTCAAGGTACGGCCTCAAAATTACTACCCTTTGCAAAGGGTAGTAATTTTGAGGCCGTACCTTGAAATTACGTACCTTGAAATTAGTATACATAGAAGTTATTTAATGCCGCGACTGCTGCGTTTTCGAGAAATGGGTTAGATTATATCCCAGAATAAATGATTATTGACTAAAATACCATTGCAAAACCTCTTTAGCCACGGGCGCGGCCGCTTCGTGCCCTTGACCGCCGGCCTCGACTAAAACAGCAATAACAATCTCCGGATTATCATAAGGCGCGTAACCAATAAACCAAGCATGGGTCTCGCCTTGATTGCCAAATTGAGCTGTTCCAGTCTTGCCAGCCGCCTTGACCGGCAAATCAGCTAAAGCCCGGGCTGAACCAGCTAAGACGGCCTGCCGCATCCCCTCTTGAACTATTTTAATATTTTCTGAATCAATAAAACCGTCGGCCATCTTTTGAACAGATATATCTTCAACTAAATTACCTTCTGTGTCAATAATTTTATCAACAATCTGCGGCTGATACAAGATGCCCCCGTTGGCAATCGCGGCCAAAGACATAGTCATTTGCAAAGGAGTAACCAAAATATCGCCTTGCCCGATTGACAGATGGTAAGTATCGCCCAAATACCATTCTTCGCCGCTCTTGGCCGCCTCTTTCCATTCCTGGTCGGGAATCAAGCCAATTTCCTCGTGCGGCAAATCTATGCCTGTATTCCGGCCCAAGCCAAAATATTCCAAATATTTCTTAATTCGCTCCAGACCCAATCCCTCAATCCGACCATAACCCCCGCCAGCCGTATAAAAGAAAACATTACAGGACTGGGCAATCGCCTCTATTATACCAATTGGACCATGATTCTTCCAATCGGGGAAATTATAAATAATTTCCGGATTATACTTATTAGCAATGGCAATAGCTCCATGGCAATCAATTGACTGCCTAGACCCAATCGCTTTTTCTTGCAAAGCGGCTGCGCCAATTAGCGGCTTAATTGTTGAACCGGGAGGATATTGTCCGGCTAAAGCCCGGTTCAAAAACGGCTGACTGGAATCATTTTCCAAGTCAATTAAATCTTCTTGGGATATTCCCCGAACAAAAAGATTACTATCAAAACTGGGCAAACTGACTAAAGCAAGAACGCTTCCATTTTGAGGATTAATCGCAATGGCGGCCGCCTTTCTTTTCCTGGGATAACCTAATTTTTTTAACATTCTATCCAGAGAATCCTGCAATTTAATTTGTAAATTTTTATCAAGATGAAGAACCAATCCCTGACCCGGCTTGGCCAACTTGACGGCTAACAAACGCTGGGTTTTGCCCAAAGAATCCACCTCAATCTGCTCTTGGCCCGGCTCACCCCGCAAAAGCTCCTCATAAAAACACTCCAAACCTGATTTGCCAATTTGGTCATTCAGCCAATAGTCAGGATTATCTTCCAAATCAAGTGGAGTCACTTGTCCGGTGTAACCGATAATATGAGCTAAATAGGAACCGGCCGCGTATTGCCGTTGAGCATTCTTTTCTAAACGGAAACCCGGCCAATCATCAATCGTGGTCTCTAAAATCAGGGCGGCTGACCGCTCAATTCCCTTCAGCAAAACCATTTGACTAACTTTTCCCCGCGCCTCCTCTATATCTTGGTTTAAAGATTCCTTGATCTCTTTGTTATTCTGAGACGTTTCTTTGTCATTCTGAGGCGAAGCCGAAGAATCTTTTCTTTTAGATTCTTCACTAACGTTCAGAATAACAGCGGGATCTTTCGCAGAATCTGCTAAAATGACACTAATTTTCCCCAAAATCTCCTCTTGCTTTTCTTTTGAGTTATCAAAAAAATCATTTAAATTAACCACCAAATCAAAACTGGGCGTGTTATAAACTAAGGGCTGGCCTGTTTGGTCGTAAATAATTCCGCGCGGAGCAGTAATCGGATAAATCCTCAAACGATTCCCTTGGGATAAATCCTGATAATAGTCGCCTTTAACAATCTGGAGATAACCCGATCTTAAAAACAAACCAAATAAACAAATAATAATCAGGATAAAAAAAATAACGAAGTTTCGGCTTTTAATGGGCTGCTCCAGCTTGCCTTTTTGTTCAATAGAACGAATTGCCTCCGCATCCAAAAAAATCTCCTCCGCTTCAATACTCTCCCGAGCCCTATATTTTATGAAGTATTTTTTTAAACCCTGCATAGAATATTAAAACAATCGCCAGATTATAAACTACCCCAACTAATAAATATTTAAAACTAAAAACCGAATCCGCCTGAAAAATCCCGCTTAAAGCAAACAAAAATAAATTATAAGCCAAACTGCCTAAAATAACCAAATTAGCTACCAGCCAAAGCTTGGTTCCGGAAAAAATATTTCTGCTAAACCAATCAACTAAATAAGCCGCGCTGACCAAACTTAAACTAATTAAACCAAAAGGCAGGCCGGAAAGCAAATCCAGTAAAAAACCGATTAGAATAACATAAGGCCAAACCTTGTGATAACCCCTATTCACCACTAAAATCAAAATCAAAACTAAAACTAAATCCGGCCCCGCTCCCATAACAGACAAAAAAGGAATCAAGGTTGTTTGAATAATAACTGAAAATATTAAAATTAGAATAAGTAAAAATATTTTCATCTAAGCGTAAATATTGAATTAGAGGTTGAACCTCAAAAACGTCTAGAGGTTTAACCTCAAAACTACGAACCTCGCAGAGGTTCGTAGTTTTGAGGTTAAACCTCGATTCTACGGACCTTTTGGAAGCCAGGCTTCCAAAACTTCCAACTCCTAACCCAACTACCTAATCACAAAGACCCTGCTTAAATTATTAAAATCAACTACCGGCCTAATCCGGGCCATTTGAGAAATTTGAACATCGGAAGAAATAATTTTTTCTACCCGACCGATTAACAAACCGCTTGGAAATTCTCCGGCTAAACCAGAAGTAACAACAGTTTGCTCCTCCTCTATTATTTCGCTTTGGGGCAATAAATCAATAATTAAGTTTCCCTGCTCTCCTTTAACTAAACCAGTAATGCCTGATTCCTGAATCAAAGCATTAACTCGGCTGCTGGAATCAATAACTAACTGAACCTTGGCAAAAGAATCAGCTGCTTCCGTCACTCGTCCCACCAAAAGATTGCCGGCTGTAATCACTGCGGCTTTTTCCTTAACTCCGTGTTTGGTTCCTTTATTAATCAAAAAATATCTTCTTAAATTAGACGAATCTTGACCAACAATATTAGCCAAGACCAATTCTTTTGGCTCTGGTTCAGATAAGCCAATTTGTTTTTTTAGAAATTCATTCTCTCGGGATACTTCTTGCAACTGGACAATCTGTTCTAAAAGTCCCTGGTTTTCTTGTCTTAGACGCTCATTTTCCCGGTCAAGCTGATTAATTGAACTGATAAAATTTATCGCCTTATTAATCTGTCCGGAAACCTGATAAAATATTTTTTCTTCGGGTATAATTAAAGAATAAAAAATATTTTTAATTGGATTTAACCAACCAAGATTATTAAATAAAATAAGTCCCAAAATAATCAATAGGGATAAAACAAATGGATGAGTAAATATCTTTTTCACTGGACTAATTCTATCATAATTAATCCCAAAAAACAAAAGTCCGACAATCTGAAACCAATTGTCGGACAAATTTCAGCCCAAGAGGACTGTCATAGAAAATTATGTCCTCTGAAAGAGGACGTAATTTTGTCTAAGAGGACTGTCCTGCAAAATGATGTCCCTCCGCAGTACTGCGGAGGGCGTCATTTTCAAGACAGTCCTCTGGATTAAATCCCCTGAATTAAATCCCTGGACTACATCATTGGCTTCTCTTCTTCTGAACTTTCCGCAGTCGGAGTTTCAGGAGCAGCTGGCGCTTCTGGCGTCTCTGGCGCTTGAGGAGCTTGAGGAGCTTCCGGAACTTTTGGCGCTTCCGGAGTAATTGAGGCCTCTGGAGTAGCTGGCATTTCGCCTCCTTCTTTTTTGCCTGACTTCATCCAAAAAAGAATAGCTACCACTACTACAGCGGCGATAATTATTATCCACCACATAGATTGGTCTCCTTTCTTATAATTAATTATTTATACCCTAACCCTAATTATACTATATATTATTTCTAAACCAAAACCCCAAACCTGTGGATAAAATTCTATAAAGTCGGGGGTTGGAGTTGGGAGTTGATAAGATTCAAGGTACGGCCTCAAAATTACTACCCTTTGCAAAGGGTAGTAATTTTGAGGCCGTACCTTGAATCCTTAAATCATACTCCCAATCTCTAACAAAACAGCAAATAGTCAACGATTAAAATGATATCTTGACTTAACTACCAACCAGGGAAATTTTATGACCGCCTTGTAAATTCTTCTAACCCGCCAGGGCTGACAACCCAAACGCCAAAACCATTCCAATCCTATATTTTGAATAATTCTCGGCGCTCTTTTGACTCGGCCGGAAATATAGTCAAAAGACCCGCCCACTCCCACAGCTAATCTGATTGAAGACAACTCAGCTAAATTATCTCTAATCCATTTTTCCTGCTTGGGCGCGCCCAAAGCCACAAAAAGAATATCTGGCTGGCCAAAAACACGCTCAAAACCCGCTCTAATTTTTAAATTTGGATATTTTTCCTTTAAATTATCAGCCGCTTTTTGAGAAATTCCTCTTTCTCCACCCAATAAAAAAACCGACCAATTATTTCGGGCGGCTTTTTGGCAAACCTGTTCCATTAAATCAACTCCCTGAACTCTTTCTTTTAAGGGCTGACCCAAAAACCAAGAAGCAAAGATTAAGCCGATTCCGTCCGGCACAGCTAAATCCGCCTGATTAAGAATCTCTTTAAATTCTTTATCTTTTTGCGCCTCTACTAAAAACTCCGGATTGGGAGTGACTAAATAATGCTGTTTATCATCTTTTAAAAAATCTTCCACTCGCTCAAGAACCTCTCCTATATCCAGATTATCTATTTTTACTCCTAATATTTTCATCTATGTTTAGAAACTTAGGAGTCCGACTCCTAAGTAATTCTGAGGTACGGCCTCAAAATTAAGGATAGTAATTTCAAGGTACGGCCTCAAAATTACTACCCTTTGCAAAGGGTAGTAATTTTGAGGCCGTACCTTAATTCAAACGTACTTCAATTCAAAAAACAACTTCAACCCCCTAACTCTATTGATTCCAAAACCGCGTATTCCCCGCCGCCTCTGGAAAGATGACTCTCCATTACTTCAATTGTCTCCACTGACGCCACCAAAGAAATATCTCTATCTATCTCTGGTTTATTAGATAATTCCCTCCATTGATTTTGATTAATCCGGGCCAAAGTTATATGCGGCCGAAAAACCGAATAACCCGAACTCTTAAAACCGACTCTGTTTGAGTTAAATAACACTTTTTCTAAATCGTCTTTTAAACGACTTAATTCCTGATTTGATTCCCCTTCTACCCAAATCATCCGAGGCGGTTTCTGAGGCGGACCTAAAATGATTTTCTTTAATTTAATCTCAAACGATTTATGTTTAGAAGCAACCTCTTTGGCCAATTGGCAAACCTCCAACATTTGCTCGTCATCAACATAACCAATAAAGGTCAAGGTAATATGTAAATTCGTCTCCCTGGTCCAACGTACCGGCAAATCGGCCCATCCTTCCTTAAAAGCCAATAATTTCTTTTTAATTTGCTCTGGAAAATTTATGGCGATAAAAATCCGTCTTTTTTTCATATTATACTTGTAGTATACCAATAACCCAGTATAATGAAAATAGAAGAAAATTGGGAGTAGAAGTTTTTTTGGGAGGTCGTACCTCCAAATTGGCTCCAAATTGGAGGTACGACCTCCAAAAAACTTTTGAACCTCGTACCTTAAATCTCCGACTCCCAACTTCCCAAAAAAAGCATGAAAGAAGCGCTTCTCTATCAAAAATTAGATAATAATAAAACGCGCTGCCAAACCTGCGCTCATTTTTGTCTAATTAAACCAAGAGAACGCGGTCTTTGCGGTGTCCGAAGAAACCAAAAAGGCAAACTTTACGCTCTAAACTATAACAAGATTATCGCCCGCCATATTGACCCGATTGAGAAAAAACCGCTCTATCGCTTTATGCCCGGCACTTTTACCTATTCCATTGCTACTGTTGGCTGTAATTTTTCCTGCCTGAATTGTCAAAACTGGGATATTTCCCAAAATCCTAAACCCGACAAACCAATTATTGGTCAAGACATCACTCCAAAACAAATTATCCAGGCCGCTTTGGATAATCACTGCCCCAGCATTTCCTACACCTATACTGAACCAACTATTTTCTTGGAAACCGCTTTAGAAACAATGAAATCAGCCCAAAAACAAGGGCTGAAAAATATCTGGATCAGTAATGGTTTTCTTAGCCCCCAAACCCTACAGCTAATCATCCCTTATTTAGACGCTATTAATGTTGACTTAAAATCATTTTCTAATAAATTTTATCAAAAATACTGTGGAGCTGAATTGAAACCGGTTTTGAATACCCTTAAAACACTCAAAAAGAAAAATATCCATTTGGAAATAACTACCTTGATTATTCCTGAATTAACTGACCAAGAAAAAAACCTTAAACAAATCGCTCAATTTATTAAAACCGAACTCGGACCAAAAACCCCTTGGCACATCTCTCGTTTTTCCCCGGAAATCTCCTGGAAATTACAGGACTTGCCAGCTACACCTTTAAAATCCATTGAAAAAGCCCGCCAAATCGGCCTGCAAACCGGATTAAAATATGTCTATATGGGAAATGTTTAAAGGGTAGTAAATTCAAGGTACGGCCTCAAATTCAAGGTACGGCCTCAAAATTACTACCCTTTGCAAAGGGTAGTAATTTTGAGGCCGTACCTTGAATTTACCCCAAAACTTATGCCCCGAAAAAAACAAACCAAAACAAAAAAGAAACCGGGCCGCCCCCGAAAAACCGCCGCCAGAAAAAAACAAGAAACCGATATCCAGAAAATTGTTAACCATTACTTTAAAAGCAAGGGGCTGAATTTGAATGAAATCAAAGAAAACGCCCGCAAAAGAAAAATCATTTATTCTCGTTATGTCCGGCCAGCTAAACAGCTTTTGGAATTAGCCGGCTCTTTGCGCGAAGCAAAAAAAGCCATTACCAAAGTGGCAAAATGGGCCAAATCGCGCAATCTTGACTACGCTATTGAAACCGTTTTCAAAAAATGGCTGGAATTAGATAGATTAAAACCAAAAGAAATAGTTAAAAAACCATTCTTCCGAGACGACCCTATGATTTGGTCCCAAAGCAGAAAAAAATGGTTTGTCATAACTGAAGATGACGAATGGAAAGAATTCGCCGGCCAAGAAGAAGATATTAAATGGAAAGTGGTGAAATAAATAGTCCCCGCGAGATTATCCCGCCGGGACTATAAAGCTGTGGACTCAAAGAATGAAATCATCAAATACGGACTCTGAAGAAGAACAAGTGCCAACTACCATGCCGAAAATCAAAGCGATTATCACCCAAGGCAGCCAAAAAACAGTCATTATAACTCCCTGACAATAGTTAACTGCAATAGCGATTCTTCTTCTCTCCTCTTTGTAGTTTTGATAATCTTTTATCACGCTATTCTGTCCGAAACCCATTCTAATCCCAATACAAAGATACAAAACAACAGATACCGCAGCTACCGCAATTTTGATAACTAACATGGTTTCCATCTATTCCACCCCCTTCGCATTTTTAAACAACTAATTATAAAAAATGGCTCTACCTATTCAAACAAATAAGAATAATCCTATTTTAAGGCAAAAAGCAAAAAAGGTCAACAAAATCACAGCTGAAATTAAACAGTTAATTTTAAATATGATTGAGACGCTAAAAGCCAATAACGGAGCTGGTTTAGCCGCGCCCCAAGTTGGCCAGTCCCTGCGAATTATCGTCGTCAAGCCCGAATCAGATATGAAGACATTGGTTTTAATTAATCCGGAAATCAAAAAAACCTCGCGTAAAAAAATTACTATGATTGAAGGATGTTTAAGCTTGCCTAACCTGAATATTCCCGTAGAACGGCCCTATAAAATCACAGTTACGGGCTTGGATATTAACGGCCGGCCCCTTAAAATTAAAGCCAAAGGAATTTTAGCTCGGGTTATCCAGCATGAAATTGAACATTTAGACGGCATCTTAATCTGTGATCAAGGACGTTCCTTAAAATGACGTCCTAATTTCAAGGTACGGCCTCAAAATTACCACCCTTTGCAAAGGGTAGTAATTTTGAGGCCGTACCTTGAAATTACTACCCTTTAGACTTCTTCCCAATCTTCACCCAACTCCCTAAAAACAATATGACAAAAAAACAACCTAAAATCATCTTTATCGGCACTTCTTCATTCGCCGTCCCGGCTTTAGAAAACTTGATTGAAGATAATCGTCAAGTTGTTTTAGTTGTTACCGCCCAAGACAAACCAGCCGGCCGCAAAAACAAACTAACCCCTTCACCAATCAAAGAAATAGCTTTGAAATACAATTTAAATATCCTCCAGCCGGAAAAAATATCACAAGCTAAAACAGAAATTAAAAAATTAGAACCGAATTTAATTATTGTTGCTTCTTACGGTCAAATTATTCCCAAAGAAATTTTGGCTCTCCCTAAAAAAGGCGCTTTAAATCTTCATCCCTCGCTTTTGCCTAAATACCGCGGCCCCTCGCCCATTCAAAGTGCAATTCTTAACAATGACCAAATTACCGGCATTACTATTATTCAAATGGATGAAAAAATGGACCATGGCCCCATTATTGCTCAACAGGAATCCGAAATAAAATCTGATGATACCTATCAAATCTTGGAAAACAAATTAGCTGAGCAAAGCGCTGATTTACTTATTGAAATCCTACCCCGCTATCTTAAAATAAAAATCAAACCACAACTTCAAGACGAAAACAAAGTCAGCTATACTAAAATTCTAACTCGGGATGACGGAAAAATTAACTGGGATAAAAGCGCTCAAGAAATTGAAAGAAAAATCCGGGCTTTTTATCCCTGGCCCGGCGCCTGGACCGAATTTAATAATAAAAGAACTAAAATCATTAAAGCCAAAGCAGTCAATCAAGAAAGCCCGACAACCATTAAAACCGGCCGGGGTTATCTTTCTTTAGAATTAGTCCAGCCAGCCGGCAAAAAACCAATGACCGGCCAAGAATTTTTCCATGGCCAAGGACGTCACTTTAAAAAACGCCCTTAAAGAATGTCCCAAAACAAAAGATTGCGGCGTTTTTGGTCCGATTTAATTGTTGCAAAATGTTACAATTAGATAAAATAAATGCAACAATTAGCTTTTGTTCCAGATTGGATTTTGGTTTTAGAAAATGCCTATATAATAGGCATTTTAATTCCCAAAATTTGTGGATAACTAAATTTGACAACAAATCATATATGCTATATTCTTAAAATGTATAGATTTAGTTATAATTTGTATAGTTTTATATGGACAAAAAATTATTAACAATTGGAAAAACTGCTGATATACTTGGTGTTTCTATCCAAACCTTGCGCAGATGGGATCAGTCCGGCAGATTAATTCCTATTCGTAAGAAAAAAACAGGCCATCGTTATTATAAAAAAGAAGAGATAGAATACTTTATCAGACATAATTTAAAAGATTTATTCAAGTTGGCCCTAAATTGGGTTATTAGCAAACCAGCAAATGAAATACCATCTCTTTTTTACTGCAAAGATATTTCTATTTTCCAGGCCCGTCTTTCAAAATTAGAAACAGATTTAAGCAGGGTTAAGAAACTTAATAAAATATACCCCCTGATTACCGCTATTACAGGTGAAATTGGCAATAATTCTTTTGACCATAACTTAGGCAACTGGCCTGATGTGCCCGGTATTTTATTCGCCCATGATTTGGGTAAAAAAAGAATTGTCCTAGCGGATCGCGGCCAAGGCATTTTAAAGACATTAAAAAAAGTCAGACCAAAATTATCAACACATCAAAAAGCATTAGACGTTGCTTTTAATGAAATAGTCTCTGGACGTGCTCCGGAGTATCGCGGCAATGGATTAAAATTTGTCAAAAACGTAGTTGCTAAAAATAATATGCATTTGCTTTTTTTGACTGGCGATGCAGCGCTTAAAATTAATAGGAGTAAAACTTATTTAAGTATTAAGCAAACAAATAATTACTTACAAGGATGTTTAGCATTAATTAGATTTTAATAATATGATTATATACCTTAAAAAATTTGGCACAACCTTAAATAGCCGACAATTTGGCAAAGAAGCATTGGCCGCTTTTAAGCCGTCTTTGAAAGAAATTAAAAAAGATGAACAAGTTATTGTTGATTTTGAGGGCGTTATAACATTCACTCCTTCCTGGGGAGATGAATTTTTAGGTTTTTTGTATAAAAAATATAAAGATAGATTGACATTGAAAAATACTGAAAATCCATCAGTTCAAGCATCTTTAGAAATATTAGAAGAGATTTATAAGGATAAACTTAAGAAAGAATAAAATGCCTTTAAAAATAGGCATCGTTGGTCTGCCCAACGTAGGAAAATCCACTCTCTTTAAAGCCCTGACTAAACAATCAGTAGATATTTCTAATTATCCCTTTTGCACAATTGATCCTAATGTTGGCGTGGTCGCTGTGCCAGATGAACGTTTAGAAAAAATTACTCAAGTAATAAAACCAGCCAAAACCACTCCAACAATAATTGAATTTGTTGATATTGCCGGCTTAGTTAAAAACGCCCATCAAGGCGAGGGCCTGGGCAATCAATTCCTGGCTCATATTCGCGAAACAGACGCTATCTGCCAAATAGTCAGAGATTTTACTAATGAAAAAATCGCTCATATTGAAGGTCAAATCAATCCCCAGAGAGATATAGAAATCATCAAGACAGAACTGATTATGAAAGATTTAGAAACAGTTAACAAACGGCTGGCCAAAACCAAAAAACAAGTCCATTCAGACGATAAAAAACTAATTCAGGAATTAAATATCTTAGAGGAACTCAAAAAAACACTGGAAGGAAATTTAGAAAAAGGACTCCCAAACATTTGGAAGTCCGACTTCCAAACTCCCCTGATTAAAGAATTGGGTTTAATTACTGCTAAACCTATGATTTATGTCTTTAATATTTCCGGCCATTCTGAATCAAAAACAAAAGATGGCATTTTGTCCCTTGACCTTCAAGCTGAAGCCGAGGCCTCGGAACTTACCCCTCAAGAAATTCAAGAGCTGGAATTATCCCCTTCTCAATTAAACAAATTAATTAAAACCTGCTATCAGGCATTAGATTTAATCACTTTTTACACAATTAAAGGCGGTCAAGAAACCAGGGCCTGGACCCTTAAAAAGGGCCTGCCTATTACAAAAGCCGGCGGCGCAGTTCATACTGATTTTGAAGAAAAATTTATCCGGGCTGAAATAATTAACTGGCAAAAATTAATAGCTCTTGGCAATTGGCAGGCAGCCCGGGAAAAAGGCCTGCTCCGAACCGAAGGCAAAGAATATACTGTCCAAGACGGCGATGTGATAGAGTTTAAGATATGACTTGTAACAGTCCCTGTTACTTATTGGGCTCAACCTCAATAACAAAAACTTGACCCGAACCCAACTCTCTGCTACCCTAAAAACAATGGCAGAAGAAACAAAACCATATCAAATAACCTTGCTTTTCCCTCCTACTTTTAATCAGGAAACGCTAAACAAAGCTATCCAAAAAGTAAAACAACTGATTATAAATCAAGGAGGCTCTTTTTCATCGGAAGAAAATCCAACCCCTATTTTAAAAAAAACATCTTATCCGATTAACAAATATGAAGAGGTTTTTTATCTAATTCTAAATGCCTGTCTGCCCAGCCAAATAATAGAAGCGCTTAATCAACATTTAAACCTGGAAGATGAGCTTCTTCGTCATCTAATAACCGTCCAAAAAACAGCTAAATCAACTCAAGAAACAATTGATTACAGTAAAATGGTTGAAAAAATTGAACCGATTGAAAAACTAAAGAAAATTGCGCCTATTCCCTTGGAATCAACTGAATCTAAAACTAAAGAAATCCCCCCGGTTAGAAAACCAACTATGGAAAAGAAACCAAAAGTTAAGATAGAAGACTTAGATAAAAAATTAGAAGAAATTTTAAACGAATAATACTCATAACTGTCATTCTTGACCCATAACTGTCATTCCGAGTGAAACGAGGAATCTAAAGATTCTTCGCTGACGCTCAGAATGACTATGGCCGCTCAGAATGACCTACTATTATGAACTATAACAAGGCAGTTATTGTTGGCAATCTCACCCGAGACCCAGAAACAAGAACTATTCCTTCAGGCCAACCGGTTGCCTCTTTTGCCATAGCCACTAACCGGATTTGGAACGACAAAGAAGGTAATAGACAAGAAGCGACTGAATTTCATAATGTTGTTGCTTTTGGCAAATTGGCTGATATTTGCTCCCGTTATCTTAATAAAGGACGACTTGTTTTGATTGAAGGACGCATTCAGACCCGCTCTTGGCAGGACCAAGACGGCAAAAAAAAATACTGGACGGAAATCGTTGCTGAAAGTATGCAAATGGGGCCCAGAACAGATACAACTGCCAGCCAAGCTCCAAGCCAAGATCCGAGCCAGCCCGCCCCAACCAAGGACAAGATCTCTCAAGAAGAAATCCCGGTTATTGAGGCGGAAGAACCAATTAAAGAACCGTTAAAAGAAACTGAAGATGAAACTGAAAAACCATCTCAAAAAGATAAAGTTGACGTAAAAGATATCCCCTTTTAAAAGAATTTCTAATTTAGATGGAAATTGGGAGCGCGTTTCAAGGTACGGCCTCAAAATTACTACCCTTTGCAAAGGGTAGTAATTTTGAGGCCGTACCTTGAAGTTGGGAGTGCAACTCCCAACTCCTCTATTTACCTTTTAGGAAAATTATTATGAAAGATTGTCACTTTTGCCAGCAAAAAACTAAAGAAATTGATGAACAAAATACCGAATTATTGCGTCGGTTTATTTCTAATCAAGGCAAGATAATATCACCCCGACGAACCGGAACCTGCGCTAAACATCAAAGGAAACTGGCCCGGGTAATAAAAAAAGCCCGGATTATGGGCCTTTTGCCGTTTACTAGAAAATAAGAGGAGGTTGAAAGTAGAAACTAAATGTCTAGAGGTTTGTCTAGAGGTTTGTCTAGAGGTTGAACTTCAGCACTGTTTAGAGGTTGAACCTGAAAACTACGAACCTCTGCAGAGGTTCGTAGTTTTCAGGTTCAACCTCGGATCAACCAACCTCGGATTATTTCTTCTCAACTCTGCTGTTCTCGGACAGCTTTTTTTGTTTCCTTGACAATAGCAACAGCTATTTTAGGATTTTCTTTGAGATAATTCTTAGCGCCTTCTATGCCCTGACCTAATTTTTCCCCCTGATAATTAAACCATGAACCGGAACGGTTAACCACTCCGAATTTAACTCCTGTATTTAAAATATCTCCCAACCGGGAAATGCCTTCGTTGTAAAAAATATCAAATTCCGCTTGTCGAAAAGGCGGCGCTACCTTATTCTTAACCACTTTGGCTCTAATCCGATTGCCAATAATTTGATCTCCTTGCTTAATTTGAGCTGAACGACGCAAGTCTACCCTGACCGAAGAATAAAATTTCAAGGCCTTGCCTCCCGGCGTTTCTTCCGGGTTGCCGAACATAATTCCGATTTTCATTCTAATTTGGTTGACAAAAATTATTGCTGTATCACTCTTGGCGGTAATAGCGGTCAGTTTGCGCAGCGCCTGGCTCATTAAACGCGCCTGCAGACCAATATGCTGCTGGCCCATTTCCCCTTCAATTTCCACGCGCGGTGTCAAAGCGGCTACTGAATCAATTACTACCACATCAACTACGCTTGACTTAACCAAGCTTTCTAAAATCTCCAAGGCCTGCTCGCCAGTATCGGGCTGAGAAATTAACAAATCATTAATTTTAACGCCCAGCCGCTTGGCGTATTCCGGGTCCAAAGCGTGTTCCGCGTCAATAAAAGCCGCTAAGCCGCCTCTTTTTTGGGCTTCAGCGACTATGTGCAAAGCTAAAGTGGTTTTGCCGGATGATTCAGGACCGTAAACCTCAATAATCCGACCTTTAGGAATGCCGCCTATGCCTAAAGCCAAATCTAAAGAAACAGCTCCGGTGGGAATAGCGCCTACATCAACATGACGCGCCTCCCCTAACTTCATAATTGAACCGTCGCCAAAACGCCCCCTAATTTCATCAACCGTGGCTTCCAATAATTTAATTTTATTATCTTTGCCCTCCGTTTCTTTTTTCTTAGCCATAATAATTAGGAGTTGGAATTAAATTTAGGAGTTGCACTCCTAACTTCAAGGGTAGTAATTTCAAGGTACGGCCTCAAAATTACTACCCTTTGCAAAGGGTAGTAATTTTGAGGCCGTACCTTGAAATTACTACCCTTGGATCTCGTCAAATAACTCCAACATCATTCTATCTCCATTTCCGCGCCTTGGTCAATAAAAACCTCCCTTGGCCTAGCTCCGTCAGCCGGACCAACCACACCCTGTTCTTCCAAAACATCCAGCAACCGGGCGGCTCGAGCGTAACCCACCCTTAAACGGCGCTGCAACAAAGAAGCCGATGCCTTGCCCGCCTGAATAACCACATCTCTTGCTTCGCCCAACAATTCATCTTCGTCTTCTCCGCTCCTGACATTAAATCCGGCGCCGCTCTCAAAACGAGTAGCTGAACTGCCGCTGCCGGCCATCTCGTCCAGGTAATCCGGCTGGCCGACTGATTTAAGATGGTCGGTTATTTTTTTGATTTCTTTTTCGGAAATATAGGCGCCCTGGATGCGGCGCGGCTTAGCTGAATTGCCGGCCAAGAAAAGCATATCGCCATTGCCCAATAATTTTTCCGCGCCGGCCATATCCAGAATAGTCCGAGAATCAACTTGAGAAGCCACCTGAAAAGCCATACGCGAAGTGATATTGGCCTTGATTAAACCAGTAATCACTTCCACGGACGGACGCTGGGTTGAAACAATCAAATGAATGCCAACCGCCCGGGCCATTTGAGCCAACCGAACAATAACCGCCTCCACTTCCCGACCAAAAGTAGACATTAAATCAGCCAATTCATCAATCACTATCACCAGATAAGGCAAATTTTCAGCTTCAAAATCTTTATTCTTATCCAGGTTGCGGTTCAGCCAATTAATATAACTTTCAATATCGCGTCGGCCAACTTCCTGCAAAATCTTAAAACGCCGTTCCATCTCGCTAACCGCCCAACGCAAAGCGCCGATCGCTTTATCGGGCTGGACAATCACCGGAGTCAGCAAATGAGGAATGGAATTATAAGCAGTCAGTTCCACTCTTTTGGGGTCAATCATAATCAACTTCATATTATCCGGCGTATTGCGGTAAAGCAAGCTGACAACAACATTATTTAAAGCAATGGTTTTCCCCGTTCCGGTTGCCCCGGCCACCAATAAATGAGGCATTTGAGACAACTCGGCAAAAATCGGATTACCAGCCACATCCCGTCCTAAAGCAAAAGTTAAATTGCCGGCTGATTCCTGAAAAGCCGGCCTCTCCAAAAGGGCCCTTAACCGAACCATAACCATAGAACGATTGGGAATCTCAATACCAACCAGAGAACGCCCCGGAATAGGCGCCTCAATTCGCAAGGGATGCGCGGCTAAAGCCAAAGCCAAATCGTTCTGCAAAGCGATAATCTTGGCTAACTTAATCCCTTGAGCCGGCCGCAAAGTATATTGAGTAACGGTTGGCCCAACATTAACTTCAGCCATTTCCACCTCAATGCCGAAATCCTCCAAAGTCCGCCTAATTACATTAATATTAGCCTTAATATCGCCGCTGGTGGGCTGGCCCCTGTCTTTTTCCAGATAATTCAAAGGTGGCAATTGAAAATCGCTTTTCTTTTTAGCCAAAGCGGCTGCTGTTCCAGTCGGTTTAACTTTAGTCAAAACCGCGGCCGAGGCGGTTTTTTCTCGGGAGGTCCCCTGTCCGACAAAATGATCGCCTTCTGATAAAATTTGCTCTTTTTTCTCTTTGCCCCGCTTAATTTCCTCTTGGGCCTTTTCTTTTATTTTACCCCACAAACCCATTTTTTTCTCTTTAGATTGAGGAACGCCATCTTCTTGAGAAGAAATGACCGGCTCTTTCTCTTCTTTCCTGACTGGGATTAAAGAAACATTAAAAACAACTAAAAAAGAAATTATTAAAAGAGCCAATAAAACTATTAAACTGGCCCAAAAACCAAGAAAAATGAATAAGGGTTGGCCAACTATTAAACCAAGATAACCGCCGCTCTCAACTTCGTTGCCGAGTACGTAAAAAATTCCCAAAATACTGAAAATAAAAAGAGTCATCCCCGCAAAAATGGTCCAATAAACCGGTTTTTTGCCTTTGGCTAAATTAAAACGAGGCGCTAAAATTGCCAGGCCGATTAAAACAAAACTAATCGGGATAAGAAAATAACCTTTGCCAAAAAGCAGCTGGCTGATTTTAAGAAAATGTTGGCCAAATGTCCCTGCTCCGTTAAAAAAACTCAAAAAGCTCAAAACAGCCAAAGTAAAAGAAATTACAGCCAAGATTCCCCTTTTAGTTTCAGAATGCAAGGTTGACTTCTTGGCTTTTAGCTTCTTCCTCGGGATTTTCTTTTTCTTGCTCTTTTTAGGCATGTCATTTTTAAAAAGTTTAGAGTTCAGGGACTAATTCAAGGACGTTCCTTAAAATGACGTCCTTGTGCCAAGGACGTCATTTTAAGGAACGTCCTTGACCCCAAATCTCCTATTTCACATACCCAGTCCCTGCTGGTATCAGTTTACCAATAATTACATTTTCTTTCAATCCCTTGAGTCCGTCTTTTTTGCCGGCAATAGCCGCATCAATTAAAACCCTGGTTGTTTCAATAAAAGAAGCGGCTGAAAGAAAACTTTCCGTAGTCAAAGAAACCTTAGTCACACCCATTAATAAGGTCTGGGCTACAGCCGGCTGGCCGCTCTTCTTAGCTATCTTATTATTCTCCTTTTTAAAACGAGCCCATTCAACTATCTGGTCGGGCAAAAACTTGGTGTCGCCCGCGCTCTTTATTTTCAAACGGGAAAACATCTGCCGAATAATCATTTCAATATGTTTATCATTGATATTTTCACCGGCAAAAGTATAAATTTTCTGCACCTCTCTGATAATATATCGCTGAACCGTCTCTTGACCGGCCGCTTCATAAAGTTCTTTCAAATCAATGCTTCCATCGTTAAACTGTTGGCCCTTGCCCACCAGGTCGCCCTTTTCCACCCGCAAAACCGTTCCTGTTGGAAAACTATATTCAATCATCTTATTCTTTCTTTTGTCATTGCGAGGAAGGTCTCCTGAGGCGACCGACGCGGCAATCCCGCTCTTTTTACGAGATTGCTTCGCTTCGCTTGCCATAACATTAGCTTCTATCTGAATAATCTTATTCCCGTTACGTTCCACTATATCTTCAACCCGACCGTCAACTTCAGAGACAACAGCCTTGCCTTTAGGCAGACGGGCTTCAAAAATTTCCTCCACCCGGGGCAGACCTTGAGTAATATCCTCGCCGCCGGCCACGCCGCCGGTATGGAAAGTCCGCAAAGTCAACTGAGTGCCCGGTTCGCCGATCGCTTGAGCGGTAACAATCCCCACTGCCTCGCCCAATTTAATTAATTCGTTTCTGCCTAAATCATAACCGTAACACTTCTGGCAAATTCCATTCAACGACTGACACGAAATAACTGACCTGACTTTAACTTTATCAATTCCCGCCTCGTCTATTCTTTGAGCGGCCTCTTTATCAATTAGCTGACCCGATTTAACCAGAACCTCCTCCTTACTCTTTTTATTCTGAATCTTCCCTTTGTCATTCTGAGCCGCTTCTTTGTCATTCTGAGCCGCAGGCGAAGAATCTATTCCAGATCCTTCGGTCGTTACCACTCCCTCAGGATGACGAAAAGGCGCAACAATCTTTTCTAAAGCGATCCGACCGGTAATCCGGGTGGCCAAAGAATTGCCCATATTCTCTTCGTCTTCCCGATAGACATAAATCCCTTTTTTATCGCCGCAATTTTCCTCCCGAACAACCACATCTTGACAAACGTCAACCAAACGACGAGTCAGATAGCCGGCCGTAGCCGTTTTTAAAGCGGTATCAGCCATACCTTTCCGGCCGCCATGAGTAGAGATAAAGTATTCCAAAACGCTAAGACCTTCTTTGTAGGAACTCCTAATAGGCAGCTCAATAATCTCGCCCGACGGATTAATCGTCAATCCTTTCATGCCGCTCATTTGAGTCAACTGTCCCAAAGAACCGCGAGCGCCTGAATCAAAGATATTAAAAATAGGGCCTTTAGGATTCATTACTTCCGCCGTTCGCTTAGCCACTTTATTGGTTGTGCTAAGCCAAATCTCAATTACCCGCGATTTCCGTTCGGCGTCTGTTAAAAATCCGCTGTTATACTGTTCTTGAATCTGGTCTAATTTTTTATGGGCCTCTTTAAGCCATTGTTTCTTTTCTTTAGGTACCTCAATATCGCCCATGCCCCAGCTAATTCCTGAAGTGCTGGCGTATTTAAAGCCCATTCTTTTAATTCTATCCAAAATTACAGCCGCCTGACCAACGCCAAACTTATCAATAATCTCTGAAACCAATCTCCGCAAATCCTTTGACTTCATAGTTTGGTTGATGTAGCCCATGCCTTCGGGCAAGGCATAGTTAAAATATATTCGACCGACCGAGGTCTCAATCAAGTTATCATTCTGAGCCGCTTCTTTGTCATTCTGAGCCGCAGGTGAAGAATCTATCACAGATTTTTCGGTCTCTTTCGTTCCTTTAAAATGACTTTGTTTTCCGGCATACTCCGGCATTCGCACCTTAATCCTCGCTTTTAAATGAACATAACCAAATGTCTTAGCCAAAAGCGCTTCTTCTCGGTCGGCAAAAATCTTACCCTCGCCCGGCAAGCCGTCCTCAATCCGGGTCATCCAGTAGCAGCCTAAGACCATATCTTGAGTTGGAATAGCAACCGGTTCGCCCGTGGCCGGCTTCAAAAGATTATTAGCCGAAAGCATTATTTCTTTAGCTTCAGTTTGAGCTTCCTCGCTTAAAGGCAAATGAACCGCCATCTGGTCGCCGTCAAAATCAGCGTTAAAAGCGCGGCAAACCAAAGGATGTAATCGAATAGCGCTCCCTTCAACCAAGACTGGATGAAAGGCCTGAATGCCCAAACGGTGTAAAGTAGGCGCCCGATTCAAAAAGACACATCTATCTTTGGTTACTTCTTCTAAAATACTCCAAACTTCGTTAATCTCTTCCTCAATTAACCGGCCAGCTCCCCGAACATTATGAGCCAGACCCTGCTCCACTAATTTATTAATCACGAACGGCTTAAACAATTCCAAAGCCATATATTTAGGCAAGCCACACTGATGGATTTTCAGCTCCGGCCCGACCACAATCACCGAACGACCGGAATAATCAACTCGTTTACCCAATAAGTTTTGTCGAAAGCGGCCCTGCTTGCCTTTAAGGATATCAGCCAATGATTTAAGAACTCTTTTCTGGCCGGTGGAAGCGGCAACCATAACTTGGCCGCGGCGGGAACTATTATCAATTAAAGCGTCAACCGCCTCTTGAAGCATTCGTTTCTCATTGCGACAAATTACTTCCGGCGCGTTTAATTCAATTAAACGTTTTAACCGATTATTGCGATTGATGACCCGACGATACAAATCATTAACGTCAGAAGTGGCGTAACGACCGCCGTCCAATTGAACCATCGGCCGCAAATCGGGCGGCAAAACCGGCAAAATAGTCAAAAACATCCATTCCGGACGAATCTTAGACCGAATCATCCCCTCGATTAAACGCAGGCGTTTTAAAATTTTCTGCTTAATCGCCGGACTAGCCGTTTTGGCCTGCTTGCTTAATTCTTTGGCTAATCTCTCTAAATTAACTTGGCTAAAAATATTTCTCAATGTTTCCGCCCCGGTTCCCGCCTCAAAAACCTGACCATATTTGATGCTCAAGTCGCGATAATCAATCTCGGAAAGAATTTGATGGAGCTCAAGAGAACGAACCTGCCGAAGCGCTATGTCGCGCTGTTCTTTTAAAGACAATTTTTCCGCGGTTGTCAATTTTTCCAATTTTTTGCTTCCTTCCCGCTTTTTACCTTTTGATTTGACCTTATATTCCTTCTTAATATCCTCAATCACTTTCTTCCTTTCCGCCTCGCTGATTTTGGTAACAATATATCCGGCAAAATAAACAACTTTTTCCAAACCCTGGATGGAACAATCCAAAGTCAAGCCCATTTTAGAAGGAATACCCCGCAAAAACCAGATATGGGAAACCGGCACAGCCAGCTCAATATGGCCTATGCGCTCCCGGCGAACAATTGACCGCGCCACTTCTACGCCGCATTTATCGCAAACAACCCCCTTATAGCGAATGCGACGGTATTTACCGCAATAACATTCCCAATCCTTTTCCGGACCGAAAATCTTTTCGCAGAATAAACCGTCTTTTTCCGCCCGTTGAGTCCGATAATTAATCGTTTCCGGCTTGGTTACTTCTCCATGAGACCAATCCAAAATATCGTCCGGACTGGCCAGCTTAAGAATAATTGATTTAAAATCCGATACCTTTGTTGTATTTGACATAATTTTATTTAGAGGTTTATTTGGAGGTCGTACCTCCAAATATTTCCAGATATTTGGAGGTACGACCTCCAAATAAACTCCCCTAAAATTCTATTCTAAAACTAAATCCTCTAAATACGATAAATCTTTGACTATCCAATCTTCTAAAAAACCTTGATACTCTTCTTTGCTTTTAAATAATTCTTTAAAAATACCTTTATCAATAATTTTCGAGGGTCGGTCTGAAATATAGGCTAAATGACTTGACCAACGATATTTTTCTAAAAATTTCTCTGCTTTATTCACATCTTTTATTCCGCTTTCTCGCCAATTTGGTTCTAATACATCTAAAGGATTTAAATGAATGTATCGTAAAAGATGTTCTAATTGTTCATTTCGTTCAACTAATACCGCCTGAAAACGACTCTCAAATAAAGTGCCGCTCCTTTCGTATTTGTCGTTAAAATATCTTGAATAACCAGTGCCGATCCGCCTCATAAATCCTGTGATACCATTATTTTCTAATTGCTCTAATAAAAAATGATAGTGATTCGGCATTAAACAATAACACAAAATTCTCACCAACGGCTCTTTTTTGGAGGTCGTACCTCCAAATCTTCTATCTCTTATCTTTTTTAAATAAATTCCGCCAACTGATTCAATGTCATTAAAATCTCTTAAACTCTCTAAAAATCTAATATAATCAAAATCATTTAAGAAAATCTTGCGCTTATCTACGCCCCTATTGTAAATATGGTAATAATAATCATTTGCAAATTGTATTTTTCTACCCCCCATATTTTTGGAATTAAATTTGGAGGTACGACCTCTAAATATTTAAATATTTGGAGGTCGTACCTCCAAATTTAACGAACCTTAATCTTACTAAAATCTACTTCTCCACTAATTCCACATTAAGGCCCAAGACTCTTAATTCATTCATTAAAACATTAAAAGAAGCCGGAATATTAGGCGCCTGAATCTTTTTGCCCCGAATAATTGAATCATAAGCATTGGCCCGGCCGGCAACATCATCCGATTTAAAAGTCAACATTTCCTGCAAACTATAAGCGGCTCCGTAACCTTCCAAAGCCCAAACTTCCATTTCTCCGAACCGCTGGCCGCCAAATTGGGCTTTGCCGCCTAACGGTTGCTGGGTAATCAAAGAATAAGAGCCAACCGAACGCATATGGATTTTATCCTCAACCAAATGCAATAATTTCATTACGTAAATATAGCCGACAGTAATCGGTTGTTCAAACGGCTCGCCGTTGCGGCCATCATATAAAATAACTTTGCCGGTTTCCGGCAAGCCGGCTTTTTTCAACTCCGCCTTAATATCTTCTTCGCTGATTCCGGCCAAAGACGGGCTAATCGCGGCGCGCCCCAAAGTGCCGGCCGCCCAGCCAAGATGAGTTTCTAAAATCTGGCCGATATTCATCCGAGAAGCAACGCCCAAAGGATTTAAAACAACATCAACCGGCGTACCGTCAGCCAAATAAGGCATATCCTGTTCCGGCAAAATTTTGGCAATTACTCCTTTGTTACCGTGTCGGCCGGCCAATTTGTCGCCCACTGAAATTTTGCGCAATTGAGCCACTTCCACATGAATGCTTTGAATTACTCCAGCTGATAATTTATCGCCCTTTTCCCGAGAAAAAATCTGAATGCCAACCACCCGACCTCTTTTGCCGTGAGGCATCCGCTTGGAACTATCTTTGACATCGCGCGCCTTCTCGCCGAAAATCGCCTGCAAGAGCCGCTCTTCAGCTGTTAAATCGGTCTCTCCTTTAGGCGAAATTTTGCCAACCAAAATATCATTAGGGCCCACTTCAGCGCCAATTCGGACAATTCCCTCTTCGTCTAAATCCCTAAGCCGCTCCTCGCCCACATTAGGAATATCAGGAGTGGTCTGCTCCGGGCCTAATTTAGTTTCTCTAACATCGCAATCAAAACTTTCAATATGAACTGAAGTAAAACGGTCGTCTTTAACCAATCTTTCCGAAAGAATAATAGCGTCCTCAAAATTATTGCCTCGCAAAGACATGAAAGCGACCAACAAGTTCTGACCTAAAGCCAAACGGCCGTTATCAGTGGCCGCTCCGTCAGCCAAAATATCTCCTTTTTTCACCCGCTGGCCTTTTTTAACCAAAGGCCGTTGGCAAATGGAAGTATATTGGTTGGTCCGAACAAAAGAACGAAGCGGATAAGCCCTTAAATTAACTTTTTTCTTGGAACTATTCTTAAAACCGGCTGCGGCAAAAACATCAACCTTAATCGGCCGACGAGTCCTAACCGCAATCTCATTGGCGTCAACCCGCTTGACCACTCCATCTTCTTCAGCTACCACCACCTGGCCGGAGTCCTTGGCCGCCCGCGCTTCCATGCCGGTACCGACCAAAGGTGCCTGCGGCTTAATGCAAGCCACCGCCTGACGCTGCATATTTGAACCCATTAAAGCCCGGTTACTGTCATCATTCTCCAAAAAAGGAATTAAAGCGGTAGCCACGCTAATGGGCTGTTGGGGTAAAACATCTATAAAGTTAACCTTACTCCGACTAACCGTACTCGGCTCGCTGTGGACTCGGGCCTCAACCTCTTTATCTAAAAGATTGCCTTTATTATCAATGGCCACGCCGGCATGGGCAATATTATATTTCTCTTCTTCAGCCGCGTTCAGATAAACAATTTCCTTGGTCAAACGGCCGTTTTTAACCACCCGATAAGGCGTCTCAATAAAACCGTATTCATTCAAACGGGCGCAAGAAGCCAAGTGTCCGACCAAGCCGATATTGGGGCCTTCAGGCGTTTCAATCGGACAAATTCGGCCATAGTGGCTGGAATGAACATCCCGCACTTCAAAACCGGCCCGCTCTCTGGTCAAACCGCCCGGTCCCATAGCTGATAAACGCCTTTTATGCTCTAATTCGGCCAAAGGATTATGCTGGTCCATAAATTGAGAAAGCTGGGAAGCGGTAAAAAACTCTTTGACTGAAGCCATAAAAGGCCTGGCGTTAATCAATTGCCCGGGCGCTAAATCATGCGGCTCTAAAGTGGACATGCGGTCTCGAATAATCCTTTCGGTCCGAGCCATGCCGACCCTTAATTTATTCTGCAATAATTCTCCCAGGGATTTAACCCGACGATTGGCCAAATGGTCAATATCGTCCGACTTAGCCAACGGATTATCATTCAACTTAATAATTTCTTTGATAATAGCGACTAAATCATCAAAATGAAGCACTCGGTCTTCATTATTGTCGTTATTGTTGTTTGGGAGTGCAACTCCCAACTTGTTGGGAGTTGCACTCCCAACTTTAGCACTCCTAACTTTTGCGCGATTCGCTCCGCTCGCCATGACATCGGCTAAACGCTGGTTCATTTTCCAACGGCCAACTTCGCCCAAGTCATACCGTTCAAAAGAAAACATCGCCTCAATAAAACTCTGGGCATTGTCTTCAGTCGCCAAATCGCCGGGGCGAATCCGCTTATAAATTTCAACAAATGACTGACCGGCTGTTTTAGCCACGTCTTTTTCCAAGGTCTTTTCAATATAGTCAACCTCGCCTTTGCTAAAAGCGGCAAAAAGTTTTTTAATTTGCTCATTAGAGATTTCTTTTTCTTTATTATTCTTGGCATCCATAGCGTAAAAAGCCCGCAAAACCGCAGTAACCGGCGCTTTTCTTTTGCGGTCAATTTTAACGCTGATTGACTTGTCGGAATCAGTTTCAAATTCCAACCAAGCTCCTCTGTTGGGAATTACCTTAGTGCCAAAAAAATGTTCTCCCTTTGAAACTTGAGAAGTAAAAAAAACCCCAGCTGACCTAATCAACTGGGAAATAACCACTCTTTCTACAGCGTTAACAATAAAGGTGCCTCGTCGAGTCATTAAAGGAAAATCGCCTAAAAAGATATCCTGCTCCTTTTCTTCTTCGGTTTTACGATTAACTAACTTAACCCGGCAATATAAAGGCGCCTCATAAGAAATATTATGGGCCTTGGCCTCTATTTCATTGTATTTCGGCTCCTCTAAATGATAATCTAAAAAGTACAGCTCTAAATCTTTATTTCCCCAGGGACTAATAGGTGAAAATTCATCAAGAAGTTCTCGCAAACCTTTTTCCCAAAACCATTGATAAGATTTTTTTTGAATTTCAATCAGGTCCGGGAGCTCATAATTTAAATAGGACTTCTTAGTCATAGTTGATAAATTTAGAAATTATTTGGAAGCCAGGCTTCCAAATATAAAACAATACATAAAAACAAACCCTCCCCTTTATTTTAAAAGAAGGGGTTGTCTTGTATTTAATTTTGTTCTAACAGTAAAAAGTATCTATAATAAAATACCCTTGAAGCTACAATACTTTTAGTATATACAAAGTCAAAAAAAAGTCAAGCGTCAAGAGAGGTTGAACCTCGGGTAAGTAGGTTCGATCACAGTTAAGGTACGGCCTCAAAATTACTACCCTTTGCAAAGGGTAGTAATTTTGAGGCCGTACCTTAAAACAGCGTACCTTAAAACAGCTAACTATTCCGCTGGGGCTGGGACTGGCGCAGGCGCCGGAGGCGCGCTTAACTGCTGGATTTTGGCTTTAATATTCTCGTCATTAGGCAGCATCTGGCCTAAAATCTGGTATTGAATCAAAGCATCTTCCTTGCGGCCAGCCACCTCATAAGAAAGAGCCAAAGCATAACGGGCATTAGCGTACTGGGGCGTAATAATCACGGCTTGCTCAAACATAGAAATCGCCTGGTCAGACCGTTCCAAATTAAAGTACAAGCGGCCGGTCTGAAAGTAGATTTCAGTGGCTGCTCCGGCAAAATCAGAACCGCGCTGGAAACTAACTCCCCTTAACTTTTCTAAAACACTTTCCATTTTCTTTAAGGCCTCTTCTAAATCGCCTTTCTGCTCATAAACCAAAGCCAACTGAATATGGGCGTCAAGATAATTATCTTTTAATTCAAGCGCTCGTTGGCAATAGCCAATGGTCTCATCCCAGTCCTTTTCTTCACTAATTAAGTTTAACCGACAGCGCTCGCGGAAAAAAAGCGGATTATTCGGCTCTAATTCAGTCGCCTTAGCAAACGCCTCCAGGGCAAAGGGCAGAGTTCCGCCAACCAAACCGCGCGCGTCCCGATAAATCGCCCCTAAATTTTCCCAAGCAAACACTGAATTAGGACTTAAAGAAACAGCTAAACGTGCCTGCTGAATAGAACCGGCGGCCAAGGCCTGTAAAAGCTGGATATTTTGCTCCTCTTCCGGTTTATTCGCCTCTTGCCAAGCAACAATCAAATAGGCCTGGGAAAGAGTTCGGCGGTAATTTTCCCGATAATTGTTCAAAATCACGCTTTTTTCCACTTTAGCCACTAATTCCTCGCCGGTTTCCACCGGTTTTAGGAAGTTAACATCGGCGTAATAAAAGCGGCCGCCTAAATAAAAGAAACCAAGCGCGGTAAAGACTAAAATCAACAAAACCACGTTCAAAACCAGGCCAATTTCAGGCATCCTTTCAAAAGAAAAGCTGATTTTTCTAAAAGGACGGTTCTGAACACCCTGCCAAACCACTACTCCCAAGCCCATAAAGAGCCAAAAGTAAAACGATAAGACACTATTTTGCGGATATACGAATTGAGCCGTTAAAAGCGATAACCAAGCCAAAATTATGGGGAAAACTGATATCGGATGGCGCTTATCCGATATCGGATAACTGCCAATCATAGCCTTTAATCGCTTTCTACTTAAAAACACCAAACCAATTAGTAAAAATACGCCCAAAATCATAATATATGACAAAATCCCAAGAATACCAATTGAACCAATCATTTCCATAATATGACTAGAACCCCTGTCAAACCGTATATTCCAATATTGCCCGCTATTAAACTCAATTGGCTTGAATTTAACAAAATTTGCCAAATAAGTGCCCGGGCCAGACCCTAAGACCGGATAATCTTTCAAACTTTTCCAAACAACGAGCCGATTTACATCAGAACTAACTGTTAATTCCTTTGGCAAAGGCGCTAATCTGTCCAAATCATCCATAAAACCGATTTTAGCCGGCAAACCAAACCAGAAGAAAGCGGCGATAATCAACAAAACAATCGGAAAAGTCAGCAAATTAACTCTGTCTCTGAATAAGCGCGTCCAAAAAGCCATGACCAGTAAAATAAACATGGTTATGCCTAAAACGAACCAGGCGCCGGAAAAATTAATCAGAACCAGCAAAACCAAAGAGAATAACAAAAACAACAATTTTAAGCCCATGCCTGAATTGCCAATGAGCTTCTTTAAGTGACTAAAAAGCCCTTTTTGCTCAACTTCAACGCCTAAATAGGTCTTAATCTTTTTTTCCGGCAAGGGCTGGCTTAAAATTAAACCGATGATCAAACTTATAACCATAACCAGGAAGATAGCCAGACCCTCCAAAGAACCGCTCACTGGATTAAAAGAACGGAGATACATCAACTGGGGTAAATCCCCTATTTTGCTCCAGATGTTAAAAACAGATAAATAGGCAATAATCAAGACAAGCCAGCTAGACAGCATAAACAGCCCGTAAATCTTTTTCAGCGATACTCCCCAAGTTGTTTTAGCCAATACTCCCCTGCTTCCGCTCCTAATTGCTTTCATATTATTAACCACCAAAAAATACATAACCATTAAAGACAGGAGCCCGATAACCGAATCAGAAAAGCGGCCGTAAAAACCAAACCAAGAACTCAAAGTGTCAATTGAAAAAACAGCGCTAAAAATCGTTACCACCATAAAAAGCAAAATCCAAACGTCCAAAGCGGTGCGGCGGAAATAAAATTTCTTGCGGATAATTGTCAATTTAGCCAGCCAGGCGACAAAACCCAGGCAAACTAAAAAGAATAATAGATACTGCTTGTTAAACTCATAGGCCTCAATTGTCCAAGGCAGCCAAAAAAGAGGCATTAGAAAAACAAGCGCGTAAATTGGAAATTTAATCAAAAAATTAATTATTTTTCTCATATTTTTTTATCACTCTGTTCGCAGTTAAGAATCACAGAATAAATATGGAACCCTTAAGGACTTGCAACCCTTAAAAATTCTTTAGGCCTTTAGGGCTTACTCTTAAGCCGCAAGGGCCTACAAAGACCTCCGGGAGGGTTGAGAGCTGTACCCCCAATAAGTTAAGGACTGAACCCCTAACCCTTTGTCCTCCTGAATTCTTCTTACCTCTTCCAGAGTGAATTGTTAATGATTTGTTTTATTTTGTTTCGACCTTTAATTTCTTCCAAATCTTTTTTAATTATACCAAATCCCAAATATTTTTTCAATTTAATATAGAGGTTGAACCTGAGAATTAAATTAAGGTTGAATCTTTAATCCGAGGTTGAACCTCGGATTAAAAATAATTATCAACAGCGAATTTAAACTGTTCAACGAACAATTCTTTAAAAGCCCTTAAACTATTCTGCTCGTAGAAAATAATAAGTGATTTCTTGTATTCAGCTTCATCAACGCTTCTAAAAGAAAGAGGGCAAACATTATCAGCCATTAACAAAGCGTTGCCCAATAAACGGGCTGTTCTTTTGTTTCCGTCAACAAATGGTTGAATATATGAAATTATTACAATAGCAAAAAAGGCCTTGGAAAAAGGATCTGACAATTTATTTATCACCTTAACGGCTTTCCCAATCGCTTCTCTAATTTGATGTTGATTATCCAAAGGCAGATATTCAGTTCCGATAATCCTAACAGGGTTTTTGCGCAAACCCCTCTCTATGCCTAATCTATCTATTATCAAATCGTGAATGCTTCCGATTTTCGTAACCGTTATTTTTTTGAAATCGCTGCGCTTGTCAGAAATATAATCCAGAGCTTTCTTATGATTTAAAATCATAATCGCTTCTTCCTTTTTATGGCCAATTGCCTCTTTGTTTTCCTTAATCAAAACTTCAGTATCAATCAATGAATAAGTATTGCCTTCAATTCTTGACGATTTCCAGCTTAATTCAATTGTTAACCTTTCAAATTCCTTTTTCAAAGCACTCTTAGACAACTTTCTGATCCGAGCGTAATACTGCTTATTAAGACCCTGAAGTTCCTTGACTTCCTTATAAGTAAAAACATCCTCAATATTTTTAAAAATATCAAAATTAAAAGATTTGAACTTTAATTCTCTTTGAGCCGCCTCCTTTTCAAAATATCTGTCAATATCAATATATCGCAAAAAGCCATTTTTTGCTTTTTCTTCGTAAAAAACGCCTCTTCCTTTGCCTTTTTGCTCAATCAAACCATTATCCAAAAGGAAATTCAGGTCCCGAACAATAGTAATGCGGGAGACATTTCTTAAATATTCTTTGATTTCCTGATTACCGGCTCTGCCCGATTTCTTTATAAACTCCAAAATATTTGATTGTCTTTTAGTTAATTTATCCACAATTATTTAAAATTAATTGTATCATTTAGTATGGCTTAATTGTATCATAATTGGCAAAAAAATGAAACAATAATTCAAGGTACGGTCTCAGAATTGGGTGTTAGGAGTCGGACAACCCACATTGTTGGGAGTCCGACGCCAAACCCATACATTTGATAGACCATAAACAGCCCGTGATGAGATACAAAGGGGACACCTCCAAAAACAAAAAAAAATCAAAATGTGTGGCTAAATCATGAAAAGAGTAAGCGCGC